>JAISFP010000313.1 GCA_031263525.1 Deltaproteobacteria bacterium | reverse complement strand
ACGGCCCACCTCGCCCCGGTCACCCCGCATGTCGGCCGTCTCCCCCAGTCCACCCTCATGACGGCCATCCTCCCCCCGGTCACCCCGCATGACGGCCGTCACCCCCAGTCCTCCCTCATGAAGGCCTCCCTCTCAAGTTCCGCCGCATGACGGCCATCAACCCCACTCCTCCTTACCGTCTTCATCCCTGCCCCCCGTAAACAGTACAAAATCTTGAAAATAGGCGATTTTGCAGGTAATATCGGCAAATCGCAAGACTGAGAGACGTCGGCACTTGCTTCCTGCGCCGGCCGCGAATCGGGTGCGTGCGTCCCCTTGCTTTCCCGCCCAGTCCCCGCGACCGGCACAGTACGCCGGTGCGCTCCGCGACCGGCTCCTGCGTGGGAGCGCTCCGCGGTCGCCTCGGCTCCGGAACCCTCGCCCGCAGGTCTGGAGACGCGGTCCCGCCGTGTCCCCTGCCGGCCCGCAGTCCGGGTTAGTGCGGCCCGGAGCCGCAGATGCCGACCGGCAGCTCGATAAGGAGAACGGACGCGGCACGGCCCCCGACGCGGGAGCGCGGCCCGGCCCGCCGCAGACGCCGCCCGCAGAGCCCGGACGCCCGAACCGTGCAGGAGCAGCGAATGAGCCAAAATAGAGAACAGTCCGGACTTCTGTCCAGGTATTTCCGCGTCAGCCTGCTCAGGCGCATCCTGGCCGGCCTCCTCCTGGGCACCGTCTGCGGCTGCGTCCTGGGCGCCGTGCCGGACGCCGCCGCCGTCTTCGTCGACAACACCAGGATATTTGGCGATCTCTTCATCCGCCTTCTCAAGATGATCGTCGTGCCGGTCATCCTGTTCTCGCTCGTCACGGGCGCGGCCAGCATCAGCCCGAGCCAGCTCGGCCGCGTCGGCCTGAAGACGTTCGTGTACTACATCGTTACCAGTCTCATCTCCGTGGCCATCGCCCTTGTCCTGGCAAACATCTTCCGTCCAGGGCTCAACATGGGCATTGTCGGAGACGCCGCCGTGACGGGCGAGACGGCAAACGCGCCGCCCCTGTCCCAGATCCTTCTGGACATCGTGCCCACCAACCCGGCGGAGTCGCTCGCCAGGGGCGACGTGCTGCCCATCATCTTCTTCGCCCTGGTCTTCGGCATCGCGCTGGCCGTCCTGCGCGACTCCAGCGACGAGAAGCTGGCCGCCGGCGCCGACAGGCTCCTGGAACTGTGTTCCGCCTGCGCGGAAACCATGTACAAGGTCGTGCGCGGCATCATGCAGTACGCGCCTGTCGGCGTGTTCGTGCTAATCGCCGCCGTCTTCGCCCAGCAGGGCCCTAAAGCCGTGGGCACGCTGCTCTACGTGACCCTGACCATGTACGTCGGCCTCGCCCTCCACCTGATCATAGGCTACGGGGTGCTCCTGCGCCTGGTCTCCAGGCTGAGTTTCCTGAAATTCCTCAGGGGCGCGTATCCCGCCTCGCTCACCGCCTTCGTGACCCGCTCCTCCAACGGCACCCTGCCGGTCACCATGCGCGTGAGCGAGGACAGCATGGGCGTGCCGCGCTCCGTCTCCTCCTTCACCCTGCCGGTGGGCGCAACGATCAACATGGACGGCACCGCCATCTACCTGGCCGTCTGCGCCATGTTCATCGGCTTCGCCACGGGCCAGCCGCTGACATTCGACCAGCAGCTGACCGTCATGATCACCGCCACTCTGACAGCGGTCGGCACTGCCGGAGTGCCGGGCGCCGGCTCGATCATGCTCCTCATGGTGCTCGAGTCGGTCGACCTCACGGTGACGGAGGGCTCTGCCGTAGCCGCCGCCTACGCCATGATTCTCGGCATCGACGCCCTGCTCGACATGGGGCGCACCTGCCTGAACGTGACCGGCGACATGGTCGGCTCGGTCATCGTCAGCAAGAGCGAACGCGTCCTCGACGAGAGCAAGTGGTAGCCCGCCCCCCATCTCAGCCAGGGCCCCTGCGGGGACGCACCCCTCCTCCTGACATCACCCGGAAGCGCCTCCGCCTCCTGGCCCGCCTGCCGGCCGGCGCACGACGGGCTTCCCCCCGCCTGGCCCTCCTGCGGGCCGATGCCGGGCTGGCCTCCCCCGCCTGGCCGGCCCGGGGGTCGGCGCACGACAGGCTCCCCCCCCGCCGTGACGTCCTGGAGACCTGTGCCTACGCGCTCCCCCCCCAACCGAGCCGGCCTGCGGGCCGGCGCACGACGGGCTTCCCCCCTCCTGGCCCTCCTGCGGGCCGATGCCGGGCTGGCCTCCCCCGCCTGGCCGGCCCGGGGGTCGGCGCACGACAGGCTCCCCCCCCCGCCGTGCCGTCCTGGAGGCCTGTGCCCTACGCGCTTCCCCCAGCCGGGCCGGCATGCGGGCCGGCGCCGGGCTGGCCGCCCGTTTCCGGGCCCCGCCCTGCGGCCAGGCTCTCGGCGAGTCTCCTCATGCCCTCGGCCTGGGTCACCGCAGGCACGTAGCCAAGGATGTCTCTGGCGCGGGAGAGGCTGAACCAGTGGCTGGTGGTGAGCTGGAGTGCGGTGAAGCGGGTGACGGGGGGCTCTCCCTTCCGGCGGAGGAGCTTCCAGGCCAGCTCTGCCATCCTGGCGGCGGCCCTGCCCAGAAGGGGCGGGACGGAGGGGACGACGGGGGCGAGGCCGCCCGCCCCGAGCAGCCGGTTTATGAAGTCGCGGGAGTCAACGATCTCCCCCTGGCCCAGGAAGAACGCCTTCCCGGAGGCGGCGTCGCCCCGCATGAGGCTCCTGAGCGCCACGAGATGCGCTCGGGCCGCGTCGTCTATGTAGGTGGGGTCCACCAGGTATGGTCCGCCCCTGAACAGCCTGAGCTTCCCGGCCCTGGCCATGGCCAGGAGCCTGGGGAGGAAGTGGGTGTCCCCCGGCCCCCAGACGAGATGCGGCCTCAGCGCGGCCGTCCTGAACCAGGGGGACGCCGCGGAGAGCACATCCCTCTCGGCCATGGCCTTGGAGAGCGCGTAGGGGAAACGTTTCGGTGGGAGGGCATGGTAGCCCTCGTCTATGCCCTCGAGATCGCGACCGTCGTACACGGCGCTGGGGCTGGAGGCATGGACGAAGACGCCAATCCCCGCCTTCCTGGCCGCGTCCAGCATGTTGCGGGTGCCGTGGAAGTTGGCCCTCACGTACTCGGACAGCGGGCCCCAGACCCCGGTCTTCGCCGCGCAGTGGACGGCTGCCGCAGCCCCGGAGGCGGCGGTGTCCAGCGACACCCTGTCCTCCAGCTCCCCCCGGACGACCGTCGCGCCCAGCGCCTCCAGCTCGGGGGCCGGCCTCCTGGCCAGGGCCCGCACCTTCCAGCCGTCCTCCAGGAGGAGCTCCAGGACCCTGCGTCCCAGGAAGCCTGTGGCACCGGTCAGGAGCACCGGGGCGTCAGGCGGAAAGAATGATGTGTCTGGCACGGTCATGAGTCGCTCCGATAAGGCCATGATAGTTTTTCAGCGCCCCTGCCGGAAAGCCCGTGAGGAGCTTCCGGGGAGAGGCATCCCGAGAGGAGCTTCCGGGAAGAGGCATCCCGAGAGGAGCTTCCGGGGAGAGGCATCCCGAGAGAAGCTTCCGGGGAGGAGCTTCCTGAGAGAGGCTTCCGGGGTGAGGCATCCTGGGAGGAGCTTCCTGGGAGGAGCTTCCTGGGAGAGGCTTCCGGGGATGAGCTGCGGCGAGATCGCGAAATGGCATATTATGATACTCGCCAGAGCGGAAGGGAAGTGGAGGAGACGTTTCAGGGAATGCCGCCTCGGCGGGATATAGGATGTTCTGAGCGCAGGCTGGCCGATTACTTCGATTGTGACATGGCGAAATGCCGCAATTTGAAAGCCATGGCGAATTCAGCACATGTTGGACATTCCCGCTGTTTTGCCAAAAAAGTGGAGAACAAAATGCTAGCGCGAGAAATAATGGGCGTTCCGCCGTCGCTTTCCGGGGCCCGGTCACGGGCATTCCCCCTCAAACGCCTGACAGAAATCAAAAGATATGCTGTAAAATCAAGGAATTAGACTTGACGCCGTCCCCCACGCCGGGACGTGTCAGGAGCGGCGGCAGCCGAGCGAGGTGAGGACCGAGGAAGGGACGGGGCGTCACGCCCGAGCAGGCCGGCTGTCCCAGCCGGCCTCCGTCGCTCCGTGCTCCCCCTGAATGGCGGCTCAGGCACCTCTCCCCTGCGGAAGGGAGGCTCTGAAGGCTCCCAGCAGCTTGAACCGTTCGGGCCTGCCTGCACCCTTCTGCCGTGAGGCGGGGTCAGGACGGGCCCGAGGGGCCGGAGCCGGTCTGTGCCCCAGCGAAGGCTTGCTCGCGCACGCAGGCGGGGTCAGGCGGTCACTCGGGAGCCGGCGCCTCAGGTCCGGCGGCAGGCGGGGCGCTCCGGCCTGGACTCCCCGCGCGGGCAGGATCGTCCTGCGGCCTGGACGGCTCGCGGCTCGCTCCTGACGCTGACCGCGCGTCCATCTCTCGAAGCAGTCTGTCTATGCTTGACTTCAAACCCGCGAGTGTCTGAGTAGTTTCCACCCGCATTCTCTCTATGGGTAACTTCAAACCCGCGATTGCCTGAGCAGTTTCCACCCGGAAGTCTGAGACTTCCCTGGACAGATCAGACATACTGTCTTTCGGAGAGCTGAACCTGGTTTCCGTAATGGTCGTTGACAGATTTATCCTCTTGTCCAGTGAGCCTATCCTGCTGTTCAGGGAGTACAGGGCGAAAAAGAATAATACTGCGAAACTGACAACGGCTGCCGAGATGACGATGCCGACGGCGGACTGATACTCTGTGACTCAGCGGTCCTTGGCCTCCGGCGAAACGGCAGCCTTAGGAGCCTGCCTTTCTCCTACGGACCCGTCCGCGTTCGTGGGGTACGGCAGTCTTCGTAAAGAAGCCCTCCGGGCAGCTGGCGCCGACCTGAGACTCTCGAGCAACTGCTCCATAGAGCTCTGTCCGGCAGACTCGCCTGTGACGTCGGAGAGGCCCCTGGCCGGTTCTGCGACTGGACTTGTCATGGCAACGGTTCCTCCCGTGTCTTGCATGGCAGCACACAGATCGGCCCGGGCTAAGGATTTTTGTCACCGGTGGTTCAGGAATCTCCGGCTCCAGTTGCGACACCAGTCGGAGGCCGGTATCTGCCAAGACAACACCGCATATCCATGGGGGTTGCCGATGAGTTCTGCAACCTGAAATCCCTATGGATTTTGCAACTACATAATTTTCATTTCGAAATTTTGAATTTACATTTCTTAACTGCATTGGCCGTGAAGCAGGCGATTATCTTGGTGCCCAGCCAGTTTTGGCCATGCAACATGTGATTATCTTGTATCCTTCGTCAATTTTTTTTCACATCGCCAATCATTGCCGAGTAACAGGTGGCGATCTTGATTCCCTTGCTGGATTCAGCCGAGCATCATTTTCCGTATTTGAAGCCCGTGTTGTCGTTGGCCGTTCAGCAGATGACGATCTTGGATCCATTGCCAGAGTTATCTCTGGAGCCGTAGCTGGCACCAATTTTGTTGAAATTGTTTCAAATCACGCCACCTTCCCCCTTTTCAACAGGAAATTCCTGTCGTTACAAAATTGTTACTACACTTAAGAGAACAAGTTAGCTACTTCTATGTTGTTTCTCCTTGTTGATATTCACTAGTTCAGTATTGAATTTTAATATTCTCAATGTTGCAGTCTGCTATACAAGTCTTGAATTGAATTGGGCTTATTAAATTGTATGAGAAAGAACATTAAATTTTGGCAACTGTTCAGGCACCCCTCTTTTGAGGGACTTTTCGGAGGAGGAGAGCCCAGGTGAGGACCCATTAATGTTTAGAGTCAACAATGGATACTTCATGTGGAGGGGAAGAGTTTCTGCAGAGGCCATTTCGATTGAAAAGGCCCCCTGTTGAGCTCCTCTTGGGGGTACACCCGAACAGTTACAACTTTTGCAGATTCTGGAATCAAAAGTGTGCAGTTACAAAATCTTCCGGGATTTCAGGCCGCAAGCATGACCAGTCAGCCAGCCCCATCGCTCCGTGCTCCCCGTGAGTGGCGGCTCAGGCACCTCTCCGCCGGCAGGTGGCCATGAAGGCAAGGCCCCCCGCAACTGGAAGCGTTCGTGCCCGTCCTGGCACCGTCAGTAGTGAAGTGGGGCAGGACGGACCTGAGGGGCCGGAGCCGGTCTGTGTGCCCCAGTGGAGGCTTGCTTGCGGACGCAGTCGTGTCAGGCGGTCACTCGGGAGCCGGCACCTCCGGTTCGGGGTCAGGCGGGGCGCTCCGGCCTGGACTCCCCGCGCGGGCAGGATCGCCCGGCGGCCTGGTCTGCTCGCGGCTCGCGCCCGATGCTGATCCCATATCTCGATGCAGTCTCTCTATACTCAACTCCAACCCCGAGATTCTCTGGTTCATTTCAACCCGCATTCTCTCTATGCTCAACTCCAGACTCGAGATTTTCTGAGTCGTTTCCACCCGCAAGTCTGCGACTTCCTTAGACAGTCCGGAAACAGCGCTCGTCAACAGATTCAGCCTGTTGTCCAGGGAGTCTATCCTGCTGTCCAGGGAGTACAGGGCAAAACTGAACAATACGGCGAAAAAGGCAACGGCCACCGTGATGGCGATGCCGACAGCGAACTGATGTCTTGTGACCCAGTGGACCCCGGCCTCCGGCGAAACGGCAACCTGAAGAGCCCGGCTGACTCCTTCGGTCCCGTCCGCGTCAGCGGAGTCCAGCACCAGCAGTCTTCGGTAAGAAGCCCTCTGGGCAGCTGACGCAGACCCAAGAGTCTTGAGCAGCTGCTCAAAGGAGATCTGTCCGGCAGACTCGCCAGTGACGTCGGAGAGGCCCTCAGCAGTTTCAGCATTTGGATTTGTCATAGCAACAGATCCTCCACGATCGGCATGATAGCACATAAATCGACCTGGGCAAAGGATTTCTGCCTCGGGGCTCAGGAATCTCCGGCTCCGGTCGCGACACCAGGTGCCGACTTGTACCCGGTCAGATTCAATCGTCCATTTGCATGGGTTTCCGTTCAGTTCTGCAAGTTCAACCGTTCAGGTCTCCCCCAATAACAGCTCTGAAGTGCCTCCCTGACGGCAGGAGGTCATGGCGGCTAAGGGGGGAGGGCCGCCAGGGAACCTGGACTCCCGCCCTGATCGACAGGCTGAAGACATTGGCATCCGGAGAGGAGTTTCCTGGGAGGAGCTTCCAAATTAGCACGAGTGCCAGACAACGGTCATGTAGCACCAATGCCAGACAGCGGTCCCGGGGCAGGCCACAGGTGCCGGTTGGCCTGTCCGGGCCCGCACCCTCCGCAGGACCGCAGGCAGCCAGGGGCGTCACCCCAGACGACGGTTCCTCCGCCGGCCCGGAGGCCACCCACGGGCGTATCCCCGGACGACGGCTCCTCCGCCTTCCCCGGCGTTCCCGACGGAACAGGAATCCTCATCCGCCGGCCGATAGGCCGTCACGGGCAAACCCCGTCCCTGGACCGGCCCCCCTCCGGAACGTCCCCGTCCGCAGGAGCACGGCACGTCAGGGACTGATCCCGCACCCTCATGCGGCCAGGGGGCACCCCGACTCATGAAAGCCTCGTCATGCAGCACGGCTGCATGTCGTGGTATCCTCCGTGCCGTAGCCCCTGAAACAATTTCGTGACAAGCAGTCACGGCCCTCAGCCGTCCCGGCCGTCGCCCCCGGAACCGCCGCCGCCCTCGCCGTCTGGCACCGGGTCGCCCGCCAGGGCCCGCACGAGCCTGCCCTCGCCGTCCAGGAGCACGGCCGCCGTCCCCTGGGACTCCATGAACTCGCGGATGTCCTGGAGATGCATGGCCTGGACAGCGTACTCCTCCGGGGGCGCGAGGCGCCCGAGGAACGCCACGCCCTCCTCCCTGGAGGCGAAGGCCGGGACGACGCTCATGCCCTGGACGTCCAGGATCATCGTCTTGTCCCTCAGGCTGGTGACGGGCGCGGTCAGGACGAAGAACCAGTCGACCCCGGCCTCGGCCTTCTCCACGCCCTCCTCGGCCATGTCCTCGGCGCCCGTGCCCTCCCAATCCGGGCCTGCGGCTCCCTTCGCCGTCTCCGGCACGTCCCCGCCTGACCCCGTGACCTGGGGGTCCGGCCCCGCGCCCGCGGCGGGCACATCTTCCGAGCTCATCTCGCGCCTCCCTAACCTGGCAGCCCATAGGAACGAATAATTAGGTATAATGGCACCCGCCCGCCGGCCTCTTGGGCGCGCAGGCCGCCTCCGCGCCACACGCAGACGACCGCGCCCCGCGGCCGGAAAGAACCGGGAGCCCGTTCCGCCGGCCCCGTTATACCCTTTCGGGGGCACGTCTGTACATAGCTGCCAGCTCCCAGGTAGCCCGTACGCACTCCCTGTGCCCCGGCTACTCGGCAGGGCACCCCGCTCCCTGGCCGCTCGCCAGGACGCCCCGCGCCCCGTGCGCTCGGACGGGCGCCCCGCGCCCCTGTTGCCCGGCCGGACGCCCCGCGCCCCCGGACCGAACTCCGCCCCCCCTGCCTCTAAACCGGCGGACCGGCACCCGCCTGCAGCACTGGCCCCCTTCCGCCTCCCACCTAACGCGCGCGGCAATCCTCCCGGCCTGCCGCCGGCTCCCGTTTCCGCAGCCTCCTGCCCTCCCGGCCCCCTGCCGGCTCCCGTTTCCGCTGCCTCCGGCCCTCCCGGCCCACTGCCGGCTCCCGTTTCCTCAGCCTCCGGCCCTCCCGGCCCACTGCCGGCTCCCGTTTCCGCAGCCTCCGGCCCTCCCGGCAACATGCCAGCTCCCGTTTCCGCGACATGCCAAACTCCCGGCCTCAGGCCGGATCCCCCGTCCGCTCCCGCAACCTTCTAACACGCCCGGCCCCGGGCCTCGGAGGAGCCAGTCACCCATGGAATCCGGCCGCATAAGGCTCCTGCCCGACGATCTCATAAACCGCATCGCCGCGGGGGAGGTGGTGGAGCGGCCGGGGTCGATACTTAAGGAGCTCGTGGAGAACAGCCTGGACGCGGGGGCGGACAGGATAGACGTCGAGTGCGAGCAGGGCGGCAAGAGGCTCATAAGGGTCTCCGACAACGGGACCGGCATGGACGAGGGCGAGCTCAAGATGAGCTTCATGCGGCATGCCACCAGCAAGCTGGACCCCGCGAGCGACCTCACTGACATAAGGACCCTGGGCTTCAGGGGGGAGGCGCTCCCGGCCATAGCGTCCGTGTCCAGGATGACCGTCACCACCTCCAGGGGCGGCGCGGAGGGCAGGGCAGCGGAGGTCGAGGGGGGCAGGATCCTCTCCGTGGCGCCGGCCCCCAGGAACCGCGGCACCACCGTGGAGGTGCGGGACCTCTTCTTCAACACCCCGGCGAGAAGGAAGTTCCTCAAGACCGTCCCGACCGAGGAGGGCCACCTCACGGACGCCTGCCAGCGCTGCGCGCTCTCACGGCCCGAGGTGGCCGTCACCCTGACTCTGGACGGGCGGGAGGCCCTGAGGGCGTCCCCCGAGGACGGCCTCGCGGCCAGGCTCAGGGAGGCCGTGGGCTACCTGGCGGGGAGCCTCTCGGACTTCAGGTCCGAGGACCCCGCGCACGGCATAACCGTGTCCGGGGCGGTCACGCTTCCCGAGGCCACCGCCAGGTCCGGGGCGGGACTCTTCGTCTTCGTGTGCGGGAGGCCCGTCAAGGACAAGCTCCTGACCCGGGCCGTCATCCAGGGCTACGGGCGCACCATGCCCCCGGGCCGCTACCCCGCCGGGGCCGTCTTCATAGACCTGGACCCCTCCGAGGTGGACGTGAACGTCCACCCGGCCAAGACCGAGGTGCGATTCAGGAGGCCCGGGACGGTCTTCACGGCGGTCTCTGACGCCGTGGCCCGCGCCGTCACGGCCCCGCCTTCCGTCTCGGGGGGCCGGGGCGGATCCCCGGGAAGTCCGGGAGCCGAGGACGCCCTTCCCGACGACGAGTGGGGCTCCGCCGGCTTCGGCGAGGAAGACGGGACGGGCGCCGGGGACGCCGCCGTGACGGGCTCGTCCTGGGCTGGGGGCGGGCCGGCCGGGGGATTCGGGGCCGGGCGCGCCCCGAGGTCCTACGCCGGGCCCCGCATGACGGGCGCCCCGGGCGCCGGATGGCTCTCCCCCTCCCCCGCCCCGGCGGGCAGGAATGCGCCGGGAGCGCCGGCATCCGGGGGAGGGGCTCGCCTGCCCGGCCCCTCCGTCCGGGACCGGCCTGCGGGCGGGTCCGGGACCGGCTCCGGACCGGAAATCAATGGCGCTCCCGGGCCGGCTGGATCGACCGGTACGGGGCCGGAAGGGCAGGCCGGGACAGGTGCGCCGTGGCCGTCCGGGACTGGCGTCCCGGGGGACTCACCCGCCATCGGCACTGACGGCTTCCTTTTCGATCCTGGGGACGGCGATGGCGGCACCGGCGCGGGGGCCGGCGCTCCCGGCGGCGCCCCGGCAGGAGGCAGGGCCGGCGCCGGCGAGCCCCTTGGGAAGGCCGGCGCCGGCGAGCCCCTGGGGAAGGCCGGCGCCGGCGAGCCCCTGGGCGAGGACGGCGAACCCTCCGGCGGCTTCACCGTCAGCCGGGTCCTGGACGGCGGGGGCCCCCCGGGCCTGAGGCCCATTGCCCAGCTGGCCAGGACCTACATCCTGGCGGAGGCCCAGGACGGGCTGCGGATCATAGACCAGCACGCGGCCCACGAGCGGATCCTCTTCAACAGGCTCAAGACCCTCATGGAGCGGGACGGGCTCCCCTCCCGGAACGTGCTGCTCCCCGACTCCTTCGATCTCCACCCCCACGAGAGGGCCGCCCTGGAGCGCATAGGGGACGCCCTCTCTCACCTGGGTTTCCGCCTGGAACCCTTCGGGGAGACCGCCTGGGTGCTGAAGGGCATCCCCAGGATCCTGACCCAGCAGGCCGCCGCCGAGGCCCTCCGCGAGATACTCTCCGGCTGCAGGGGGAGCTACGGGCAGCTGGACGGGGCCGGCGCAGGGGAGACAGTGAGGGACGTCTCCGAGGCCTGGCTCCACTCTGTCGCCTGCCGCGCGGCCATAAAGGCGGGCCACGACCTCACCCGCGAGGACATGGAGAGGCTCCTGAAGGACATGTACGAGGCCGAGGCGGGGGGGTTCTGCCCCCACGGGAGGCCGTCCTCCCTGTCCGTCACCTACCACGAGCTGGAGAAGAGGTTCGGCAGGAAATAGCCATGGCCGGGAGCCTGGGGTGAAGGCGGCCCTCCCGGGACGGGCCCGGAACTGCGCCGGCCTGCCATCTGCGGAGGGGGCCGGTGTCTGAAGGCTCGGAGGGGGCCGGCCTGAGAGGCCGGGCCCGATGCCGAAGGGTCCGGAGGGGGCCGGCCTGGGAGGCCGGGCCCGATGCCGGAGGGTCCGGAGGGGGCCGACCTGGGAGGCCGGACCCGATGCTGAACGGCAAGGAGGGGGCCGGCCTGATAGGCCGGGCCCGATGCCGGAGGGTCCGGAGGGGGCCGGCCTGGGAGGCCGGGCCCGATGCTGAACGGCACGGAGGGGGCCGGCCTGATAGGCCGGGCCCGATGCCGGAGGGTCCGGAAGGGGCCGGCCTGGGAAGGCCGGGCCCGATGCCAGAGGGCACGGAGGAGGCCGGCCCGAGAGGCCGGGCCCGATACTGAACGGCAAGGAGGGGGCCGGCCCGAGAGGCCGGGCCCGATGCTGAACGGCAAGGATGGGGCCGCCCTGCCCCCTCCGGCACTCCCCGTTCCCGACCTTTCCGTCCGTCCCGTCCGTCCCGTCCGTCCCGCCGCCCTCAAGCTTCACGCGCCCGTCGGCTCCCCTGCCCCCCTCCGGGAGCCCTGCCGCCCCCTCTCCCCCTCCCGGCCCCGCTGGCGGACCAGCCTGCCCCCGCCGTTTCCGCAAACCTCAACCCCCGCTCCCGGCGGCCCCCCCGCGGCCGCGAAGGGCCCCAAGCCATGAGATGTCCCGCAGACAACGCCTGCCGGCCGGCCGCCGGCACGAGCGTCCCCGCGTCTTGCCGCCCCGCGACGGGGCCCAGCCCGTCCGCCCGGACGCTCGCGTTTCTGGCGGCCGCGTGCCTCGCGTCAACGTGCGCCCCGGCGAAGGAGGCGCGTGCCGGGGACGGCCCGAAGGGCGAGGTGCTCGTCTACAGCGCCACCGGCGCCACCACGGCGGCGCTCCCGCTCCTGGGCGCCCTCGAGAAGGGCTGGCCCGGCGGGGCCGTCGTGGTGGAGGAGTGGAAGAACCTGGACGATCTGAGGGGCCTGGTCCTTTCCGGGAAGGGGGACGTCTGGGCGGGCCACCTGGAGGCCTTCGGGAGGGCCGCCGCCAGGGGGGCCGGGGTGAGGCTCGTGGCCGTCACCGCCTGGAAGAAGTTCTACTTCGTCTCCGGTCCGTTCCGGGGCCCGGCGGGCGGGGGCGAGGGAGGCCCAGGACGGGCCGGGGGCCGGGGGTCCGGGGACGGCGCGGGCGCCGCCGGAACGCCGGACGGACCGGGCGCCGGAGGAGCCGGAGCCGGTGAGCCCGCCGGGGGCCGGAACGGGCCGGACGGCACTGGAGAGCGCTGGCCGCAGAGCCCGGGGGAGCTGGCGGAGCTGCTCGCCGCCGAGAGGCTGCCCCTGTACGCCGCCCCTCAGTCCGGGCCGGCCACCGGGATACTCGCGCGGATAGCGGCCATGGGGGGCCCGTCCTTCGACGCGAGGGCGCTCCCCATGCAGCAGGTGCTCCTGGAGCTGGCCTCGGGACGGGCCCGGGCGGCGCTTGTCCCGGAGCCGGGGGCGTCGGCCGCGCTGGCCCGGAACCCGTCGCTCAGGATAGTCGGGAGCCTCGAGGACGAGCACGCCAGGCTGGCAGGCGGCCCGGGCAGGCTCCCCCACGCCGGCATCGCGGCCGACTCCGCCTTCGTGAAGGAGCACCCCGGCCTGGTGAGAGAACTCCAGGAGATGATGGTCCAGAGCGCCCGCGAGTTCGCGGCCATGCCCCCCGCCGAGGCGGTGGGCCACCTGCCGAAGACGCTCCGCGACGCCATGGGCGAGGGGGTGCTCGCGGAGTCGCTGTCCCGGGATCCCATAAGGGCGGTGAACGCCGCTGACGCCGCCTCCGAGATAGCGAGCTTCCTGTGCCTGGCCGCGTCCGAGCTGTGCCCCGGGGGACGCCTCGATCCGGGCTTCCCCGCAGACTTCGTCCTGGAGAACCCGCCTCCCGCCCTGGGGTGGCCGAACACCCTGGACGGAATGGACACCGATCCAGGGACGCAGGGGGACTCCAGGTAGCCGGCTCCGGCCGACGCCAGTCAGGCTAGCAGGCCGACTGAAGGCCGGAGCGCCGACTTGCCGGATGGCAGGCCGACATAAGGCCGGACCGCCGGCCTGACGGATGGCAGGCCGACATAAGGCCGAACCGCCGGCCTGACGGATGGCAGGCCGACATAAGGCCGGACCGCCGGCCTGACGGATGGCAGGCCGACATAAGGCCTGACCGCCGGCCTGACGGATGGCAGGCCGACATAAGACTGGACCGCCGGCCTGACGATGCCAGGCCGACTGCAGGCCGGACCGCCGGCCTGACTGATGGAAAGCCGACCGCAGTCCGGACCGCCGGCCTGACGATGACAGGCCGACTGCAGGCCGGACCGCCGGCCTGGCGGATGACAGGCCGACTGCAGGCCGGACCGCCGGCCAGACGGACGACAGGCCGACTGCAGGCCGGACCGCCGGCCTGACGGCAAACAGGCCTGTCTCGAAGATTTCCCGGCTGCCCGCCGGCCTGCTGACCTGCCTGCCGAACTGCCGGCTTGCCAGAGGACGCCCTCCCCCCCTGCACAGGCCTCGCCGCCGGCGGCGGCCTGCCCGCGCCCCGACCGGACTCTCCGTCCGCCACACACGAGACGCCACTGCATGAACCCCGGCAAGGCCGCCCGCGCCTGCAATCAGGAACTGAGACATTGAGACTCGCCCGGACCCTCCTCCCGTACCTGGTGCCCCTCGCAGCCTGGGCCGGGGCCACGCTCGCCGCCCGCGCCTGGCTGGGGCCGCTCCTTGCCCCGGACCCGTGGACCATACTGAAGCGCACCTGGGAGCTGGCGGCGTCGCTGGAGCTCTTCCGGGGACTGGGCACGACCGTGGCGAGGGGCCTCCTGGGCGCTCTTCTGGCAAACGTCGTCGGAGTCGCCCTGGGGGCGCTCGCGGGACGCTCGGCATGGGCCCTCAGGCTGACGGGCCCGCTGGTGGCGGGCATCCAGTCCTGCCCCCCCATAGTCTGGATCACCCTGGTCATGGTCTGGGCGGGGACGGGGGCGCTGGTGCCGGTTGCGGCGGTCTTCGCCGCCACTGTGCCATTCGTGTTCAGCACCACGGCCCAGGGGGTGATGGGGATCCCTGCCAGGCTCCTGGCCGTGGGGAGGCTCTACGGGGTGCCCCGGTCCAGGACGCTCGTCAGGGTGGCGGCCCCCGCCGTGCTCCCCTACTACCTGGCGGGGCTGTCCACGGTGCTGGCCACGGCCTGGAAGGCCGCCGCCGTCGCCGAGTACATGGGTAGCCCTGACGGCGCCGGCGCCGCCATATACTGGAGCTACTCGCGGCTGAACATGGAGGACCTGAACGCCTGGGCGCTGTCGCTGGTGGCCCTGGGCCTCATGCTGGAGGCGCTGGTCATAACCCCCCTGAGGGCCAGGGCCGCCAGGATGACCGCGGAGAGCGCGTGACGGCCGGCCTGGCTGGCTGGCTCCGGAGAGCGCGGATGCCGGGCCCGGCTGGCTCCGGAGAGAACGTGATGGCCGCGGCTCAGGGGGTGCCGGAAGGAAGGTGAGTGCCGGGGCCCAGGGGGCGGAGGAAGGTCCGTTATGGCCGCTGCCCAGGGGGCGGAGGACGGCAAGCGAGGGCCCCGGCTCAGGGGGCGGAGGACGGCGAGCGTGGGCCCCAGCTCAGGGGGTGGCGGAAGGCACGCGGGGGCGAGGCTCTGGGGGAGACGGAAGGCAAGCAGGGGCCGCGGCACAGGGGACGGAGGATGGCAAGCGGGGGCCGCGGCTTAAGGCGCGGCGCAAGGCGCACTGAGGACACGGCAGGGACAGCTAGGAGAAAGGAGGTGCCGACGGTGGAGCTTTTGAAAGCCGCGAACGTGGCCAAGAGCTATCAGGGGAGAGTGATTCTGGCCGACGTGTCGGCGACTCTCAGGGCCGGCACGGTGACGCTCTTTTCCGCGCCTTCCGGGTCGGGCAAGAGCACGCTCCTGGAGATCCTGGCCGGCGTGCAGGACCCGGACGGGGGGAGCGTCACGCGAAACGCGCCCGCGAGCCTCATGTTCCAGGACAACGCCCTGGTGCCCAACCTGGACGCCGCCGGCAACCTGGCCTACATCCTGCCGCGCGGGACCCCTGACGGCGAGAGGAGGGAGAGGATCGGCCGCTGGCTCGGGATCTTCGGCCTGGAGGGGCCCATGTACCCGCGGTCCATGAGTTCCGGCATGAAGAGGAGGCTCAGCCTGGCCAGGACCTTCCTTGCCGAGAGGCCGATAACGCTCCTGGACGAGCCCTTCGCGTTCCTGGACGACAAGTGGCACGAGACGGTGGCGTCCCTCATCCGCGGCAAGGCAGACGCCGGAGGCGCCGTGGCGCTTGCGGGGCACGGTGCGGCCCCGGCCCTCACGGACGCCTGCGGGGACGTCCTCCGGGTGCTGGAGCTGGGCCCGTCGCCGGTGACGCTTCCGGAGACGGAATAGCGGGAAGGGAGGCCGCTCCGTATATCCGGAAGCCCCGAGGCCGGAAGGGCCGAAGCCAGAAAGACCTGAAGTCCGAAAATCCGACAGCCCGAAAATGCAAAAATCCCGAAGAGAGAAAATCGTGAAGCAAAACCATGTGGAAGTTCGATAATCCGGATATTACCATTTCACGTAAATATGAACGAATGAGGAGCGCAGGGCCTTAATAAAAACTTGAACTCAAACAGCACTAAATTGTGCATCATTCTTCCAAAGGCACATCATGCGTGGGTGAAGGGCTGGCAGACGACCGCTGTCAAAGCCAGCCGGCTTCGCCAGCTCACCGCCCAATTCGTTCATATTTAAGTGAAAAGGTAATATCACGAAGTCCGGAAATCAGAAAATCAGGAAATCATAATGCTCGAAAATGTCGTCGTTGCCTGACTAGCTTTGAAAATTTATAATTCAGAATTTGCCATTAACAAAAGACAATATTTAATGGACATAAATAGTTACAATCTCTGTAAAACATAGAATTACACCAGTATTCAATGGTCATAATGAATTTAAATATTTTAAATGTTTAATGGTGCTGGCACAAAAATGTCAAAACGTTTGCTGGTCTGGACATGCTGTCCGGCATTACGCATGGGCCAGGAGGGCTGCCGCCGCATTTCCGCCTTCGTACGTCTCATGGCTTTCCGCCACACTCTCCGGCCGAGCCCAGCAACAGGAACGCGTATCGGCTCAGGGCAAGCTCCTGCCGGCCACGGCCCGGACAGGCGTCATCTTCCGAAACGGACCTCGCCGGCGTTCATGCCGCCGGGCGCGAACTTCATGACCCAGGCGGCGGAGGTGCTGAAGCCTGCGCCCCAGGCGGGAGGGCCCCGGAACGCGAGATCTCCCGTCCAGGAGCTGGTCTCGCCCGCGACCGCGAGCGACCCGTCCGGGAAGGGGGCCACGGCCAGGGCGCGGCTGAAGCCCCTCCCGCTGAAGCCCCTTGTCCGGAGGGGCTCGCCGGAGGGGCCGGTCTCCATGACGATGAAGGCGCGGCCGCGGTCCTCCGAGGCAGCCGCGGCGAGCCCCCCGGGCGTGCCCGCCATTCCGTGGATGCGGGCAGTGTCCGGCCAGAACCCTGCCGGAGTCCTGGACACGGTCTCCAGCCCGGGGCCGAGGACGACGATCCACGGGCGGCCGTCGAGGTCCATGGTCAGCCGGGTCCTCATGTCACCGTCCCTCACGGCCTTCCAGCCCGCCACGGCGACCCTCCCGCCCCCGAGCGCCGCCTCCGCCGCGGGCTGCTGGTGGCCTTCCGGGGAGAACTCGCGGACGGCACCGAACTCCGCCCCGAAGGAGACCTTCACGGCAACGGGGGTGTGGTGCCGGCCGCCGTCCTTGGACAGGCGCGCGACCGCCACCGCCCCTCCGCCGTCCCCGGACGGAACCGCCATGACGTCCTGGACGAACCCGCCAAGATCGAGACAGGCACCCTCCCCCTCCCCGCCCGAGCTGTCGAGCCTCAGGGCCCAGAGCGCGGGCAGAGGGTCCGGGCCGGCGCCGCAGCCGCGTCCTGCGTCGGCGCCCGCGGCCGTCCCGAGGAGGAGGTGGCCGCCGTCTGGGGCCTCCAGGACCGCGCCCGCCATTCCGTTTCCCGACCGCGGGTAGGTCCTGGACCAGACGGTCCGGCCCCGCGAGTCAAGCCTGATGGCCAGCGCGGTGTCCGCGTAGCCCCGCGCGATCCCTTCCGCCGGGTCATGGACGGACGTCCAGCCGGCCAGGACGGCGCCCCCGCCGGAGGCGGGCGAGAGCGACCCGAGATACTCCGAGCTCCCCCGGTAATCCACGGTCCTGTCCGTGACCGCCGCCCCCTTCCGGTCGGTCCTCACCAGCCTGATGCCCCCCGAATTGCGGCTCCGCTCCTCCGGACGGGCGTGCCCCGCAACGAGCCCCCCCCGTCCGGCATGGCCAGTAGCTGGCTGAACTCCACGTCCGGACGCGCTCCGCCCATCGTCCTCCACCATTCGACGCCCGGTACCGGCGCGGCCTGGAAGGCGCCGCTGCGCGACCGCTGGTCCGAAGAGGCTGCCGCGCAGGCGGAGAGGGCCGCAGCCGCCGCCAGCGCGAGGCAGGCCCAGACGGAAGCCGCGCCCCGCCTGCGGAAACCGGAAAAAGCCGTTCCGTGTGCCCGGAGGCGGTCACTGGTCGGAGCCGGAGCCGGGCCGCAGGACGGAGGAGAAGCCGGGGCGGAGACCGCATCCGGGGCGGAGACCGCATCGGGGCGGAGACCGCATCGGGGCGGAGACCGCATCGGGGCGGAAGAGGAAGCCGGGGCGGAGACCGCATCCGGGGCGGAGACCGCATCCGGGGCGGAAGAGGAAGCCGGGGCATCTCTCATCCAGAACTCCTTTCACGGGGGTGAACTCCCTGCAGCCGGACTGACTTGTCATGACAGGGGTTCCGGGGCCCCGGCAACGGGGACGCCGCGACATGCAGATGTGCTTCATTGCGCGGCTTTCATTGGGACGGGGTGCCGCCGGGCCGCCTGTGGGTGCAGGCCGTGCCGGGGCGGGCAGGTGAGCTGCCAGGAGGCCGGACGGGCCGGGCAGTGGGAGCCAAGGAAGGCTAGAGCAGACTGGCACGGCCTTTGCGAAGCAAAAATGATCTCCAGAATAGTTCAGCCTGCCTAAATGTCAGCAGATTGCAAGGTCAAGCGCCTACTCGCCCCCAAAAGAAGGGTATCCGTTCGCGGGGGCGCAAGCTTACTTCCCCGGGCACCCGGCACTGGCGGACGTGCCACAGCTGTCCCCGCGAACCTGCGGGCCGCGATCCCTGTTCCCTGCCCTCCAGCGATAACCCTCCGTGGCCGAGTCGTGGGTCGGGATGCGCCTCGCGACAGGGGGAAAGGGCAGGCGGATGTCGCCACAGGGGATGGAAGAAATTGCCGGGGAATGGAAGGGAACGCAGAAAGACGGAAGCAGGGACGGGAGAAGAAAGGAGCGCAGAAATTAGGAAGTACTGACGGGGAAAGGTATGAACGCAGAAAGATGGAAGCATGGACGGGTGAAGCAAGAAGTACAGAAAAATGGAAACATGTATGAGGAAATGAAAGAATACATAAAGACGGGAATATGGACGGAGTAAGCAATAATAGAATAAATATCAAAATATTGAATTGAGAAGTAATGAGTATAGAAATTGGGAAATATTAATGAATAAGGGGAATGAACGTATAAATTATTAAACACTGACGGGGAAATGAAAGAGAGTAAAAATACGTCAGTACTGATAGGGTAAGGAATAAGCTCAGAAATACTGAAGCAAGGACGGGGGAAGAAATGAACGCATAAATTATTAAACACTGATGGGGGAAGGAAAGAGCGTAAAAATACTGAAGCACGGACGGGGGAAGCAAGAAGCGCAGAAAGACTGAAGCACGGACGGGGGAAGCAAGAAGCGCAGAAAGACGGAAGCACGGACGGGGGAAGCAATGAGCTCAGAAATACGGAAGCACGGACGGGGGAATCAAGAAGCTCAGAAAGACTGAAGCACGGACGGGGGAAGCAAGAAGCTCAGAAAGACGGAAGCACGGACGGGGGAAGCCATGAGCGCAGAAATACGGAAGCACGGACGGGGGAAGCAAGAAGCTCAGAAAGACTGAAGCACGGACGGGGGAAGCAAGAAGCTCAGAAAGACTGAAGCACGGACGGGGAAAGCAAGAAGCGCAGAAATACGGAAGCACGGACGGGGGGCTGGGGCCGGACGAGGAGGACTGCCTTCCCGGCCTGCAGTCCCGTCCCGCGATGCCCGCCGAACCTTGACATTTGCCCGGCGCCCAGGAACGGCGGACCCCCGCCCCCCGTGACTTCGGGGAGGGCGGGGGTCAGTTTCCTCATTCAGGCACAGCCGGCCGACGCCGACGTTGTCCCTGCTGGGGCCACGAGGCTTCGGGTGTGCCGGGGCCAGCGGGCCAGTCGTCGTCTGGGGCCGGCCGAACGCCAGCCGGGAGCCGAGTCCGTTCTCAGGCAGGGGAGCTGGCCCGTTCTCCCGCCCGCCTCGCGCCCGTCTAGTTGAGGTAGCGGGGCCTCTGCTCCTGCCAGGACGGCATGAAGCCCCCCTCCATGATCTTTATGGTCTCCATGAGGCCGTTCAGGCCGGTCCTGGTCTCGCAGGAGATCTGGTCGCCCTCCTCCAGGATCCTGGCCAGGAGCTCCATGGCCTCGCTCATGGCGGAGTTGATGTGCCGCCTCTGCTCCTCCAGCTTCGCGGCGAAGCCGTGGCGGGCGTGGGAGAGGCAGGCCAGGACGGTCCGCGTGACCCTCGCCTCGGAACTGGTTATGAGTGAAAGGGTGGGCCCGTCGAAGTCGCCGGCCCCGGCGAGCCGGGCAACAATGTGGGCGTAGCCGGAGAACTCGCTGTCCAGGGCGACTAGGAGGGCCGGGTCGGAGTCGCTGAGCTCGGCCGCGCGGTCCGCGAGGGAGTACATGCGGTCCAGCGCCCCCTCGAGCTGCCCGAAGGCCTCGGCCGCCCTGCGGCAGTCGCCTATCACCCGGGGCATGTCCTCCATCTCCTCGGTCAGCTGCTCTATGGTCTCGGCGACGTCCAGGGGGTCGGAGCCCAGCCGGAATCCGGAGAGCTCCCTGGCCATCACCCTGGCCACGGTCTCGAAGTGGTTCAAGTCGTCGTTTGCGGTCCCCGTCTCGCGGATCTGGACTGACATGGCTCTGGCTCCTTGGGGCAGGCTGTTCCGGGGCCGGGAGGAAAGGCCGGGACGCGCCTTGCGTGCCGGGGGGGCGGGCCCCCGCCTCCTTGTGCCCTCGCCGAGGGAACTAGCAAGTATCCGGCCAAGTTTCCCCCGCCCGGCCCGGGCCATTTCTTCCGCCTCTGGCCGCCCTGTCCACCGTGCCGCCCGAGACTGACAATTGCTTCGGCACCTCAGGCCCCCGCCTGCCAGGCCCGGCCAGCGCCCCTTGCCCGGGCGGCCCTCTCGGGGGCTCTCGACGGTCCGAGACAGTCCGATACGGCCAGAGGCGGGCCGCGAGACCGGGGATGGCCAGTCCCGAAAGCCACGCCCCGGCCCCCGAGAGGATCCCTTCCGGCTTCCCCGGCACCGATCATGGAGCCGGTGCCCGCCCGCCCCTGGCAGGCCCTCTGCCCCCCCGGGCATTTTTTCCCCTACGTACCGCTAGGGAGCCAGTCATCCGTGATTCTCCGCCCCCCGTGCCGGCAGAGCCGGATCCGCCGGTCAGAAACTGCCGCTCCGAGTCCGGAGGCGCTCCGTCAGCCCCTGGCGGAAGTTGTCCGCCCGGCGCTTCCATGGCCAGGGCACACTGGCACTTCCAAAAACGGAACCCTGCCATATCTATTAAGGTGGTGTCCTGCAAGTTTCCAGACGGAGCGCCCTGCCACTTCGAGATGATGCCCTGCTCTTCCTAAACTGGGTGCCTCGCCGTTTGCACCGCAGGTATCACAGGGAGGCATCGGCCGGAAGGCCAGTCCTTCGTCCCGCTCTCGAAATAATCACCACATGAAGCAGTCAACCCAGGGCAAGTCTATACAGGAAGTATCCATTCCTGACGTTCCGGCCAGAAGGCTACGGAGGCCAGCCCCCCCGCACGCGGACAGCTGGGCCTCTGGGGAGGGCTTCCGGCCCCTGGACGCTACCCTTCCCCTTCCCGGGCGTCCAGCAAGATGATTCCGGAAGCCGCCACCCGCCCGGCTGTCACGGCCTGCCTTCCCAGGCAAGTCCACCTCCTGCCGTTCAGCCGGCCTCCTCCCCTTCCGGGTCATCCGGGTAATCCGGACCGTCCAGGTTGTCCGGATCATCGTCCGGACCAAGAAGGCGGCGCCCCCTGGCCCGGCAGGCACCTGCCCCCTCATGTCAGCCCCCAGTCCTCTCCTGTCAACCCCCGTGCCGCCCGTCCGGCGGTTGCCGGCCCCGCGCCCTCCCATGCCCGGCAGGAAATGCGCCGCCCAGGCCCCCGGCAAGGCCGCGTCCCCACCCCGCAGAAAACCTTGACATCGGCCGGTCGCGAGCGGATAATGCCGATCCCGGACCGGGGCCCCAGGTAGCTCCCGGCAAATTCCAGCCTTCCGAGCGAAGGCCCCGCGAGGTGACTGCCATGCAGTGCGATACTGTCAAGAAGGGTGTGGAGTGCAACTTCATGACCAGCAACAGGGGATGCGGCTTCATTGGGGGAGCCTGCCGCACCCTGTTCGAGAAGTGCGAGGGATGCGACAGGACCCTGACGGTCGAGGGTGCCAAGTACTGCGCCATCTTCCCCGACCCGATGGTCAAGTGGCGCCTGGGCAACTGCAGCATGGCCACCCACATAAAGGTCGAGTCCAAGGACGCGAGCAAGGTCCGCGTGGGCCAGCAGAAGCAGAAGAAGAAGTAGCGGCTCCCGGCGGGCCTCGGCCCTCCGCCGCTCCTTCACGGCTTCCTCGGCGGGGGGCGCCACCGGCGCCCCCCGCCCTGTCTTGTCCGCCTCCCGGCCGCGCTCCTGCGGCATTGCCCGGGCTCCGTCCGGGAAGCCGCAGGTCAGGCCCCGGAACGAACGCGCCGCCGGACGGCTTCCTGCCGCCAGCAGAGCAGGCCGCAGGCGGCCCTGCAACCCGGCCCAGACGCGGTGTCCCGCCTCCTGCGCGGGCCCCGGAATTTCCCAGCCCCTCCAGAGAGGGGCTTTTTTTTGGCAGCTGTCGAAGGCAGGCCACCCTGCCCGGACACTGCCCCGGACTCCCTCCGTCAAGGGCTTCCGCCAAGCGCCGGGGGCATCCTCTCCGGACCAAGTTCACTGGCACCACTAAGGCGTGAGGACGTTACCGACAGGACCCCCACAGGGACGCAATGCCCCCCGGACGCTCCGGGTCCTTCCCGAAACATCCGTGTGGCTCAAGAACGGCGACCGGCACTGGAGGCGCGGCAACCCGCGAGGCGTGGGTCAAGAAGCTGGCAAGCTCCCGTATATGAGACATGCTCAGTGGGGTGAGGCCTGCCGTCCTGGCCGAGGCGGGCTTGTTGCGGAGGCCAGCCGTCCAGGCCGAGGCGGGCTTGCCACGGAGGTCAGCCGTCCAGGCTGAGGCGGGCTCCCGGCTGAGGCTGGCTTTCCCGGAAGGAGGGACCGTGTGGACGCCTGCCGCTCCGGCGGTGACAGGCCCGCCTCAAGCCGCACCTCTCCATCTCACGCGCGGGCCTTTCCGGTCGCCGCAGAGCTCCTCTAGAGGATCTTGACCGTCCTGTCGAAGTCCAGCCTGGGCCCGCGGGGGTAGAAGGCTCCCTCCTGGCCCCAGCCGAGGTTTATGAGGAAGTTGCTCCTGACCTTGCCGCCCGGGAAGAACTCCGCGTCCACCTTGGCGTTGTCGAAGCCGCTCATGGGCCCGCAGTCGAGGCCCAGGGACCTCGCGGCAAGTATAAGGTAGGCCCCCTGGAGGGACCCGTTGCGGAGGGCCGTGGTCCCGGCGAGGGCGGCGTCGTCCCGGTACTGGCCGGAGGCGTCGTAGGCGGGCCACTGGACCTTCAGCTCCTCGAAGAACTCCAGGTCGTGGCCCACTATCACAGTGGCCGAGGCGCTCTCGACCTTGGCGACGTTGCCGGGGGAGAGAGCGGGGATCAGACGCTTCTTGGCCTCGGGGGATCTCACGAACACGAAGCGGCCCGGCTGGCAGTTGACCGCCGTGGGCCCCCACTTGAAGAGGCCGTGGAGCTCGCGTATCAGCTCGTCGGGGATGGGCTTGGGCTCGTAGGAGTTGAAGGTCCTCGCCTCGGTGAATATCTTCAGGCTCTTGGGGTCAATGGGCTGGCTCATGGGGGGGCTCCTTCGGGCTGTGCAGGGGCGGCGTGAACGACGCGCCGGCCCGGGGGGTACGCCCCTGCGGGGCGGGCGACTGCTTGCGGATTACCCGGCAGGTGCCGGGGCGACTCATTATCCCACGCCCCGGCACGGATGCCAAAGATCCTGCAGATCAGCTTCCCGGCAAGCCCCTGCGTGGGGCCCGGTCGCCCGAGCATGCCCCCGGCCTCCTGAGTCCACAACCTTAGGCCCTAACTCTCCCCGCAGGTCCTCCGGCTTGGCATCCCTGCACCGGCTCCTTCGGCCCGGCCCGGACTCCCGCTGGTCCTCCGGCTTGGCATCCCTGCACCGGCTCCTTCAGCCCGGCCCGGAGTCTCCCACAGGTCCTCCGGCTTGGCATCCCTGCACCGGCCCCTTCGGCCCGGCCCGGACTCTCCCCCAGGAACTCCGGTCCGGCATCCCTGCACCGCCCCCTTCGGCTTGCCCGGACTCTCCCCCAGGTCCTCCGGTCCGGCATCCCTGCAACGGCCCCTTCAGTCCGGACTCTCCCCCACACTTCCTCCGGTCCGGACTCACTAGCGACTAATCGTAAAAGTTCTTGAGGCTATCCGCAATACCGTTTACTCAGCCCTCTCTTTGAAGGCGAAACCCGCCTGGAATGCTGTCCCTTTCCTTTCTGATGTTTGCCTGATGAAGCCGACCTGCCCCGCATACTCCCTGCCGACCTGCCCCGCATCCTGACCTCAACAGAAATGAGCGGTTATTCCTCTTCATCTCACATGGAAATTTAGTCTCCCTTATAGAATTACTGAAATTATTTCAGGATAAGTAGTCTATATTAGAAAAGATTAGACTGAAAATAGTGTTGAAAATATAGAAAGTATTTTAATATACAGAAAATTCATTACTTATCATGTCTTCAATAGTCATAAGTGCAATACATAGGATCTAGTTATGACTGCCATTACAAATGTTGGCATTTAATTTTTAGAGTTTTAATATTCATCTTAAAAACTATCTCGATATATTTAACTGTAAAATTTCTGAACAATTCGATTAACTTGGTGGTTGAAACGCTAGCAAGTTAAGATAATTCTTCTGAATGATTCTAATACGAGTTCACTTATGCTAAGTATTATGGTTAATTATCACGCTGATATTTAGTTTTTTTTATCAGGTGATGAGGAACATTAGAAATCAAAGAAAGAACAAAATCGTATGATATTTTTAATCAATCATTAATTTTAAACAATTTTAAATTCTTGTGTTATATGGCAATGGTTTCTTAAAAACATAATATTCATTAAATTAAATCTGAATCATACATTTATGTTTTTATTATGCCATTAACATATGACCTTCTATCCTCTAACATCTTGCCGTTTGATTGGTATTTGAAAGGTTTGATTTTCGTTATGCTGATGGAATTGAGTTCGAAAATTCCTTCCGCAGAGCCTTTCGTAATAAAGGCTCTGACTGAATAACTCAGTCTAACCAATGGTTTTTACAAGTGTAACCAGGTTAAGGGATGACGATAATGAGGATCAAAAATTCGATTGGCGTGGCTATTGCTCTTTCCATAGCCATGTTCAGAGCATTTTGAGCAGGGGTAAGTTTTGGAGGGCAGGAAAATTTTGGGTTGAGTGGCCGGCGAGATATGGGATTGATTGTCGTTAAACTAAATAATACGTGAGGTTATGGTAGGTTCAGCTCCTTTCCTGCGCCCCTTTGGGGATGCTTGGGGATCACATTTCGTTGCCGGGGTAATACCATGGCAACCTTCTTCCGAGTCCAGGCCGGCAGTCACTGGTACCAGTCCGGGCTTCGTCCAGTTGCTTGGTAGCCTCCCTGCTGGGTTAGAACAACTGTTACACGATCGAGCATAATTCCCTTGAATGCGATCGAGCATAATTCCCTTGAATGCGATTGAATATAATTCCCTTGAATGCTATTGAATATAATTACCTTGAATGCGATAGAATATAATTACCATGAATGCGATAGAATATAATTACCATGAATGTAATCGCGAATTAATTCGATAGCACACTTGAACGCAAAACATCATACAGGCTCTTCAGGCTCAAAGAAGCGAACCGCTACCTCGTTACGTCCGCGAACTGCAATGGCAACGCATGAAGTCTTCTTTCCGGCCACAATGAAAGGTGCCGTATAATCTTTCGACCTAATCTGGTCGGCAGCTGCATCAAGAGCTGCTTCGAGCTCCTTGTCGGACTTGTCTTTGTCATCTGCGTCATTCTTGTCTGCTTTGCAGTATTTCACCTCCAACACAAAACGAATGTCCTTAAGAAATACGCTCATGTCAGACGTCCCGAATGAACTTGAGGGAGTCTGGCCAAGCACCTCAAGCCCGGTGGCGATAAACGCGGCCTGTATTACAGCATGGTAATGCTTTTCATTAGGCTCATGTTGTTCCGAAGCAATTGCTGAAAGAAGTTTATGTAACAGAACAGCGGTTGTTTTGGAGTCGTTCTTAAGTAAAGCTTCTGGCAGCTCCTTAGCAAATCTTCCAAAATAAATCCTTGAAGGGTCAAAAGCATAAAGAAAAAGGTTATACTCGAAATTCTGCCTCACTTCCATGTTTGGGATTTTGAAAGAGTACCCATCTTTTTGGACAACTTTACCATTTTCGAGCTCTTCTATGATAACTGGCTTATCTATAGTCAAATAGCCGCTATGAAACAGGACGGGTACTGGCTCAAGCGAACCGAGTTCAGCTTTCCTGGTTTGAATTGCCGGGTAGGCGTCTAGTTTAGGCAGGATGAAGGCAAGAGGATTTTCCCTGACAAGCGCGGAAAGATGTGATGGCTGCCCAGACAACGGCCAATATGTGTCGAATTCATTTAAAGAAAAAAATCTGAGCAAAGAGTAAGGATTGAGAACATTTTCCTCCCCGAGCCAGTTGTAGCCGTCGTAGTAATCCTCAATCATCGTCTTCAACTTATCTGTATCCGTATTCAGCGGGATTTTTCCATTGCCTTTCAGAACATCCAGAGTATCCTGGAATCTGTCATTAAAAAGTGTTCTCATCTCAGTTTTAGTGAAGCCGCAGATTCCACCATATTCCGGCACAAGTGAAATGTCAAAGAAATTGTTAGGTCCGGAGTCCAAAGCGGTCATAGCGAATCTGGTAATGCCAGTGACAAAGGCCAATCGGATGTATTCAATATTTTTTTTCATGGATCTGTAAAAATCATGCAGAACTTTTCTAATTTCCTGGGAAATTACATCATCCATTATATGTTCTGTCAGAGGGGCATCATACTCGTCAACCAGGATGACCACGCGGGATCCTAACTTTTGGTGAATGCCATTTAAAAGCTCCTGAAGCATCAAGCCGTAATTTTTTGTGGTAAAGTTCACCTCATAATCTTTGGCAAAAGTAGCCAGGTCAAACTTGATGCTGTCGATGAGATCGTCTTTCGTGTATATGGCTGAATAGGACATGTCGAAGCTCAGGACGGGGTGCGTCTCGAACTTGTATCCGCTCTTGTCGATCTTCAGCCTCCTGAAGAGCTCTCGGTCGCCCTGGAACAGCTCCTTGATAGTATTGAGCAGGAGCGTCTTGCCGAACCGTCTTGGACGGGACAGAAAGCAGAAGTTTGTAGGCTCGTCCTTGAGAAGGTTATATATATATTCAGTCTTGTCGGCATAGATAAAATTTCCCTGCCGAATTTGCTTAAAACTCAAATCGTTTTTAAACAATTTTTTCATTCAAATAATTCCTCAACACCGCATTCGATTTGAAAGCCAGTTCGTCTAAAGGACGCGTTGACAACTCTCGCGACTGGAATGCGACACCTGCCTTCTGCGGCACTTTCGCTATTGTAAGTTATTGCCTTCGGCGGCGCAAGCCCCTGAGTTTCAGACATCTGGCCAGCCCAGGCTGGTGACTCGTCGGAAAAGTCCAGAGAACTAGCCGTCTGCAAGGCATGGCCACCGGCAGTAAGCCGTCCCTCAGGACAAGACTTACAGAAACAGCCAACACCCGGAAATGCCATGCCAAACCTTTAAGGGCGCCCCCCTTGCCATCACTCTGACCAGACACCCCCGGCAAAATCACACAAGCCAGCTCATTACCGCTCCCGTCCCCCCAGCTCCGCCGGCTCCACATCCCTGCACCGGCCCCTTCGGCCCGGACTCTCCCCACATTCACTCCGGTCCGACATCACTGCAACCGCCCCTTCCGTCCGGACTCTCCCCACATTTCCTCCGGTCCGACATCACTGCAACGGCCCCTTCCGTCCGGACTCTCCCCAAGGAGCTCCTGTGAGGCCAAGCCAGCTCCGGCACCTTAGGCCCGGACTCACCCCACGGGTCCGCCTGTCCGGCATCCCTGCAACGGCACCTTAGGCCCGGACTCACCCCACAGGTCAGCCTGTCCGTCATCCCTGCAACGGCCCCTTCAGAACTGGAGCTCTCCCCAGGCTCTGCCAGAACTGGCCGGACATCACCCCGAGCCTAGGCCCGCCACAGGCAGATTCTGGATTCGCGGCCCTGATGCCCGCCTGATGCCCGATCGACACGCCGCAAAACTCCACCAGATAGGGACTGCCGTAAGGGGATGCCCCCAGAAAAAACCCCGCCTCCCGGCGAATTCCGGGAAGCGGGGTTTCAACAAGGCTTTGACGGCGGGGATTTTTTCAGGCCAGAAACTCCCTCACCAGCCTGTTGAAATGATCGGGGCCGCAGGGCTCGGAGTCGAAGACCGGGTTGCCGAAGAGATCGAAACATTCGAGGATCTCCTCGTCCGTGGGGGGCGTCCCGGTCTCCAGGACGAGCATCCTGTCGTAGCGCCCGAAATTTATACGGAAGTCCGTGGCGTCCCACCTCAGGAACGTCGGTATGCCATCCGGGTGAAGGAACATGGAGCGTATCCACGCCGGGGTGATGACCATGGTCTTCCCGTCCTCCAGCTCCTTGAGCCTCTCGTCGCCCACCATCGCGGAAAGGCAGTTCGCGGTGGGAAGGCACCTGACGCCCTCCCTGGCGCAGAAGTCGCGCATGTCGGGCAGGCAGTTGCGGCCTATCATGAGCCGCACCCCGGCACGGTCCTCCGGAGCGACGCCCTCCAGGGCCTCGCGGAGCTTCGCCTCCAGCTCCTCGATCACGCAGTGGTAGCCCGGAGGAAGGCGGATCACGGTCAGGTCGTAGGCGTCCTGCAGGTGCTTCAGCGCGCCTTCCAGCTCCTCGTCGAATATGCCGCAGGCAATAAGGACTCTCTTCTCTCTCAAAGGCTGGCCTCCGTTTCGCGGTATTGCCGGCCCTGGCCAACCGTTCGGGGCGTCCCGCCCGGAAGGCGGATCCCGCAAGACGCGGTTTCCGGCACGGCGTCCGTGCCGGGCAAGGGATCCGGCTAGGAGCGAATCGACTTAACAGAATCAATTATGCGGGAAACGCATGTGCCCTGCCGTGATCCGGCGGAGAGGCGCACATGAAGCGACCGTCCTCCGGAAAGGCTGATAGGGAGGCGGTCGCATGTTCAGACACGACCGCGACACGGTCGCGGCCCCATGAAGGCAGGTAATCCCGTGTAACATTCCGAGTCGGCCGCGCCTTTCTGAACCGGGGCCGCAACGGTCTCCAGACGCATGCCCGTGCCGACTAGATCCCCCTGCCGACCAGCTCCCCGTGCCGACAGGATCCTCATGCTGACAGGATCTCCGGAACCGAAACCGTCCCGGTTACGGAAGGCATCTCCTGGACATGGGCGTCACAGAGCCGGCAGGGCCAGGCGATCCGGAAGCCCAGCCAGCCCAGGATAAACGGCGAGAACCTGCAAGCAGCCCGGCCGGACGGGAAAGACGGGACAGGAAAGGATGGCGGACGCCGCGTCCGGTCCCGACTGGACAGCACAACCGCACGGCAGCCAAATCGTCGGCAGGGAGCGCCCCTGTCGTCTTTCGGGTTTCAGGCGCGCCCTTTTCTGGCGTCAGGCGCAACGACCCTGTCAGAAAATCCGACCGAACCTTCCTGACTTTCCGTGTCAACCTGATTCTTGGCTACCTCTAAATCTTAACCCTTTCCGCAGCTGCCTTAACTTCCCGTGGTTTCCGAACCTGAAGAAATTTCCTAACTCTCCATGCCTTCCGAACTGTTCGCCCCAGCAGAACCTCCCGCGCCAGCGGGACTGCCAGAGCCTGCCTGCCCAGCCGGGCTGTCCGAACTCTTACCGGAGTTCCCTGGCGAACCTTCCTCGCCCCCATTCCCTCCCGGGCCTGCAGCGCCTGCCAAGCTTGCTGCGCCTGCCTTACCTTTCGAAACCTCCGTGCCGTCAGTCCTGCTCGCGTCCGGCTTCCCCTGCCAACCCTCAGCACCTGCCAAACTTTCCGTGTCTGCCTTCCCCCAGCTTCCGAACCTTCCTTGCCTGCCTACCCACAGAACCTTCCGGACCATCCCTGCCTGCCTACCCACAGCACCTTCCGGACCATCCTTGCCTGCCTACCCACAGCACCTTCCGGACCATCCTTGCCTGCCTACCCACAGCTCCTTCCGGACCATCCTTGCCTGCCTACCCCACGGAACCTTCCGAACCTTCCGGACCAACCTGCCAGCCTACCCCACGGAACCGTCCGGACCAACCATGCCAGCCTACC
>JAISFP010000235.1 GCA_031263525.1 Deltaproteobacteria bacterium | reverse complement strand
AGAGCGGCCTTCCTCCAGCTCCAGGACAGGATATTTCCGAGCCCAGGGCGGCCTACCCGTGAACGGATACCCGGAATGAGTCCTGGGGAGGTAGGCCGGGGCTCCGGGGAGGGTAACGTCGGGCCGGGGGGAGGCTTGCCGATTCAGATACAGGACCAAAAACAAAATACATTTTACTGTTATTTTTAGGCCTGATACCATTCTTACTTTACTATCTTGATTAATATATCAACTAAATAGTATTTTAAGCAATACTAAATTATCTTTGTGGAATTAATATGTTTTTTTAAAGTTATTTACATATAAATGAATATAAATTAAAACTCTTTGATTTTGTGGCCCATTCTGTTAAAGTCACAAATTAACCTAGTAGAGCCGCATTTGGCTCCTGCACCTGCAGCCGCGTAGCGCCAGCTCGTCGCGCGGGGCGTGCCTTTTCCGTTCCCGCCATGCCCATATGCGCCGCGGTGCCGCCGTCCGGTCCGACCGGGACCGAAGCGGCCCGCGTCAGGGGCTCCTTCATTCCGGGCCCCAAACCGCAAGGAGATTCTCCATGACAAGCTTTTTCGCAAAGGCCGCCGTGGCCGCCATGGCGGCGGTCGCCCTGGCCCTCCCCATCCACCTCCAGGCGCAGGACGCTCAGCCGCAGCAGGAGTTCGTGACCCTCGGGACGGGCGGCGTCACCGGCGTCTATTACCCGGTCGGCGGGGTCATCTGCAACCTGGTAGGCAAGACCCGCAGGGCCAAGGAGCACAACATCCGCTGTACGGTCGAGTCCACGGGTGCCTCCGTCTTCAACGTGAACGCCATCCGTTCCGGCGATCTTTCCATGGGCATCGTCCAGTCCGACGTCCAGTATTACGCCTTCAAGGGCGTCGAGCAGTTCCAGCAGGCCGGCGCCGACCCCGAGCTGAGGGTCCTCTTCTCCCTCCAGTCCGAGGCTTTCACCCTGGTGGCCCGCGACGACGCCAACATCCAGACCTTCGAGGACCTCCAGGGCAAGCGCATGAACCTGGGCGATCCCGGTTCCGGCAACAGGAACACGCTGGAGCTCCTCATGAAGGAGTACGAGTGGACCCCGAGCGTCTACAGCCTCGCCACCGATCTCAAGCCCGCCGAGATGGCCGGGGCGCTGTGCGACAACAAGATTGACGCCTTCGTCTACGTGGTCGGACACCCCAACGGCTCCATCCAGGAGGCCGCGAACACCTGCTCCTCTCACCTGGTGCCGGTCACTGGCCCCAAGGTCGACGCCTTCGTGGCCAAGTACCCCTTCTACCCCGCGGCGGTCATCAAGGGCGGCACCTACAAGGGCTCCACCAGGGACGTCCAGACATTCGGGCCCAGGGCAACGCTGATGACCTCCTCCAAGCTCCCCGAGAACGTCGCCTACAACATCACCAAGTCAGTGTTCACCAACTTCGACGAGTTCAAGAGCCTGCACCCGGCGCTGGCGGACCTCACACCCCAGAACATGCTCGAGGGCAACTCGGCCCCCTTCCACCCCGGTGCCATCAGGTACTTCAAGGAGGCGGGCCTGCAGGTTCCCGAATAGGCCCTTCCGACCGGCGCTGGCAGCCGGGCCCAGCTGGCCCCGCCGTCCGGCCCCCGGGCTCTCACCTCTTACCGGCGGGTCCGGGCCACCGAGCTTTCGGAGGCCCCGGGCCCGCATTGTCGCAAGTCCCCCCGGTCCGGCCCTGGCCGTCCGTCCTGCCCCAGGCCCGCCGCTTTCCAAGCCTCAGCCCGCTCCAGTCCGGCTTTCTGGTTTAGGCCTTTTGGTGAATTATGACTTCCAGCTCAGGCGCGACCGCCCATTCCCACAACACGGTCATAGAGCAGATGCTCGAAAGGGAGACCGGACGGCGCAAGCCGAAGGGCTTCCCCCATGCCCTCATCTTAATCGTGGCCGTTTCCTGGTCTCTTTTCCAGCTCTGGATCTGCTCTCCCGTCCCCTATTCCATAGGCTTCGGGGTCTTCAACGACACTGCCACCCGGGCCCTCCACCTGGGCTTCGCGGTCTTCCTGTGCTACCTGGGGTTCCCCTTCCTCCGCTCGAGCCCTTCGGACAGGATACCCCTCTACGACTGGCTGATGGCCATGGCGGCGGCCTTCTGCGCCTGCTACCTGTTCATCTTCCAGGCCGAGCTGGCCCGGCGGCCGGGCATTCCCGCGACCCAGGACGTGGCCGTGGCCGTCGCGGGAGTCATCCTCCTGCTTGAGGCCACCCGCAGGGTCATGGGTCTCCCCATGACCTTGGTGGCGATCCTCTTTCTCGTATACGTCTTCTTCGGCCCTTACTTCCCGGATCTGGTGTCGCACCGGGGCGCCTCCCTCACCAGGGCCGCATCCCAGTTCTGGCTCACGCAGGAAGGGGTCTTCGGGGTGCCGCTGGGGGTTTCGACCAGCTTCGTCTTCCTCTACGTCCTCTTCGGCGCGATGCTGGAGAACGCCGGGGCGGGGACGTACCTGACCGCGCTGTCCTTCTCGCTCCTGGGCCGCCTGCGCGGCGGGCCCGCCAAGGCGGCAGTGGTGGCCTCCGGCCTCCACGGGCTCATCTCCGGGTCGTCCATAGCGAACGTCCTCACCTGCGGCCCGGTCACCATCCTCCTCATGAAGAAGGTGGGCTTCTCGGCCGAGAAGGCCGGGGCCATCGAGGTCGCGGCCGGCTCCAACGGCCAGATCATGCCCCCGGTCATGGGTGCCGCCGCCTTTCTCATGGCCGAGTACACGAACATTCCCTACTCGCAGATCATAAAGCACGCTTTCGTGCCCGCCTGTCTCGCCTACTTCTCCCTCCTTTACATCGTCCACATCGAGGCGGTGAAGATGGGGATGGAGAGCTCCGGGAGGTCCGTGAGCCCACTGAAGGCCAGGCTCCTCCGGTGCCTTCTCCTGTGCTCCGGGGGGGCGGTCATCGTGTGCCTGGCCTACTACCTGCTCGCCTGGATACCCGCAGTCTTCAAGGGATACTCCTTCCTGGCCTTCGGGGCCCTCCTCACGATATGCTACGTGATCCTTCTCCTGGTCTCGTTGAGGTTCCCCCAGATCCCCGAGGGCGACACGGACGCCCTAATGGGCATAAGCTCGGTCACCCCCGTCCTCTTCGCCGGCCTCTACTATCTCCTGCCCACATTCGTGCTGGTCTGGGGGCTAATGGTGATGGAGATGAGTCCGGGGCTCGCCGCCTACTACGCCTGCCTCATCATGATCCTCATACTGCTCACACAGAGGCCGTTCGTGGCGCTCATGAAGCGGGAACCGGTGAAGCCCAGGATCCTGGAGGCTGTGTCGCGGCTCCTCTCGAGCCTCGTCAACGGCGCCAAGAACATGGTGGGCATTGGCCTCGCCACAGCCACGGCCGGCATCGTCGTGGGGGCGGTGAGCCTCACGGGCGTGGGGCAGGTGCTGGCCTCCCTGGTCGAGCTCATCTCCGGGGGATACCTCCCTGCGGTGCTGGTCCTGACAGCGGTCCTGGCCATCATCCTGGGCATGGGACTGCCGACCACCGCCAACTACATCATTGTCTCCACTCTCCTCGCCCCGGTCATATACAACATAAGCGCGGCCCACGGACTGGGGATCCCCCTGCTTGCCGTGCATCTCTTCTGCCTCTACTTCGGGGTGATGGCGGACGCGACTCCCCCGGTGGCGCTGGCCGCCTTCGCCGCGTCCGGCATATCGGGGGGGAACCCCTTCAAGACGGGAGTGCAGGGCTTCATCTACGAGCTCCGGACCGCCGTCCTGCCCTTCGTCTTCCTCTACAACCAGGAGATCCTGCTGATCAACATCAGGAACGCCTGGCACTTCACCTGGGTCCTCCTGACATCCGCCCTGGCCTGCATCGCCTTCGCGAGCATCACCCAGCGCTACATGCTGGTGAAGACCAGGATCTGGGAGATGGCGGCCCTCGCCTTTGCCATGATGTTCCTCTTCAGGCCCGACATCGCGCAGGACATCGTGTATCCCCCCTACCGTGAACTTCCCCCCGCCCAGGTGCTGGAGACCGTGGAGGCCCTGCCCGTGGGCGAGCCCATGCGCCTCCGCCTTGAGACGGTCTTCGGCGACGGCAGGGTCGTCCGCCAGACCGTGGTGTTGCCCTTCGAGGGCGACGGCGGGGAAAAGCGCCTCGAGAGTGCCGGGATGTACGTGGCCTGGCAGGGTGCCGACCTCATGGTTGACGACGTGGGCTACGGGAGCCGCCTCGAGCGCCTCGGCGTCAACATGGAGGACCCCACCAGGGTGCTCGGCGTGGAGGTTCCCGTGTCCAGGCCCTCCAAGTGGCTCTTCAGCGTTCCGGGCCTCCTCATGCTGGCCGGCGTCTACATGGCCCAGCGCAGGCGGAAGAGGGCCGAGGGCCTCGCGGGCGGTGGTGCCGGCGCTGACGCGGCCCCGGGCGGCGGCTCTCCCGACACGGTTCGGGCCGATGCCGAAAGCCCTCTCTCCGTGGAGGCGGGCGGGGGCCTTTCCGCCGCGGGCGGGTCCGGGGAGGCCAAGGCTCCCTGACCGTTCTCTCCGTCACGCCCTTCGAGCCCCTTCCGTGGTCTTTCCAGGCTGCTTCAGGGGTCCTTCCGGGGTTTCCCTCCGATTGCGTGTTCCAGGACGACCCTCGGTTGCTCGTCTCCGGCGAGCGGGTCAAAATCTTCAGAATGCCGAAGGTTCAGCCTGACTTTTTCTGCCATATCTTCTCCAGGTTCCGGGGTGTGCCTCAGGCCCGGCAGCCAGGCTGAGGGCTCCTTGACTTTTCCTGGCCAAGGTATAAAATTGCTCCTCTTAGCTTTGGAGGCATAGCTCATGCCAAGGCTTGCCTCTGAAGTCGTGAAGGCTTGCCATTGAAGTCTCGTGAAGGCGTGGCTGTCAAGGCTTCTTCTGTCTACTCCCTCCGGATCCTTAACCCGAGGATCCTGCCCTCCCCCCTGCGTCCTGCGGCGCTGTCAGGCCAAGAGCCACACCGAGCCGCTCCACGCGCGACGCATTCCGCCGATGCGCCCGAACAGTTTCATGCCGTTTGTCAAACGTATTTGGCAGAGTTTGCCAAACGTCTTCCGCAGAGGGCGACACTCTTAACTCTTTATTTTTTTCCAATTCTGCCAGCTGCTTCTGCCTTGCGGAAGAGCAGGCGCGTTGCAAGCATCAGCTTCTCCATGAGGATTATTTTTCTTAAATGCTTTATCCATATGCCTGAGCCTTCTGTGTTGGCAGAAACATGACAAGCTCATTTGATTTTTCCTGCGTCACCATGCCGCATCACCCGCTCCGCCGGGAGTCTTTCCTGCGGGGTTCCGGAGCGACAAGTCTGTCCTCCGGGGAAGGGATTTCCGTGATTTGATGATCGGTTCAGAGCCAGGGGCGCCCCGCGCCGTTCCGTCCACGTTAAGGCTGTCGCTCATTCTGGCGCTCCTGGGAACATTCGCTCCCTTTTCCACGGACATGTACCTTGCGGCCTTTCCTGTCATGGCCGCCGACATGAACACCGACATAGAGACCGTTCAGATGACCCTCGCGGTGTTCTTTTTCGGTCTCGCCATCGGACAGCTCATTTACGGCCCGCTGAGCGACCGCCTGGGCAGGAAGATCCCCCTTTACGGGGGACTGGTGATTTATCTGCTGGCCACGGCCCTGATGATCTTCGTGAGGGACATATCCGGCTTCCTCACGCTCAGGTTCATCCAGGCCATAGGCGGATGTTCCGGCATGATCATAGGACGCGCGGTTGTCCGCGACTCCTACGATCTGACCGGGGCCACAAGGATCTTCACCATACTCATGGCCGTGCAGTCCGTGGGGCCCGTGGTGGCTCCGGTTGCCGGAGCCTATCTCACGAAAGTTGCCGGATGGGGTTCCAACTTCGTCTTCATGACGGTGATGGGCCTGGCCTCGCTCGTTGCTGTCCGCTTCGGCCTTCCTGAGACGCTGCCTGACACGGGCCGGGTGAGGCAGGGGCCGGCGGCTGCCCTGGGGAGCTTCCTGACCGTGCTGCGCCGCCCGGTCTTCCGCTGGACAGCCCTGGCCGGCTCGTTCGGAGGTGGGGCAATATTCGCCTTCATCAGCGGCTCCCCCTCGCTCTTCATGGGACATTACGGTTTCGACGAGTCGCAGTACGCCTGGATTTTCGCCGCGTACTCGATGGTTCTCGCCTTTGCCAGCCAGACCAACTACTTCCTCCTGCGCCGCTTCTCTCCTCTTGGCATAATGCGGGGCACGCTTGTCTGGATGTTCGCCGTCTCTCTCGCCGCGACAATTTTCTGCGAGATTTACGGGCTTCCCGGGATCCGGGCGATTCTGCTGCTGATCCTCCTGTGTCTCGCGCCGTTCCCGCTTTCGGTCGCGAATTCGGTTGCGGTCGCCATGAACGACTGCGGGAGGCAGGCAGGGAGCGCGTCCTCGGTGCTGGGCGTACTGCAGTTCGCGGCGGCAGGCGTGGTCAGTTCCTGCCTGAGCGCCGTATCCGAAAAAGTGTCCATGCCCATGACTTTCATGATTTTCCTTGCCTCGCTTGCTGCTCTGATATGCCTGTTTTTTAGCATGCGGGCTGCCCCTGCTGCAAACGCCAAGGAAAGCCAGTAGCAATTATTATTTCATCCATATATTTTTATTGCTTTTTAACTTGATTATGCTGTGACACACTTTATAGTTAAGAAAGACTTCAAGCCATTGAGGTCTAAAAATATTATCCTTTTGTCTAAATTTAAGATAAATGGTCAAAATTTCAATTATTCTTTCACGTAAATATGAACGAAAGGCGGAGCACACGGAACTATGTGCGCAGACGAGGGAGGACAGCTCGCCGCCCTATTCGTTCATATTTACATGAAAGGGTAATATTTAATAAATTATGATTGTATTAAAACACCTCGATTTCTTTCGATATGGCAAATCAATGTTAACAATTACTAATTAATATTAAACCATAATCATGCCGATTAAGCATTAACAATTCATCAAATACTCTATAGAACATGTCAATATAAATATGCATTCAAAAAATATAGTTCAATAATAAAGTTGTATTCATTATGTAATTTAATTTTTTCTTGATAGCTTATTCCTTCGTGTGACGGATAATTTTTTTCATTAATTTGTGTAATGATTTATTTGAAAATTCGTTAATCAACTTGTTTAATGATTGATTAATTTGATAACTTACATTTTAACTTGTCTGTTTATTTGTCTGTTGAATTATTCAATTGTTTGATTGTCAATTTTAAATAATTTTAAATAATTTTAAATAATTTAAAATTTGACCTGATATCTTAAATATAACCATATTAATTATTCCTCATATTTAAATGTTTGTTTTCTATTGCGCCATATATTATTGATCTTTAATAAAATATTTATTTTTTAATTATAATTTAATCTTTAGATTTAATCCATATAAATTCCATCATTCTATAAATTATACATTATTCACTCAACTAATTAAGATGTTTATATTATATTGTTATTTAATTATTTTTTTTCTTTGAAAAATTGGATCGGCATGTTTATTCTGGTAAAATTCCTACCTTTTTATAAGATACTACTTTAATTTGAAAACAAAATATTATAAATTTTATATTTAATCAGAACTATAAAATACATAGTTTCATTTTGAGTCAAGTGGCAAAGTTGATTTTTAAAAATTATTGATTATATTTATTTTTGGACATGTCACAATAATTCAACAGCATCACTGACATGCCTTATGACTAGGGTTGTATCTTTTTCTGTTGATTATGCGATCATTTTCTGTTGCTCATGTCATCACTCATAGATTGAGAAGCAATAGTTACATCGGAAACAGCAAATGAGGTCAACATGGCGGAGCTACCGGAAATGCCAGAAAGACATTCAGTAATTATTTTTGGGACGGACATCCAGATGTCCTGTAAATTGCCTTGGGACAGACGCCTGCCGGCTCATTGCCGTCAGCGCAGATTGCCTGGCTTTCTTCCTGCAAATCGCCGGGCCGGAAGCCGCTTCGGGCAGGACACGGAAAGAGTCCCTACATCGCTTCAGGAGGCGAGCTGGAGCCGGCTCCAGGCATCCCCCACGCTGAAGACACATTTTTGTTATACACGATTGCTCGCCCGATTTTAATTGACAAAATCGACATTTTGTGAAAGCGATCGTCCTGACATGACATCAGAGCGTTCCCTGTCCCCGTCCGGAACCGTAGGGCGGCATGGGCACCCGACGCAGCCGGGGATGACAGTTCACGATATGGCTTGTGATTCAAGGCTTCAAGATGACCTGTCCCCGGAGCTGACTCGGGGCCTTGACATGCCGGGGGCAAGGCTCTACTCTTTACCACGCTCCGAAGCCCGCCGGCTCCGGACGCCGTCCGCCCCGGAACTCCCCGGCCGGCAGCGCAGCCGCCAGCCCTGTCTCGGCCGGGCCCCGCCGGAGGGCCCGACTTTCCGCTGAAAGGCCCCGCATGCACACCCGCCTCACCATAGACCGCCTCCTGGGCCAAGTCGAGGGCCACGCGTCCGAGGTGGAGAGGCTGTCGCGCAGGTATTTCGACGAGCGCATGCACCCGCCCGTGGGCGAGATCCTGGCACTCGTCCGCAGCGAGAGCATGGCGGCGGTGGACATCCTCGAGAAGCTCAGGCCCTTCGAGGAAGGCATGGACGAGTCCGAGCACGTCCGCCTGGCCGAGGCCTGCCTGAAGGCCAGGGCCGCGGCCCTGTACGGGCTTTGCCTGGCCGGGGTCTACGACCGCGCCAGGGCAAGCATCGTCGAGATAGAGGCGAAGCTCCACCCGGACGCCCGCGACGCCTTCGCGGTGAGGGCAGGGGCATTCCTTGTCCTCCTGGCCACTGTGAGGGATGACCCGGACGCCGCCGAGCGGGCCTTCGCGTCCATAAGATCCGAGGGCCTGGACTGGGAGCTCCAGACGGACCGGGCGACCGCGGCCTTCAACCTCTTCTTCAGCTTCCTTGCCGCCGGCAGGCTCGACGAGGCCATGCCCTACTATTTCCTCATCTCCGAGCTCGTGGACGGCCTCCGGGCCGAGCTGGCCCGCGATGGCGGCCTGGACGGGCTCCAGGTCCCCCCTGTCCAGCCCTTCTCGGGCATCGCCACGGTGGTGAGGTTCATGGGCCAGCAGTTCCCCTTCGAGCTGGCACGCCATGACCCGCCCGCGCCGCTCCCATACACGGCCCTGGCCAGGAGGACGCGCTGCCTGGACGCTGGCCTCCAGATGCAGTTCTGCGCGGTGAAGGCCCTGGCGTCCAATCTCATGGAGACCGAGCGCAGCCATGAGGTCAAGAGCCTCTTCCTGGAGCTCGTGGAGAACTGCTCCACGGACGCCGAGCTCGCCAGGCTGGCCGAGCTCTCCCGCGACCTGGTCATGCGCTGCAGCCTCTCGGACAGCAGGGTCACGGACGGGGCCTTCTACATGAGGCCGCTGGAGGACTACGCCGAGGATCCGAGGACGGTCTTCTTCGCCGCCGAGGCCGGGTTCGAGCTCCTCTCGGCCCTGGCCGACCAGGACAGGTTCCACGAGGCCATGGACGTCTACCGCAGGATCCTGAAGCTCCCGCACCCGGACGACTCCGACGACTGGAAGGCCAGATCGGCAGCCACCCTGATCACGGCCTACCTGGACCGGCCCGGCACCAAGCTCCTCTCCGACCTGGAGCAGGTCTACGATGCGGTCCTCCTCCTCAGGGACTCGCCGGTGGTGAGGCAGTGCCGCCTCTTCGTCGAGACCAACATCCTGCCCTTCTATCTGGTCATGGGAGACTCCGGACGCATCTCCGAGCTCTACGGGAAGATTTTCGGGAGCTCCGACAGCACCCAGTCCGGCCTGGAGATGAAGCTCGCCGCCTCCACCAACCTGGTGTCCTACTATGCGGCGGACGGCAGGCTGGACGAGGCCAGGCGCCACTTCACGGCCATAGACACCGACCTCTACCGCGAGCAGCCCTTCCTCCCGAACTGGGCCAGGGCCGCCGCCGCGCTGTGCGCCGGCTTCTTCAACAGCGGGGACGCCCCCGAGGCCTGGCTCCTGGCGAGCGAGATAGACCGCTACAGCCACGACCCCGAGGTGGAGGAGTGCCTGGGACACCTCCGCTCGCTCATGGGAAGCATGCCGCCCCGCACGTGCCACTGACGTCCCGGTCGCCTGAGAGGCTTGTTCTTCGGGTGACTGAACTTGACGGCATTGCGGCATGTTGTTGTCGGTCCGAACAGTGTCTGACCTGCGTCAGGCTTAGCCGGTTCGGCATTTTTGCAAACATTTAAGACTGTTGCGCCTGAGTTTCTTTCGGCTTTCCTGAATTCTGCGCTTTTTTTGGATTAATATTTTGTTTGTTTTCCATATTTCAATTTTCGAGCTTGCCGTTTATTAGTCACAGAAATTAACCTGTTTAAATTTTAAAATTGTTATTACGGCATAGCTTTGTCTATAGTTATTTCTATTTGTTAATTTCGTAAAATATTTAATTGAATTAAGTTGCCTAAATCGTTGATTTCATGGCATTTTCGGTTTCCATGATTGAGATGGCGCAATTCACCGGTTTCATTGTTTTGCTGTTTTCATGCCATTCACTTCTTCCGTGAGGACCGGTGCCTGCGGATGAAACGCGACGGAACGCGGCGGTCCCGCTTGCTTTTGGCACGCAGTTAGGGTATTGTCCCATTTGCATTTTCGCAAACCTGTCAGAGTTTCATAAGATGGTGCGGCATGGGCCTCCGTGAACGTTTCTTACGGAACTGGCGGGTTTCGCGGTGCGGGGCGGCACGGGGCCGCCTGGAGCGTTTCGGGGCGCGGGACGGAAGTATTGCACGTAAGTCCTGGCGGCGCCCCGTTCTGCTGTGAGAAGCGCCTGGAGAGGGCGCGGGGGAGGACCTGCCGGACGATGGATCCTGTTGCGGTAAATGACCTCTGCGAGAGTCCGGATTTCGTAAGGCGCGTGATGGACCGCGCCGGCGGTGTCTCGCTGTGGGAACTTGTCTTCCGCGGGGCGGCCGAGGCACCGGCCGCCGACGTCATGGGGGTATTCTCCGATCCGGGGGTCTTCGAGGGCGCGGACGACGCCCAGGACTCCGGCGACCCTCCCGCCCTGGCCTCGGCAAGGGAGCTTCACCGCATAGTCTCCGGGAAGGCGGCCCTTCCGGAGGGGATCGGTCCCGAGGCCCTGTTCGGCGCGGCGCTCGACGCCCCTGCGGAGGGAGTGCCGGACCATGCCCTGCGTCTCAGGCTCCTCGCCTTTCTCCGGCTCGTGGCGATCGGCCTTCCCCCCGATCCCAGGGCGGCGTCGGCCCTGATCGGCGGGCTTCTCGCCTTCCCCGAGAGGGAGGGTACCGCGCCGCTCCTGGCACGGGCGCTGGCGACCGCCGCCGTGACTCTCCAGAATCTGGGGAGCGGCGGCGCCAGGGAGGCGGACAGGTTCCTCACGCGCCTCCTGGCCCTGAAAGGGATGGCGAACTTTCCCGACCTCACCCAGGCGTTCGTGGCCCTGAGCCTGAGGCTTGTCCGGCCCGAGCCCCCCTCCTGGGGACCTCGGCCGGGGTTCGGCGCCTTCGGCGGGGCGCTGAGGACGGTGACGGGCCTTGTCCGCCAGCTCCCGGACGAGACCCTCGCAGATCTGCCCCTGGCGGCATGCCTGAGCGATCCGGCCCTGAAGGGGCTCAGCCTGGTGGAGCTCCTGAAGATAAAGGAGCGGCTGAGCATCCTGCCCAGGAGCGGCGAGTTCCGGGCACTGAGGCTCTCGTGCGGGGTGCTCGAGGCATCCCTCCACATGCGGGACGGCGGAGAGGCCGCGAGCGTCCCGGCCCTGGCCGTGATCCAGGACCTGGACGAGGACGGGGTCCTGGACTGCCTGAAGATGGCCGGCCCCGGAGCCCCCGATCCGGCCAGACTGGAGACACTGGCCTCGAGGCTGGGCCGGGCTTTCGCCAGGGCCCGCGAGGAGGAGATGGCCGGGCTGTTCCTCACCCTGGGCACCAGGAGGGACGGGGCCGCCAACACCGGCTTTTGGAGCTCGCTGCCTTTCTCCCTGGCCCTGCCGTTCGCCGCGGTCCATCCAGGCGGCTTGGAGGGGGTCTTCCTCCAGATCTCCAGGGGCAGGCTCCTGGGCGGTGACGCCCTGGCGCTCTTCCGTTTCCTCGTCTCCTCCGTCTTTGCCCGCGACTGCTCCCGGCCTCCCGTCCTGAGCTACGCCCATGCCCTGAGATGCCTGGAGGAAAGGGCGGGGGACCCTGGAGCCGGGGAGACCGTCCGCGGCAGGGCGGCGCTCGCGGCGGCCACGGAGCTCGCCCGCGCCGCCGCAGGCCCGGACGCTGCGAGGCCTGAGGGCGGCGACGGCGGCGACGAGGTTCGCCCCTGGGACCCGGAGCTCCCTTTCCGGCGCCTGGCGGAGCTCCATTCGGATCCGGAGGGGCCGTTCAGGGGGGGCGAAGGCGCCGAGGGGCTCCTCTTCACGGCCTGGGCCGCGGCCCTGGTGGCCTCGGCATCGGAGGAGAGGCTCTGGCCGGCCGTTTCCCCCGCTGCCGGGCTGTGCCCCGCCGAGCTCCTTTCCGAGCCTGTCTTCACCGAGCGCTTTCTTGCCCCGGCTTTTCATGACATTATACTAAGGACCCAGAAGGCCGACCTCCACGGGGCTGTCCGTCCGGCTCTCAGGGCCGCGATGTCGCTCCCACGAACTCCGGAGCTAGCCGGGGCGGCGTCCGCCCTCCTGCGACTCGAGATCTTCAAGTCCGTGGCGGACGAGACGGCGCCCGACCCTGAGCTCGAGGACTTCTTCAGGGATCTCATGGCCTCAAGGGCGGATCCAGGGTTCCGGGCAGATCTTCTGGACTCCATGCTCGTTCGGCTGGGCGTCTCCGGGAAAATGGAGGACATGGAAAGGCTCCTCATGGACTCAGCTGCCGAGGCCATGACGGCCTGGGAAGCCTTTGCCAAGGCGGCTGCCGCCATCTTTCCTGAGCTTGGGGCGGTCGGCCCTGTCCCTCAGGGGGGGGCAGACAGCGGTCCTGCCTCTGCCTCGGCCTTGCCCGGTTCCGGAGACGGACCTGCCTCGGCCTCGCCCTGTTCCGGGGACGGAACTGCCTCGGCCGGTATCGGCGATGGTCCTGCAGTTGCCGAGACAGGTGCCGTCACAGCCGATAGTGGCGGTGTTGTTGCAGGCACTATTGCTGGCGCTGAAGCCGGGACGGCTGGCACCGATTTCCAGGCGGGAGGAGGAGGTGCCTCCGGACCGGCCGGCCAGGCCCCCGGCGTCCTTCCCGATCAGCTTCCCGGCGGGCCGGGCGAGAGGGCGGCGGCCATTGCCGCCTATTTCATGGCCGAGGCCAGGGACTTCCGCAAGGCCGCAACCCTGCTCTTCGCCGTCTTCGCGTCGCCGGGCCTCCTCCCGGCCAAGAGGGCAACCGCCGAGGCGGTGATAGCCGGACTGGCCGCCCAGGGCGCTTTCGAGGAGGCTACCGCCGTCTGTGACGCTTTCGCGGCTTTCGCGGACTCAGAGGGGGATCCGGCATCCGCCGACGGGGCGAGGATGATTCTGGGGGAGGGGATGAGAGGAGGTCCTGCGGGGTGATGGCGCTCTTCCGCAGGCTACTGGGTTTCTGAGCAGTTTTGACCTTTTTGTCAGTTTCCAAAGACTGGTCCGTATCAGTTCATGCTCAGGGGCAAGACTGCTGCTCCCGTTCATCCGCCACGCCCATCCCCCTTTCCCAGGCAGGTCGCCCTGCGGAATCTGGCCGCTTCTTCATGAACGGTACAACTTGGCATTTACATATATTCTCCTTGAGTTATGTAAATAATTAGTATTTTAAAAGAATCAATTCATTTTTTATTAAATATTAACCCATTAATGTCGAATCGGAAATAACCCCTAGAACACAAGAGATGGGGGGTTGACCAAGTTGGCAGCTGACGGACGAAGGGGGCATCGCAGGGTACGGCAGAGGGGGCAGAACGCCTGGGGCTGGACGTTCAGGCATGGGGAGGGAGGGCCGGAGGCCGGGGGGGCCATCCTCCTGGCTCGGGGCGGCCTTCCTCTGGGTCCTGGGCGGCCATCCTTCAGGCTCGAGGCGGCCATCCTTCAGGCTCGGGGCGGCCATCCTCCGGGCTCGGGGCGGCCATCCTCCGGGCTCGGGGCGGCCATCCTCCGGGTCCTGGGCGGCCTTCCTCCGGGTCCTGGGCGGCCTTCCTCCGGGTCCTGGGCGGCCT
>JAISFP010000210.1 GCA_031263525.1 Deltaproteobacteria bacterium | reverse complement strand
GCCAGGGCCGCGTCCACCCTGGCTTTCAGGGCGGAGAGCTCCTCGGAGGGTTTCAGCCCCGCCCAGAGCACCGTGTCCTCCCGTCTCCTGAAGACCCCCAGGGGCCCGAGCTCGAGACTGAACGGGGGGGGCCCCGAGGCCGTGAGGAGGGCCTCCCGCACCTCGGGGAGGAGGCTCGCCGGGACGTTGCCCATGAAGCGCAGCGTGACATGCAGGCGTGAAGGAAGGCGTTCCAGGATGTCCCCGCGTCCGGAAAGGGCCTTCCTTATCTCCCGGAAGGCGGCCTCCGGCACGGGAATGGCTGTGAACAGCCTGAGGGATTTCGTGGCATCGGATCCGGGGGGGATATCTGGCATGAAGCTATGTTCCTCGACAGGTTCTTCCCGGTCACGGGCCGGCCGGGGCCGGGCTCCGTGGCAGGGGAAGGCGCGGCGTGAGGCGGCTGGGTGCCTGTCAGCACCTGGTCCAGTGGCCGGGGAAGACGCGGCTCGGGGCAGTTGGGTGTAGGCCGGGACCGGGACCCATGGCAGGGGAAGGCGCGACGCCGCTGGTGGCAGGCCGGGACCTGGACCCGTGGCAGGGGTGAGGCATTGCAAAGGGCCGGGGGGTGACGCCTGGGACCGGGACCCGTGGCGGGAGAAGGCGTGGCGCGGGGCCGCTGGGTGCCGCCTGGGACCGGGACCCGTGGCGGGAGAAGGCGTGACGCGGGGCCGCTTGGTGCAGGGCGGGACCGGGCCCCGTGGCGGGGTGAGGAGTTGCGCGGGGCAGGGGTGCCGCCAGGGACCGGGACCCGTGGCGGGAGAAGGCACGGCGCGGGGTTGCTGGATGTCGGACGTGACCGGGCCCCGTGGCCGGATGAGGTGTTGCGGGGCCGCTGGGATCTGATCGGTTGGTCCCGTTGTAGGCGTGAGACGTGGCGGCGGGCGGCAGGTTTCCGGCTGTGTCCGGCCCCGGGGCCGTGGGGAAGACGCGGCCTGGGCGGCAAGGAGCTGGTCGGAAGGCCCCGTGGACTGGTCGAGGCCAGGCGGGGCCGTAGCAGGCAGGTTGCCGGGGGGGGTGAGGACGGAGGGTTGTCGGAACTTGTCGGTGCGGGCACACGGGCACAGTCGGGCGGAACGCGGCCCCGAGACTGGGGTTCCGGCCTTTCTGAAGACAAGGGGCAGGGTTTCCGGTCGTCCGGGGACTGTAGATGGCGAGCGGGGGTTGCCTGGAGAGGGGACCGGCGGGAGTGACCCGGGGGAGGCTCCTGAGGCGCGAAAGGTTTGCGGGGTATCGGAAAAAGCTTGAAATTGTGCCAGCAAAAACAGACAATCGTACTGTTCCGTTGTTCGGACGGCGGAAGATCGAAGCGCAGACCGCAGGGCCCCCCCCATGCCGGAGCCCCTCGGGGGGCGGCCCGGGGTGCCCGGCACGCGAGAACCCAATGCAGCAAACCAACTTCAGCCTAGGGGATCTGGCCACCCTCACCTCTTACAGCAAGAGGACCATACGTTACTACGTCCAGCTGGGCCTGGTGGGCAGGCCCAACGGCGAGGGGAGGGGGGCCTACTACACCACCAACCACCTGAGGGAGCTCCTGGACATAAGGAAGCTCACGGACAGCGGCCTGTCCCTGGAGGCCGTCGGGATGCACCTGCGTCAGGAGAGCTTTGGCATCAGGGGGGTATTTGCCAGGAAGCCCGGCGCCATCCAGGTTCAGAGCAGGGTGTGCCTGGCCCCGGGGCTCGACCTGCTGGTCTCGCCCGACGAGACCACCCTGACGCCCGAGGCCATCCGCTCGCTTGTCAGGAACTTCCTGGAGATAACCAAGAGGTACTGCGAGACGCCTTCCGCCGTCCAGAGTCCCGCTGGGGGGCAGCTCCCGATCACGACGGCGGCTCCCTCCTCCAGGAGAGGCGGTGAGACCGTCCTGCCCTCAGGGTCCCACCCCAGCGGGAGCCGAAGGAACTGAGCCGGGTCGGCGTAGCCGCATCGGAGGGGTGACGTATCGGACAGGCCGGGACAGAAAATGGCAGGACGGCCGGCCCGGTCGGGCTTTTGACGGACGGAAACTGGGGTCCAGTGCGTTCCGGCGGAGATTTGCCTGGCGGAACGCAGGGGGCAGGGCGGTCCTGCCGGGATTTTTCGGACGGATGGCGGGAGGCCGGGCGTTCCGGGAAACGCCGGGAGCGTGGAAAGTCCCGGAGGGCCGGGCCCCTGGCAGCAGGCCGGGAAGGGCCCGGAGGCATTGAAAAGCTTGCCTCCGTATGTTAGCTTAACTATTCCCTTTTGGGAACACTGACCTGGGCGGTTAACTCAGCGGCTAGAGTGTCGGCTTTACACGCCGGGAGTCAAAGGTTCGAATCCTTTACCGCCCACCATCCCCATTTTTTATAGCTCTCGGGGACTTCTCCAGAGAGTATGAAACCCGCTCAAGTCCAGGACTTGTGCGGGTTTCGTTTTCTACAGGCTTCCAGGGAGAGCGTGGACATCCGGAACGGGAAGCGGTACAATTGTCGGCACACGCACGAAAGGAGTTCATTTGTGCTGTCGGAAACCCGGATTCGCAGTCAGAAAGCGGGCTTGAGCCGATCATGCTCTTCGACGGAATGAGGCAGGGCCTCTATGGAATGAGGCAGGGCCTCTATCTGGAAGTCCATCCGAACGGGAGCAAGTATTGGAGAGTCGAGGACGCCCGCCACGTTTTTCAGCGCCTTTTCTGAAGCTCGTGCGGGTAGCGGTCCGGGTCTGCCACTGTATATAGTTGTGCGTTGCCAGGCATTCAGGATGGGTAGCGGATTTCGGTTGGCAGCCCGCCGGAGACCAAGTCTCAGGCGGGTTTTTTGCTTGCGGTTTCGTGTCCGACCGCTTCGGCGGTGGGGGATCCGCCGCATGGGCCCGCAGGTCAGGTGCTTCGGCAGCCCGGGAACGTCAGCCTGTGCCGCAGTTTCCGTCGGCTTAGGCGCTCCGGTGGGTTAGCCCGTTCAGCTGGTGAAAAGATATTCAGTCGGTGCTTGGGGAACCACGTTCGGTTGAAGAGCGTGCCAATTGGCTTCTTTCGCGGTGATATAAAGGCGCGCCTGCAACAGTTCTATGCCAACTGACGCAACTGGCGGCAAACTGGTTCCCTGAAGTTCTCGTGCGCCATGGTATGTCTTGTGGATGTTTGAGGCGAATTCTCCTGTGTCATTGATTGAAGTTATCTGGGCAGGCTCGTGTCCTGGGCGAACGCCGTGGGGTGCCAGCCTCCTGAGAGAAACTGAACTGTCCAAGTTTTAACTACTCGCCTAAGGGGACCTCTCCGGCAGACCCCTTCGGCGTGCCAAGGAAATATTTCTGGCAGGCCACCCTTCTGTCGAGCCACATCTTCGACAACTGGGAGATACTTTCCATAATGTGCCTGTTGTTCGATTCTTTGGGCGGCATCGCCACCGGGGATGTGTTAGAGAGATACAGCAATGAGTTGAAAAATGTGAACTACGACATCGCTCAGTTTACGGAAGTCTTGTGAAGACCGGTCTTTTTCTGGAGATCCCGTCAAGGTCCGGCCCCAGGAGGATGGAGCAAGGGGTTCACTTCTCAGACGGGATCTGACGATAGGCCCTGGATGAGGAGGGCAACGGCAAGAACAAGGCCATGGAGGTGGAGCGCAATGGTGGAGGCTGCCAACAAGACAATGGAGGAGGCCAAGGTCCTGAAGATGTTGTTGGCTATCTTCAAGTCCGAGGGTGCAGAGATTATGGGACTTGACAGTCGAGGCTGTCCCTGGTTGGTTCGCATCCAACAAGTCTGGGCAGGAAACAGGAAATATATTGCATGGGATATAGTCTTTTAAGACACTAAAACACGATTTGTGACTGCAATGCTACGGTTACAATAATTTCAGATCTTTGACTTTTTATCCAGTCAGCCGAAGCGTTCCAGGCTATTTTGTCATAGAAACGGTCCTGGTCCTTTTCCAGTCCCTTCAGGCTCTTGGAGAAGATGTTTATGGCTCCGTTCACGCAGGCTAGGAATTCCGGCTGCCGGATATCTGCCCGTCAGCTTGCCGCTGGGGGCATGATCTGGGGAGGCAGGCGTCAGAAGCGAGGTCTTTGCGCCTGGACCTTTCCCCGGCTCAGGTCCCCGGACTCCGGTCTTGGTTGCAAGCGGTCCCCGAACTGTGGAGTCGTAAATATGGGAGGGGGCCTGGACTGTTCTCCGAAGGGATCGAAATGTTAAACATGCGGAACACCTTAAATGTTTTGCATGTGAAGCAACAGAAATGTCATGAATTGATAAAATCTGCGCAGGTTACGCGCTCCCTGGGTCAACGGCAAAGCCTTAAGGGTGCTTTTCTGCCGGCTGGGAGGCTTGGCTCAAGGTTCTGCTACGGATTATTACCCGTTTAATTAAATGTCGGAATTTTGGCTGTCAGCCTATGGGTGGAAAGACTGGGAAACAGCCCAGCCCTGCTATCTCCTCGTCATGGTTCGCTCAAAAACATGGAAGAAG
>JAISFP010000156.1 GCA_031263525.1 Deltaproteobacteria bacterium | reverse complement strand
TTTTTTTCATCAGGAACTGCTCTGATTCCCTTTGTTGTCAGACTTTCAATGTTTACGAGCTTTTTTCTCTTCTGAATATATTTTCTTAAAAAATCATTCGGACAATACAAGCAATTCACCAATATCACCATTTCATATAAATATGAACGGATATGGCGGCGAGCTACCTTCTTCGTCTGGCCACAACGTTCCATGCTCTCCATCATTCGTTCATATTTAAGTGAAAGGGCAATGCTGTCGAATCGGAAATATCTCGGCTGAGAGAGAAAGGAAGGTTGACCAGTTGGCAGCGGCCAAAACAGCCGCAATGCTCTGGTGCCAACTAGTGCAAACCTATAAGACCGGCCCGAACCTGGAGGATGGCCGCCCCTAGCCTGAAGGAAGGCCGTCCAGGACCCAGAGGAAGGCCGCCACGGCCTCCGGACCTCCCTCCCCTGACCCCGCTCAGCCCCAGGCGTTCTGCCCCCCTCTGCCGTACCCTGCGATGCCCCCTTCGTCCGTCAGCTGCCAACTTGGTCAACCCCCCATTTCTTGTGTTCTAGGGGTTATTTCCGATTCGACATACCTTTGAGCGATAGATTTTAATTTTATGGGCGTTATTTGTATAATTCTAAAAATTACTGCTTTGTCCGGGGTTGATGATGGCGAGGAGCATCTGCCGAGACAGGACTCCGGTCTTCGAGGCAGGAATCCTTTCAAGGTTTAAATTTGAATCTCGTAATATCTTTATGAACTGGCCACGTTTCAACGATTTGCGTTATTAATAAATTTAAGATTATTGATATTATTTATTAAAAATGTCTTTCGTGATATAATGAGATAATATAGGGGTTGATCTGTTTGCTGGGATATTGTAATATTGGCATATGGTCATGGCGACTTTTCAGCCTTTGGAAATGGCATGTGCAAGAAAGCGGTGTAGCATGAGTCAAGTTTTGCCACGCCTTCCACTATTCGTGTCCAATTTTGAAACCCTCAGGCAAAATGCAGCTGTCTATGTCGACAAGACGATGTATTTCCCGGATCTGGTCAATAAAAGCTCGATTACTTTTTGCGCCAGGCCCCTCCGTTTCGGCAAATCGCTCACGGTCAGTTCCCTTGATGCCTTCTTTTCAGGAAAGGTGGAGCTTTTTAACGGTCTGGCGGCAGAGAAATACATGCGCTCGCCAGATTTTGTTTCCCGTCCTGTCGTCCGTCTTGATATGTCTGCTGCGGCAAATTGCGAAAACCTGCGGAATTTAAAAAAGGACATCATGGACAGCCTTGAGCAAATTGCCAATGTTTACAATATATCCCTGCGTGGCAGCGATTATGCTAAATCTTTTTATTTTCTTCTGTTTGACATTCGGGAAAATACAGGTTTAAAACCTGTTCTCTTGATTGACGAGTACGATGCTCCCGTTATCAGCCTTGCCGCGAATGAGGATGAACGATATAATACTAAATTTCTTAACAGGGTACGCAAGGTAATGTCAAAGTTTTATGAGCAAATTAAAATTGCCGAATATGATATCTTGCACTTTGTCTTTATAACAGGGATAACCAAGTACAGCAGGATGGGAGTTTTTTCAAGTCTTAACAACTTGATTGACATAACTCTTGATCCGGAATTCAGCGCTTTAATGGGTTACACTCAAGAGGAGCTTGAAAAGTATTTCGCTCCTTTTTTATCCTTGACAGCTCTTAAATTTGGAATGAGCGAAGATAATCTTTTGGATAAAATGAAAGATTATTATAACGGTTTTTCTTTTGATGGCAAACAGTTGCTCTATAACCCTTTTTCAGTTTTAAATTTTTTCGATACAAAAAAGTTTAGCAATTTTTGGATGGAATCAGGTTCGGAAAGGTATGTCAGAAAATTCCTGTCGGATAAGGCCATCACAACTGAACAGTATCAGGACTTTGGTGTCAACAGCAGCTTTGCAAGAGCTCCCGGGGATATCGAAACAACGGAGCCGCATGGATTTCTTTACCAGGCAGGATACCTGACTCTTCGGGAAGGAAGCAATTTTGATTATAACCTTCGCTACCCAAACGTTGAGGTTCGCGAGAGCATTGCCAAACTATTTCTTAAGAACATCATATCTCAAAAGATCAGCATTGATAGTGCTGCGAATGAGCTTTCGCTTTGCATGGCTTCCTGCGACATCCCCGGCATGGTTGATATCTTCTATCGGCTATTTGCCGGAATTTGCCACAAGGATCATCGGGACGTTAGCCGCAGTCCAGTGGTCAGGGTCATCAAGAAATTCATACGCAAGCTCACTGGCTCAGGCTCCTTAGGCGTTTCGGTTCAGACCGAGTCTGAAGATCTTGTCGAGACCCTTGAAAAGTCAAGAGGCGAAGGCTTCTACCGCTCATTGTTGCAGGCCTGCCTGTGGATGGCCGGGGCAAAGGTTACTCCCGAGAAGCCTGAAAACATCGGGGATCTCGATCTAGAGGCTTGTTGTGGGCGCCTTACGTACGTCTTCGAGTTAAAAATGGCAGAAAATGCCGGTGGCGCCGCCGTTGCCGTCCGGAATGGCATGAAGCAGATTCATGGACGAGGTTACGGGCTTGCCTCGAAAGATCCAATTTTCGTGTCGCTTGCCTTCGGCAAGGCGGAAAAGAACATCGTGGGCTGTATTTTCGAGAAGGACGGGAAAGAGACGACCGTTGAGATCAAGATCAAGACGGGTCGTGGCGCGGGAGGCTGACATGCCTCGGACGCAGGGAACGAGAATTTAGGTGCCGTGGCTCAGTTCTAGAGTCGGAGCTGTTAAAGGGAGAGAGAAACTGTAGAGTGTCCGGAGAGAGGTTCACGGTACAAAGTGTTCGCCGATTGAGATTTCTTCAAAAGTATTTGGTCATACGTGAGTGTACGGATGCTGGCAATCTTCTTAAAGTCAAGCGAGAAGTAATTTTCACTTGCCAGAACGTAGCCGGAGCAGAAACGACCTTGGTTTCGGTTTCGAGAGTGACTAAGGCTTACGTCTGGCATGTCTTGCAGGTTTGGATTGCCTTCATAGTCGGTCCCCAATAGCTGTCTTGAACGCCTGCGATGTGGTAGCCAGGCTAACCTTGCGTACCCTGCTGAACGCAGGCACAAGTTTGTCAAGGCATCAGTGTTTACCAGGCAGTTCCCCTTTGACGATTCTCGAGGGGATTTTCGACAGGACATCATGAATTGTCAGGCAAGCTCGCGGTTAACTTTCATTTTGGTGTTCAGCGGTGTCATGGTTTGCTCGGTGGCCATCAAGCAAGGCAAATGTCTGAAATGGCGGACGAAGCCTTACGGAGGCATGTGAGATGATGCGGACCATGGCAGGAGTCCTGCAGAGAGAGTCTTCGGCAGGACCTGGAATCACGGCATGCCAGACAGGGGGGCCGGGCATAGGCCAGGCAGGGGGGACTGGCATCGGCCAGGTCGTATTTCTTGCAGGAGGGCCGGTCATCGGCGAGGCATGCGGCTCGGCCTCCGGGTTTCATGGGGTCGGCCCCGGCGTTGTCCGAGGCCCCGGCAACTGCCCGGAGTCCTCCGCCGGAACGAGGCCATTCTCGGAGAACCACCAGGAGGAGAGGATGTGGCTGAAGGAGGAGAGCGACCACGGCAGGCCTTGGCTCTCCGCCGCGTTCGTTCTCGCCCTGGGGCTGGCGTTTGCGTCGGCGGGGTTCACGTCCTGCGGCAAGAAACCGGCTTCGCCTCCTCAGGCTACCGCGCCTAACCCTCAACCTGCGGCGTCACAGGCGGTCGCTCCTAATCAGCCGGGCACGGCCTCAACAGTGGCTGTCACCGGACAGCCGGCGCAGCCTCCCCAGGAGATATATCCCGCCGGACAGCTCCCGCTGCCGACGGAGGGGTACCCTCTCCGGGGGGGGTGCGGCACGCCGCAGACTCCTCCGTGCCGGACCAAGGGCGTGTCCGTGCTTTCCGGGTCACATGCGGGGGGGGCCGGCCAGGCCGGCGCCGTTTCAGGACCGTCCGGGACCGAGGCCGGTGGAGTCCGCCAATCCCAGGGCGAGCCCTGACCAGTCGGATCCTACACCCTCATGTTGCCCGGTCGCACCCCGGCCCGTGAAAGCCGCGCCATGTAGCACAGCTGCATGTCGAGGTGTGTCCGGCGGATGGGCACGGGAAACTCTTTCATGATAAGCCGGTGCAGCGTATCCTTCCCTGGCTCTGCCCCTGCCGCCCGGGACACAGAGGGGGGGGAGCCTTGTCTCCCCAGGCTGCTAAAGGACCGTCTGACGTCTTCCTTGAACGCCCCCGGGGCAGGGGTTCCGGAGGTAGCAGGGTCATCAGTGACGAGCACGTTAGTAATTGCCACGGATGGGTCCTCATCTTACTGGAACGATTACGGGACAGGGGTTCAAGTGTGGTCCACGTCGTCCAGGGTATGGATTGGGAGGTCAGCATCTTTCTGGAACTCTTCCGGGGCTGGTGTCCCAGAGGGATTGGCGTCATCCGGGGCCGGGCCCGGAGGTGACGCCGTCCCTGCCGGCAAATCGGGGTGGATGATGACGGCAACGGAGACGTCACCGTCATAAGCCAGATAGCGGCGCCTTACTATTCCCGCGTGTCCTCCAACGCCCGGGAGGTCTCATGGGACATCTCTGGCGAGGCGGTTGCGGGGATCAGGGCCTGTGAGGCCGCGCTGGGGGACGAGCCGCTGAGATGGCGTCGTTTCAGCGGGACGGGGCAGGGAGACGGGCGAGGCTAGGGGGGGCCCGGCGTGAGCTGTCGGGTCCTGGTCCAGGCTCGTGACCGGGTGTCGGAAGCCCAAGCAGGTGGCTGACATGCTCGCGGGCGGTGGGTCCGCCTGGGCGGACACCCTGGAAACATGGCGGGACTTGTGGCCGGGCGGGAGTACGCTGACGCGCGCGGATGCGTCATGTTGTCCGTGGCAAGGCTTAGAGGACCGCGCAAGGTTGGCCTCAGGCCCCCCTCGCGCCTCCCGCCGTGTAGCTCTTCAGGGACGTGGTCCTGTGCAACACCGCTCTGGATGTTCCGGAGCTCCTGAGGGCCAAGGGGAGGAAGCGCGAGGAGTTCAAGTTGCCGGTGTCCCGGTCGACGGGCCCTGGTTCGTCCGGACCCTGCGGAGCGGGCTTTCGCCGTGGCGCTGGGGTGAGGTGCTCCGCCGCATGGCCAGGCTGCGCCAGATGCTCGCGGGGTGCCCGGGATGCACTCCTGCGGGGTTTACGCCTAAATCGCCGAACTGGCCTTTGAACCGGTCTTATTCGCACGTAAAGTTCCGGGGCCCGGTTTTCACGGATACGACCGGGCCAAACCTGGGATGGGCCACATATCCGCCAGGGCCGCGGTGTCGAGCCTTCCGGACGAGGTGATCCCAAGCCCAGATTTGAAACTCATGTTCCGCAGGGACATGTGTAGACCTTCTTCAGAGATAGCCTCCGTCTGCGCAAGGGCACTCATGTGTCCAGAACCTCCCCAGGAAGGTCCTGCCAGTCTCAACAGTCGCCACGTCCCCTCGTTGAGAGCCGCGTTTCGTGCGCTGGCACCTGGACTTCGGTCCACATGAGACCGGCGTCGTGGTGTCGGCCACCCCGGTGTCACGGATGTAAGTTGCCGGCCCAGTCAATCAGACTTCTTCACCCAGGCCCGGGCCCCTGGTCACCGGTCAAAAGGCATCAGCAGCCGGTTTGCGGCATTCAAATCCTGGCGACCGGACTTCAGGTTCTGGGGGTCCGGTTCCTTTCTCCCCTTCCGGTGTCTCGGGCATCCGGTGACGGGATTCATTTCTAAAATGTTTAGCCCGGAGGCACATTCCGCTTCCCGGATGGACATCACGGGGGGTGCCGAAGAGTCTCGGCGGCGTATAATGCAGCTTTTAGGATGATAGCTTTTCTGTCGCAGGTGCCATCAGGTGCACAAGTTATAGGGTTTGTCGCGGCGTAACCGCTGCAGGCTGACCTCGACTGGAGACCTCCTTCCTGCCAGGGGCGGCCAGCCCGAAGGCGGCCCGTCTCCGGAAGCGTCCCCGACGCCGGCGGCCTTCCGGCCAAGGAAATTCTTCAGAGCCGGACGGGCCATATCCGGCCCTCCGACGTCTCCCTCGCCGGCCTTTGCAGGCCTCAGGGTTTTCCAGGCTGTTCGCCTCCGCCTCACCTTCCTCTCCAGTCTCTCCGGCCCTCAGGACCCAGCCGGCCCTTCAGATCCTCCCGGGCCCGCCGGGATCAGTCCAACGAACCCACATCCCCCCGGCTTCCTGGCATCGAAGGCTACCATGTCCCCCCGCACCCGCAGGATTCTTTCCGGCGTCATGTCCATCTGTATTGTCGGGATCTTCCTGATCTGGCACTTGACCAGGGAGGCGCCCGAGCCCGTCCCTGACACGCGGCCCGGGGAAGCCGCGGCCCCCGTGAAGCCGCTCCCCCTTGAGCCGGCCCCGGCCCTGGCCCCGGCCCCGGAGCCGGAGCCCGTGTCGGAGTCTCCGCCACCTGCGGACCCTATGGCCGGATACGGCCCCTGCAGGGGGACAGGGCGGGGACAGGGGTCCTTCGGGATCGTGGAGGGGGAGTACGACGTCTCGGGCAGGTTCGTCCTGGCCCTGGCCTTCGACGGGAGGCCGGGTGCCGTTTCAGGCCACGAGAATCTGCGGAGGGACTCCCGCAACGTCGTCTACCTGGACTTCCGGGGCGAGATTCACTTCTCCCAGGAGAATCTCCGCCCCTCGGGGGGCCCGGTGGAGCTCGTCCGCCTGGGCCGGCACCGTGGGTTCACCCGCGTGAGCGTTAATTTCGCCTCCAGCGAGGCCCCGGAACAGGTCCGGGCTGAGGTCCTGTGCCGCGAGGGCTCGGTGGCCATCCGACTGGCCTGGGGCGGGGCGCTGTCATTGCCCGTTATCACCGAAACTGTCCCCGGCCTGCCAGCGCCCGGCCCCGGCGGGTCTGGGCCCGACACTTCGGACGCGGTCGCAACAGGTGCGACCTTGCAATCTCCCGGCGGTTCCGGCCAGGACGCAACTGGTGTGGCCGCGCCGTCTCCGGGAGGTTCCGGTCGGGACGTCGGTGGAGAGGCCCCTCCGGGCCCAGTGCCAGGAATAGGTCCAGCGTCACCGCCGCAGGGCACCATGCCAGCGGTGGGCCCGGCTGGAGGCCCAGTGACCGTGATTCCTCCCCAGATCTCCTCCCTCGGAACGTCAGGGGAGTCGGGAACGGTTGACGGAGGGGACGACGGGCCGGCTGCGATCTTCGGCGCGACAGGCGGCCCTGGTCCGGGAGGCGCTGCTTCGACCGTCGGAGTTTCTGCCAGCCCAGACGCGGATGGCTCGGTGGCCGGATCCTCATACGGCCCGGTGACGGAAGGTGCGGCCGACGGAGCTTTAGGCGGCCCTGGTGCCGGGAGCGCTCACGGCGGTGCCTCGGACGGGGCAGTTGCCGCTCGCGGGGTCCCGGCTTCGGGAGGCGGCGCCCCGGGTGCCGCGCCCTACGTTGGATGCCGTGCCGCCGGCGAGGGCAGGGGCAGTTTCGGGATCCCGGAAACCAGCTGGGACGAGGCGGCCCAGGTGTTCACAGCTCGACTGCCCCTGGTCTCTGAGGAGGGGCCCGGAGAGGTGAAGATCGGCAATTCGCTCGGACGAAGGCGCGGGTCCGTCACCTATCTCGACTTCATGGGGAGCTACCGCTTCCGCAAGGCGGACCTGGCGCTGGCGGACGGGCCCTTCAGGCTCCTGAGGTTCGGGCGGCACCCAGGCCACCTGAGGCTGGGCTTCAACTACCGAGAAGGCCGGAGCCCTGGACAGGCGCCGCGCACTGAGATCCGCTGCCTCAACAACGCCTTGGAAGTGAGCTTCGGCTTCGGGTCTCCGGCACAGGCGGGCACTCCCTCCGTGTCAGGTGCTGCTCCTGCCGCCGCTGGCCTTGCCGGCGCGACCGAAGCTGCTGCTCTTGCCGGCGCGACTGCTTCCGCCCAGACCCTCGGAGAAGGGGATGCCGCCCCGCCAGGACCTGCCTCCTCAGACTCCACCGCGTCAGCTGGAAGCAGCTATACCTCCTCCGAAACCCCATATGCTGAACCGCCCGTAAGTGAACCCGTAGCTGAAAAGCCATCCGTCGGGCCGGGGCTGGGCGATGCCGCAGTCGTTACGGCCTCCTCCGGGCCGGGCGTGGGTGATGCCGCAGTTGTTACGGCCTCCTCCGAGGCGGGCGTGGGTGATGCCGAGAACGTTACGCCCTCCTCCGGGCCATCCGTTGGAGCTTCCGTAGTCGAGAGCCAAGATGCTGTCTCGAACGAAGGAGATGCCGCAGCTGTGACTGTCGCCGTCGGGCCGGGCGATGGCGATGCCGCCGCTCCAGTTCCAGACGGCGATGTCACGACCGTCGATCCTGATAAGGTCTCGACTGGTGCCCTGGTCGGGACTGGTCCGGAGCCTGCGGCAGGCGTAACGCCTGCCGGGTTCGCGGACCCAACAGCAGGGACCCCGGGCGAGGACGGGGATGGTCCTCATGCCGGGCTGCCGGTCGGGATAGGTCATGGGGAGCCGGCCGGGAGCCCTGCCGAAGACCGGGCCGGATCACATTCCGGGCCTCCATCGGAGGCCCCGGAAGACGGCGGGACGGGTCAGGCAGCCAGCGAAGAGGAACCTGCGGGCACGGCGTCTGCAGGGACCGGCCTGGAGTCTGGAGCCGCGGAGACAGCTGAGCCGTCCGGAGCGCCCGGGACCGGGCACGAGTCCGGCACCGGCGTGTCTGGCGGGCTGAAGCCCTGCCCCAGATCGGGCGAGGGAGGCGGGACCTTCGGGAAGCCTTCTGTTGAGCTTGTAGCGCCCAATCTGGTGACGGTGACCCTTCCGCTGGAGAGCCGGGATGGCCCGGGGGGCGTATCTTCCGGCAACGCTTTGGGCCGCAGGACCGGGAACGTGAGCTACCTGGACTTCCGCGGGAAATATGGCTCGAGCAGGAAATTTGTGGCCGTCAACCGGGGCCCGGTGGGCGTTCTCCGCCTCGGGACGCATCCGGGCTTCACGAGGATGTCTCTGAACTGGCTGGACGGCAGGGCCCCTGAGAGCGCCGTGCCGGAGCTCCTGTGCCGGGATGGGGAGATCGTCATCACTTTCAGGATCACCGGGGAGAACGTACTGCGGAGTTTCCCTGAACAGCATGCCCCGGCGTCCGGGCCCGAACAGTCCGACGCCGCCACGTCCGAGGGTCAGGATGTGCCGCCCGCAGGGCTCCCGTCACCGGCGGACACCCTCTTCCCGGAGTCGTCCGGCCCGGATTTTCCGCCTGTTCCTGGGCCGCCCCTGGCCGAGCCTTCCGGGGCACCGTTTGGAGGGGCGGACGCCCCCATGCCGCTTCTTCCCGGCGAGAGTCCGCCTCATGGCCAGGCTGCCGCCGGCACGTCGCCCGCTTCCCGTGACGTTCCCGCCATTGAGACGTGGGACGCGGTCGGTGCTCCGGCGGAGGCTTCCGTAACGTCCGCGACGCCGGCTCAACCCGCGTCCGGGACATCCGGTGCGTACGTTCCCGAGACGTCCGAGGCCCCCGTGTTCGGGACGTCCGGAACCCCCGTTTCCGAGGATCCTGCCTCCCCCGTGTCCGGGACGTCCGTCATCCCAGTTTCCGAGGAGCCTGCGTCCCCCGTGTCCGGGACGTCCGTAACCGGGGCGGCCCCGTATCCGGCTCCGGGAGTTTCGCAGGCGGGAGGGTTCCCCCGTCCGGCATCCCCAATGGCGTCAACATCATCATTATCATCTGGTGCTTCTGCGTCTTCTCTTGAGCTGCCGACCCTGCCAGCGGCACCCCAGCCCGCCTCTGTCAGGCCCCGGGAGGAAGGGGCGCACGATCCGGCTTCCGGAGGGGAAGGGGCCATTTCAAACTCGCGTTCGGGCCCTGGCGTTTCCGAGTCCGGACCTGGGGACGGCGCCGTTGCCGGGACAGGTGACGTGCAGGAAGCTCCGTACGGGCCGGAGGCCCGGAACGGCGAGCTGTCCCTCGACGATTCCGAGCCTCCTGTCGGGGTCGAGAAGGCGCTTCCATCTGAGCCTGGCGGCAGTCCTCCTGAGGCGGAGGCCGGCAGTTCTCCCGACACCGGGGGGTCCGTGACGCCTGAAGAGTCAGGAGACTCCGAAGCTTCCGTGACGGTAGAGCCGCCCGTAGTCTCGGGGACGGCAGTTGCGTCCGGAGTCTCGGGGACGGCAGGTGCGTCCGGAGTCTCGGGGACGGCAGTTGCTTCTGAAGTCTCGCGGACGGCAGGTGCCGCCCGGGTTTCCGGGACAGCTGGTGCAGAAGAGCACGTCGGGGATGCCGTTGCTTCCGAGACACCTCGGGCGGGCGGGACCTCTGACGGGGAGGCCGGCGTTCCGGAGCAGGCCTACGCGGCCTGCGCGGGGAGCGGTGCCGGATCAGGGACCTTCGGGGCCTTCCGGGGCACCGTGGACGGAGAGGGCCGGTTCGTGCTCGAGTTTCCCTTCAGGGGTACGCTCGGGTCCTTCAGGTCTCGGAGTCAGGTGAAGCGATCTGCCGGGAACGTCACCTTCGTGGACTTCTCCGGCTCCTTCAGGGCCAGGGTGGAGGACGAGAGGTTAGTGGGCGGCCCCGTGGGTCGTGTCCGCATAGGCTACCACGATGGTTCCGTCAGGCTGAGCCTGAACTGGAGGGACTCCGCCGCCCCCGTGAAGGTTGCCGCTGAGATCTTGTGCCGAACCGGTTCCGTGGCCGTCAGGCTGACCTACGAGGGAGCGGCGGTCGAGTAGGCTGGCTTCTCCCGGACAGAAGGGAAACATGATTCGCCGCTCCTGGTCGGCTGTCACCTCTGCTCATGAAAGGTATTATAACCAGTTTCAGGTTTTGTTATTACCCCGGAAATTAAATCTGGCCCTCAGGTCCTTTTCACTGCGAGATTTTGAAAGGGTAAGGACAGGAGCGGGTAGAGCTTGGGGCCAGGGTTGAGGCAGGCAGGGGCGAAGGGTGAGAGGGCCCTGGGGTGGCGGGGTTGAGGCAGGCAGGGGCGAAGGGTGAGAGGGCCTTGGGGTGGCGGGGTTGAGGCAGGCAGGGGCAAGAGGCGAGAGGGCTTTGGGCAGGGGTTAGTTCTGAATGGGTGAGAGCTTTGGGGAAGGGTTAGGGCCGGAGGGGGAGGAGAACTGGGCCAGTTTCACACGGCCTTGCTCACAGTGAAGAGGTACCCTCGGGCCAGATTAAATTTCCGGGGTAATACCCAGGCGGATAAATAGCAGCGAAAATGCAAATTTACTAAAATAGTCTCCAATAATCCCAACGCGCATCATTATCCACAGTTAGGGGTTTGTGCGCTGAAAACATAATTTTACTCTGATTTTGTATTTTTGTTGAGGAAGGCATTTACGTAGCTAAACCAGTAGACCCTAGTAAATTTGTCACCTGAGAATGGATGAGTTGAAAATAATTAGCGTGGAAATCAGAAAACTACAATTCTGTATCTCTTGTACATGGGAGCATAAAACTCACACTTTACCCCGCTCACATTTATACGCCCGTGTAATATGAAAAGTTGTCCGATATCTGGGTGACGGTGAGATGATAATATGCAGTGTGGCGGCATGACACAGCATTCATGAGCCGAGTCGCCACCTGGTACATGACCGTATAACGCGATTTGTTTCTGGTGTATAGATGCCGAATTAAACTAAACATGTAGTACGGCGATAGATTTAGCTTTTATGGGGTGGGGTGCCACCCGGACGCATGGGTGTGATAGACCATGCGAATCATGTTGCAAACGCGGGCAGATGAAACCTCCAGTGACGGCGTTAAGCCAGGTAGTAAAGATCTGTTGACAACATCAGACAATTGATATATATTAACTTGATAATATAGAATTGGAAAGTAATACTTATGCTATTTTTCATGGTTGTTAAAGTATAGTTCAATTTCTTAACTCGAGTTGTTTCAGGTGTTGTTTTCACTGATATTCTTTGAATCTTCTGACAAATCAAATATTCTATCCCATAATTATGATGGGGTTTGGTAATCGGAGTTTTTCAAGTGGCAATGGAACAGAATCTTGATACATCTCTGGGGTACGGAGCACAGCTGTTTTCAAGTATGATAAAAAACGATATGGTTTATGTAGATAAGACCAGATTCATCCATCAATTTCTTAGAAACATTTCTAATATTGTATTCCTTTGCAGGCCGAGGAGATTTGGAAAGACTCTGTTGCTCACAACAATAAAAGCTGTCTTAGAAGGCAAAGTGAGTCTTTTCCGTGATTTATATATAGGGAAAAAAAGATCCATCAGTGACTGGACTATATCAAGAGTGATTCAGCTCGACATGAGCTTAGTTGACTCCAGTCCCGAGATGGTGAACGACAGCCTGGTTAACATGTTGCAGACCATCGCTTCCAGTTATGCCATAGACATTGTGGAAAAGAAAGCCGGTCCTGCCCTTACTGAACTTTTAAACAAAATTTACAGATTGCCTCAGGTTGCACCTGAGAATTTGGAAGCTTCGAAATCAAATCTTTTGTTCGATCCTCGCGTTGCCGTACTTATCGATGAGTATGATGCCCCACTTCTTGACCATTTGTTTGAGCCGGAAACAAGTTTGGATGTCCAGACTGTTTTCCGTAATTTTTATAAGCACTTGAAAGCGTCTGAACCGGTATTGAGATTCTCTTTTATTACAGGGATCACACAGTTCAGTGAAACAAATGTCTTTTCACACATGCTTAATATTCGTGATATATCATTAAACAGCTATTTTTCTTCCATATGCGGTTTCACGAAAAAGGAATTAAAGACATATTTTGCTGATCA
>JAISFP010000222.1 GCA_031263525.1 Deltaproteobacteria bacterium | reverse complement strand
GGACATCCGTTTCCGGGTTGTCTTCACAGTTCCGCATCCGGAACAATTCCCCAGCCAGAAAGGTACTGAACCGTGGAAAGAGCCTTCGACAGGCCCACCAGGATCTTCTTCGTCGCGGCCGCGCTCTTCACGGTCGCGGTGGCAGCGGGATCCCTGCGCCCCGAAGGGTCGGCCCTGTCGCTGGGGCCGCTCACGGTCTCCGTGCTGGGCAAGTACATGTGCCTGGCGACGCTCGCCGTCTCCGTGGATCTGGTGTGGGGCTTCATGGGCGTCCTGAGCCTCGGACACGGGGCCTTCTTCGCGCTGGGCGGGTACGCCTTCGGGATGTACCTCATGCGCCACATAGGCTCCAGGGGCGTCTACACCAGCCAGCTCCCGGACTTCATGGTGTTCATCGGCTGGGACCGACTCCCGTGGTACTGGCTGGGCACGGACCTGTTCGTCTACGCGGCGTTCCTGGCTGCGGCGGCCCCGGCGCTCCTGGCCCTCGTCTTCGGGTGGACGGCGTTCCGGAGCAGGGTGTCTGGGGTGTACTTCTCCATCATCTCCCAGGCCATGACCTACGCTCTCATGCTGGCCTTCTTCCTGAACGCCCTGGGTTTCGGGGGCAACAACGGCTTCACGGACTTCAAGGAGATACTCGGATTCGAGCTGGCCGCGCGGGGTACATCCTCCGCGCTCTTCGTCGCCTCGTCCCTCCTGATGCTCGCGTTCTATTACGTCTGCCGCGTGATTGCCGTGTCCCGTCTCGGGCTTGCCGTGAGGGCCGTGAGGGACAACGAGGACAGGGCCCGCTTCGCCGGGTACCGGGTCGACCGCGTGAAGCTTTCCGTGTTCGTCCTGTCCGCCGCGGCGGCAGGCCTCGCGGGGGCGCTGTACGTGCCCCAGGCGGGCATCATAAACCCCAACAGCTTCGCCCCCCTCTTCTCCATAGAGATAGTCGTGTGCGTGGCACTCGGGGGACGCGGCAGGCTCTACGGCGCGGTCATGGGGGCCTTCCTGGTGAACTGGCTGAAGACCACGCTAACCGGCCTCATGCCCGACGCCTGGCTGTTCGTCTTCGGGCTGCTCTTCGTGGTCGTGACCGTGTTCCTGCCGGAGGGCGTGGCGGGTCTGGCCGAAAAGGTTGCCGGCATCTTCGCGGGCAGGCAGAAAGGGGGACGCCGTGGTGCTGAAGCCGAGGCCTGACGGATCCGCGTCGGCACTTCCCCTCGCGGCGGGTCCTGAGCCTTTCCTCGCGGCGGGTCCGGACCTTCCCCCTTCGGAGGGTTCGGGACTTCCCCTCGCTGCGGTTCATGAGCCTTTCCTCGCGCCGGGTCCTGAGCCTCCGCTCGAGGCGGGTCCTGAGCCTCCGCTCGAGACGGGTCCTGAGCCTCAGTCTGCGGAGAGTTCGGCGTCCGCCGCGACTGTTTCCTGCGCGGCTGCCGTCACCTCGGGCGAGGGCAACCCCGTGTCAGTCTTCCCCTTCGGCGACGGCTGGATGCCCAAGGCCCAGCGCCGCAAGGAGTACGTGCTCCTGCTCGAGGACATCCGCGTGTCGTTCGACGGGTTCAGGGCCCTGGACGGGCTCTCCCTGTACCTGAGGGAGGGCGAGCTCAGGTCAGTGATAGGCCCCAACGGAGCTGGCAAGACCACCATGATGGACGTCGTGACCGGATCCACGCGCCCGGACTCCGGGGAGGCCTGGTACGCCGAGAGCGTGAACCTCCTGGAGAAGGACGAGGTCTTCATATCCCAGGCGGGGATCTGCCGGAAGTTCCAGAAGCCGTCGGTCTTCGAGACCATGACCGTTTTCCAGAACCTGGAGCTTGCCCTCAAGGCCCCCAAGACCGTCTGGAGCACCTTCCGGGCCAGGGTTTCAGGCGAGGACCGGGACTTCCTGAGGAGCCTGCTTGATCTCACGCGCCTGGCCGGCGAGTCCGGAACCACGGCCGGTGCCCTCTCGCACGGGCAGAAGCAGTGGCTGGAGATAGGCATGCTCCTCTCGCAGAAGCCGAAGGTGCTGCTCCTGGACGAGCCCGTGGCGGGCATGACCCCCCAGGAGATAGACAGGACCGTGGGGCTCCTGGACAGCCTCAGGGGCCGCTGCTCGGTCATCCTGGTCGAGCACGACATGGAGTTCGTGAGGGCCGTGGCGAGCCGGGTGACCGTGCTTCACCAGGGGCGGGTGCTGGCCGAGGGCACCATGGACGAGGTCTCCCGGAACGCCCTCGTGATGGATGCCTACCTTGGCGGTGCGTCATGCTGAGGGTGGAGGGCCTGGTGCAGTTCTACGGCGAGAGCAACATACTGAGGGGCGCCACGCTCATGGCCAGGGAGGGGAGGAGGCTCTGCCTCATGGGCCGTAACGGCGTGGGCAAGACCACCCTCATGAAGTGCCTCATGGGGCTCCTGCCCGTGAGGGGCGGAAGGGTGATCTTCAGGGGGAAGGAGGTGACCTCGCTCGCCCCGGAGCGCAGGGCGCGTCTCGGCATGGGCTACGTGCCCCAGGGCCGTCAGATCTTCCCGCTCCTCACCGTCGAGGAGAACCTCAGGACGGGGCTCGCCGCCGGAAGGGGGGGCAGGGGCGTCCCGGAGTCCGTCTACGCCTTTTTCCCCGTCCTGAAGGAGATGCTCCGCCGGCGCGGCGGGGACCTCTCCGGAGGCCAGCAGCAGCAGCTGGCCGTGGCCAGGGCGCTCGTCACCTCCCCGGAGCTTCTGCTCCTGGACGAGCCCACGGAGGGCATCCAGCCCAACATAGTGGAGGAGATAGTGAGGACGATACGCAGGCTGGCGTCGGAGACCGGCGTCACGGTTGTCCACGTGGAGCAGAAGGTCCCCGTCGCCCGGAAGGCCGGCGACGACTACGCCATCATGGAGCGCGGGTCCGTGGTGGACTCCGGCGAGATGGAGGGTCTCTCCGAGGAGAAGATAAGGAGCTTCCTGAGCGTCTGAGCTTCAGCGTCCCGGCCGGGGCGTCTTCCCCCTGTTCCCGTCCCGTTCTTGTCCGATCCGCTCATGTTTCTGCCCGCTTTCCGTTCAGTTTTCGTTCCGTTGGTTTCCGTTCCGTCCGGTCCGTCTTAACGCCGCAGGCTCCGCCGCGGCCCCTGCCCGTCAGGAGGGCAAAGGCTTCTTGACCTCAGTCTCGACATCACGGGCCTTCGAGGCACCTTTTCCGGTCGTCCTGTCCGGGGCCGTCCCGGCTCTGCGCGAGGGCCGCGTCCTGCCGCCCGCAAGCGAGGGCCGCGTCCTGCCGTCCGCAAGTGAGGGCCGCGTCCTGCCGCCCGCAAGCGAGGGCCGCGTCCTGCCGCCCGCAAGCGAGGGCCGCGTCCTGCCGCCCGCAAGCGAGGGCCACGTCCAGCCGTCCGCAAGTGAGGGCCGCGTCCTGCCGCCCGCAAGTGAGGGCCGCGTCCAGCCGTCCGCAAGTGAGGGCCGCGTCCTGCCGTCCGCAAGTGAGGGCCGCGTCCTGCCGTCCGCAAGGGAGGGCCGCACCCTGCCTTCCGCAAGGGAGGCCCGCGTCCTGCCTTCCGCAAGGGATGGCCGTACCCTGCCGTACATAAGGGAGAGCCGCGTCGTCTTGTCACTTGCAGGGGAGGTGCCGCCCAGGCACCGTGACGGCGGGTCCGGGGTTGTCTCCCCTTCCGTCGGGGGCGGCGGCCTTCGGTCGTCGGCAGCCGGTCCGGGCCCGGAGCAGGCGGATGGCTGGCATGCCCGACTGAGGCTCACGTTCGCGGTGTCGGGTGGCCGCACCGTCCTCGACCGGACCGAGAGGTCCGGCCCCCTGGGCGTCCAGCGCCCCTTCTATCCCGAGGGCCCGGCCCCGGACGGGATCCTCCCCTGCGAGGCCTACGTGCTCCATCCGCCGGGAGGGCTCGTGACCGGGGACTCTCTGGACACGGCGGCGGAGTGCGGGCCCGGGGCAAAGGCCCTCGTCACCTCGCCGGCGGCTGCCAAGTTCTACCGGGCCAAGGCCTCCCCCGGAGAGCAGCGCCAGTCGTTCCGGGGTTCCGCCTCCGGGCCCGGGGCGGTGCTGGAGCACCTTCCCCAGGAGTCGATTGTCTTTTCCGGGGCGAGGGCCCTTGCCGAGACCGTCTACGAGGTCTCGGGCGGGGGGGCGCTCATGGGCTGGGGCACCGTCCTCCTGGGCCGCTTGGCTGCGGGCGAGAGCTTTCTCAGGGGGAGCTACCGCGAGACGGTCAGGGTCTTCCGGGACGGCGAGCCAGTCCTCCTGGAGAGGCTGGAACTCGTCGGTTCGGAGGAGGCAGGGTCTCCGGGGCTCCTCGCGAGCCCGCTCGGCCTGATGTCCAGGCCGGTCATGTCGTATTTCCTGTGTCTCGGGTCGTGCGGGGCGAGGGCCGAGGCCGGCCTGGCCGCCGCCGTGAGGGAGCTGAGGGCGCTTGCCTCAGGCGGCGAGGAGGCCGGCTTCCCGGAATTTGTCGGCTCCACCCTCAGGGACGGAGTCATGCTCGCCAGATCGGTCGGGGGTTCGGTCTCCGCCGCGGAGAGGTACTGCCGGGCAGCCTGGTCGATCGCCCGTCCCGCGCTCCTGGGCCGAGAGGCCGTGTGGCCGCGGATCTGGCGGACCTGAGCGGGGCGGCGGCTCCGCTGGGGCGGGCTGGGCTCTCAGCCGTCCGTTCCGAAATACCTGTGATTCGTCTTTCGCTTTATCCCTTAACCTTTATTCCTTTTCTTTTACCATTATCCCTTATCTCTAAACCATTATCCCTTATCCCTTATCCCTTATCCCTAAGCCATTATCCCTTATCCCTTAGCCATTATCCCTTATCTCTAAGCCATTATCCCTTATCTCTAAGCCATTTTCTCTTATCTATAAATCATTATCCCTTATTCCTTATTCCTTATCATTTAACCATTATCCCATATCCCTTTTTGATTATCTCTTAATCATTATCTGTTATGCCTTATATATTATCATTTATCACCTATTTCATATTTCATATTTCAAATTTCTTAGTTCTTAGTCATCATTCATTGTCCATTAATCATTATCTCATAATTATTAATCCTTAATCCTTATTCCATATTTTTTAACCCTTATCCCTTACTCCTTATCCCTAATCCTTTGGCAATTACCCCTTAATCCTTATTGTTTATCCCATATTCATTTTCACCAATTCTCTGTCATTTATCGTTAATTTGCCATTATCCTTCATGATTATTATCTTAATTTTTATTTTTAATTGTTAATTTATTATCTCGTTTTTGCTTTCAGAGTTTGGCTTAAGTGTTTTTTCAATATCCAGCAATTATCTTTTGTTTTGTCTGGTCTTTTCGTTTCAGGCAGTCCGAACCGATACTTTCGGTCCGGGCCGGATCGTCTTGGAGGTGACCCATGGATCTCACGCCCAGGGAGAAGGACAAGCTCCTCCTGTTCACAGCGGGGCTACTTGCCGAGCGCAGGAAGGCCAGAGGGCTGGCCCTGAACTGCCCGGAGGCCGTGGCATACATAAGCCTCTTCATCCTGGAGGGGGCGCGGGACGGCAAGCCCGTGGCGGGGCTCATGGACGAGGCTAGGGGGATTCTGACAAGGGCCGAGGTCATGGAGGGCGTTGCCGAGATGGTGCCGGAGGTCCAGGTGGAGGCCACGTTCCCGGACGGGACGAAGCTCGTGACGGTGCATGACCCCATCCGCTGAGCCGGGCGGCCAAGACTGGCGGACTGCCGCCGCCGCACGTCCCGTGCCTGAAACCGGGGAGGGAGAGAAGGAGGACCCCATGATACCGGGGGAGTATTTCCTGCAGGAAGGCGAGGTGGAGCTCAACGCCGGGAAGGACAGGGTGGAGGTCGAGGTGTCGAACCCCTCCGACCGCCCGGTCCAGGTGGGGAGCCACTTCCACTTCTACGAGGCCAACGCGGCCCTGGCCTTCGACCGGGACGCCGCCTGGGGGAGAAGGCTCGACATCATCCCCGGCACCAGCGTCCGCTTCGAGCCGGGCCGGAGCCGCCGCGTGGCCCTGGTACCCTTCGGGGGCAGGAGGAGGGCCGTGGGGTTCAGGGGCATGGTCATGGGCGAGCTGGACGGCGGGTCCGGCCGCGGTGACGGGGGTGCGGGATGAGGGTGGGCAGGGCGGACTACGCGCAGATTTTCGGGCCTTCCAAGGGCGACCGAGTGAGGCTGGCCGACACCTCCCTGGTGCTGGAGGTGGAGGAGGACCTCTCCGTCCCCGGCGAGGAGGTAAGCTTCGGGGGCGGCAAGGTCGTCCGGGACGGCATGGGCCAGGGCCAGGAGGGCAGGGCGGCCGCGCCCGACACGGTCATCACCAACGCCCTGGTCCTGGACGCGTTCCGGGTGGTCAAGGCCGACGTGGGCATTCGTGACGGGATCATCATGGGCGTGGGCAAGGCCGGGAACCCCGACGTCCAGGACGGCGTCGACATGCCCATAGGCCCCGGGACGGAGATCATAGCCGGCGAGGGACAGATCCTCACCCCGGGTGGCATCGACACCCACGTGCATTTCATCTCGCCCCAGCAGTGCGAGGAGGCGCTCAGCTCCGGGGTGACTACCATGGCCGGGGGCGGGACGGGGCCCGCCACCGGGACCTGCGCGACCACCTGCACCCCCGGCGCCTGGCACCTGGAGCGCATGATGCTGGCCTGCGACCCCTTCCCCCTGAACTTCGCGTTCCTGGGGAAGGGAAACGCCTCGGAACCCCGGGCCCTGCGCGAGCAGGTGGAGGCCGGCGCGGCGGGCCTGAAGCTCCACGAGGACTGGGGGACCACCCCGGCCGCCATAGACGCGTGCCTCTCCGTGTGCGACGAGTACGGCGTCCAGGCCGCCATCCACACGGACACACTGAACGAGGCCGGCTTCGTGGAGGACACCATAAGGGCCTTCGCCGGGAGGACCATACACACCTACCACACGGAGGGGGCCGGCGGCGGCCACGCCCCGGACATCATCCGCGCCGCGGGGGAGCCCAACGTGCTCCCGAGCTCGACCAACCCCACCAGGCCGTACACGGCCAACACCGTGGACGAGCACCTGGACATGCTCATGGTCTGCCACCACCTGAACCCCTCCATCCCCGAGGACGTGGCCTTCGCGGACTCGAGGATCAGGCGCGAGACCATAGCCGCCGAGGACGTCCTGCACGACCTGGGCGTGATATCCATGATCTCTTCCGACTCCCAGGCCATGGGCCGCGTGGGCGAGGTGATACTCCGGACGTGGCAGACGGCCTCGAAGATGAAGGGCGAGAGGGGCCGCCTCGGGGACGGCCCGGCCGACAACTTCCGCATCAGGCGCTACGTGGCCAAGTACACCATCAACCCGGCGATTGCCCACGGCATGGACGCCATCCTGGGGTCGGTCACCCCCGGCAAGATGGCGGACCTGGTGCTGTGGAGGCCAGCCTTCTTCGGCGTGAAGCCCAGCCTGGTCATTAAGGGCGGCCAGATCGCCTGGGCCCCCATGGGGGATCCCAACGCATCCATACCCACGCCCCAGCCCTCGCACTACCGCCCCATGTTCGGGGCCTTCGGCCCGGCGGCCCCGGCATCCTCGGTCACCTTCGTGTCGCCAGTCTCCCTGGAGCGGGGCATAGCCATCTCGCTCAGGGACAAGGGGCTCCTGCGCCGGCTTGTCCCGGTGGCCAACACCCGCAGCCTGGGGAAGCGGGACATGGTGTTGAACGACGCCCTCCCGAAGATAGAGGTGGATCCCCAGACCTACGAGGTGCGCGTGGACGGGGAGGTGGCGCGTTCCGAGCCGGCCGCCGTGCTCCCCATGGCGCAGAGGTACTTCCTTTTCTAAGGCGGTCGCGGGCCGGAGGCAGGGCTGAAGCTGGCCGGAAGGCGAGAAGGCGGGACGAAGGATGGACTAAGGCGGGCAGGCAGGCAGGAAGGACGAAGGCGGGCTGGGCGGAAGGACGAAGGCGGGCTGGGAGGAAGGACGAAGGCGGGCAGGGAGGGAGGACGAAGGCGGGCAGGAAGGACGAGGGCAGGCTGGAAGAACGAAGGCGGAACGGAAGGATGAAGGCAGGCAGGAGGAAGGCTGGACGGCAGGGCGTCATGAGGGAAGTTCAGGCATACGGCATCAGGAATCAGGCAGTCTGCACTCCGCGAACAGATGTCCGCCATGAGCGGATTCGCAACAGGTGACATAAATTTTCAGGCTCCGCGCTTTGCGGAAAGCCCTCACGGCAATCCGGAGGCCGCCTGGCCTCCTGAGCGAAACTAAACCCCTATGATCACCTTCACAGACAACCTGGGCCCGATGCAGGGCGACGGCATTCGCGCCGAGATCTCCCTGGACTCGGCCTCCCGCAGGAGGCCGCGCCAGAGGGCGACTCTCTCCGACGGGCGCGAGGCCGCGATCATGCTGACCCGGGGGACCCTGATGAGGCCTGGCGACGTCCTTGCCGGCCCGGACGGGGAGTTCGCCTCGGTCTCGGCCGCGCCGGAACCCCTGTCCGAGGCCCGTGCCGGGAGCTGGGGCCAGCTGGTCTCGGTCGCCTACCACCTGGGCAACCGCCACGCGGAGGTGGAGCTCGGGCCCCTCACGGCGAGGTTCCCGGAGGACCCGGTCCTGGAAGACCTCGCAAGCGGACTGGGCCTGACGGTGACCAGGCTGTACGCGCCCTTCGTGCCAGAGGGCGGTGCCTACGGAGGGTACGTCGGTCACGGCCACGGCAGAGACGAGTTCTATGGTCACGGCCATGGTGTGGTCCATGAGCATGGGATTGATGCTGCCCATGGTCACGGCTCCGATGCGGCTCATGGTTACGACCACGATGCGGGCCATGGTTACGGAAAATATGGGGCCCATGGTCACGGTTGGGACGATGGTCATGCCTCAGCATTTGATGGGGTCCATGACCACGGCCACGATGCGGCCCATGGTCACGGACACGATGCGGCCCATGGTCACGGCCACGATGCGGCCCATGGTCACGGCCACGATGCGGCACATGGTCACGG
>JAISFP010000122.1 GCA_031263525.1 Deltaproteobacteria bacterium | reverse complement strand
CCTTCTCCGCCTCCAAGGCGGCAGCCACGGCGGCGGCCTTCTCCGCCTCCAAGGCGGCGGCCAAGGCGGCGGCCTTCTCCGCCTCCAAGGCGGCGGCCACGGCGGCGGCCTTCTCCGCCTCCAAGGCGGCGGCCAAGGCGGCGGCCTTCTCCGCCTCCAAGGCGGCGGCGGCCAAGGCGGCGGCCTTCTCCGCCTCCAAGGCGGCGGCGGCGGCCAAGGCGGCGGCCTTCTCCGCCTCTAAGGCGGCCTTCTCCGCAGCGAAGGCCTCCACGTTTCTCGAGTACTGTCCGTTTGTGAACTCGTCAAAGAACATAGCGTTGTTGAAACCCATGTTAAGTGCTTCCTCCAAGAACTTGTAGATAGTTTCCCGCTTGACAACGTTTCTGCGCGCCATGACGCTGAATATAGACCTGAAGAGGATACGCGGGTCCCTGGCCTTTGCCGCCATGTCACGCGCCTCCTCGAGATATTTCTCGATCGCCGCGTACGCCTCCGAGGGGTCGTCCGGCAATGCCCCGAGCGGGCACCAAAACCACTCGACAGTGTCGGTCCGCGAGAATGGCAAAGGACCCTCGCCATTCCATGACTCGTTCATGACATGGGCTTTTTCGACTGTCTTGTTCAGGACTAACAAATTGTCCAGAAAGATCTGGGTGATGTTGCCGGTAACGGCGTCCAGGCCGGAGTGAGGGTTGAAAGGATAGGACGGAAACGGGTGATTCTTTACAGTTGCGGTATAGACGACGATTACCCTGATCCGCGGAATGTTTTTGTACCTCTCATTCTCGTCCAAGAACTCATTCTCGAGCAAGATCCGTTCCGCCAACAAGATGCTGTACCTCATGAAACGGAAGATATCGTGGTTGTCACCGGTGGACTGAAATTCGATAATGAGTATGGAGCCATCGTTCAGCTGAATAATCAAGTCAGAACGATTTAATCGCATTATCCAGTCGAACAGTTCGGTGTTGACCGACTTTGCGCCCGGGATGAGTTCGGGGTCTACACCCAGTAATTCCAGAACGGATTTGAGATCCAGGTGTGTTAATGATTTTTGAACGTAATCCTTAAGCGGCCTAGCCTCAAGGAACATAATCCATTTCAGGATCGGGTCTTCGTCTGTGTTATCCGCCCTGCAGACAGAACTGGACAGAAGCCTCATTATCATGACTAAAGTCAAAATCCAGATGAGCCAGGTCTCCATCCAGCCGATGTTGCTCCCTAGATACAAAGCTTGTCCGCCTCTTGAGTCCGGATTCTGTTTCGTGTTAGGCAGCCGGGCAACCGGGATGCTCAGCTAACACCGGAGATTCTACGTGACTTGTCTTCGGAAAGCAAGGCCCTGGCCTGGAGTGGAGTTTCGGAGCGCCGGTGGGCCAGTTGTTTCAGAAACCATTTTTAGCTTCAATTTATAGAGCTTTGTAAATCTAGTTATACCATTAGCGGGATATCTTTTAGAAAAGCTGGCCAATTGCCATATCGGCAATTCCTTTTTGCCATGAAGCCCATTGCGTGAAACATCTGTCTGAGGGCAGGGCGGAACGAGCCTTGTCCCTTCCATGCCGCCCGTCAAGGCGAGAAGAACCGTTCTCCCTTCTTGCGGGCACAGCTTCGTGCAGGTGTAGCTGGTGGAAAGAGAACTGTCAGACACTCCGGAGCATCCATCTTCTTTAATTCTCCATTTTCAGCCTGGACCAGATTCGGAAATGATAAACTGTGAAGTTTCGTTCTACGTGTTTTTTCACTACGGATTCTCAATTCAATTTGATGCAACTACCAGCATGACAATCATTGCGTAACACGAGACCTTTGAAGCTTGTTAAAATGAAGTTTATTTAAATGAAGCATTTTAAAATATTTGAGTTTGTGTTAGCTATTAAAGGCTGACAACGATTGTATTGTTAGATATCCTGTATTTTAAAACTCAATACATTGTAAACCACAGCCATTATTTGCAACTTATGATATTGACGATTAAAAATAATTTGGTGATGTTAGATGGAAAAATATACATTATTTTTGAAATAATTATATCGATATTAAATGGCTTAGCATTCAATAATTATACTAACAGCGCTTGTTAATTCTTGAATTTAAATATCGATATAATAATCGGGTTATTTAAATTCAATTATTTGGATTATGCATTTAAAATTATATTTATTTATATAAATTTCAATGTTCCCCAAAGATATTAGCGTTTTGATATGTAATTTTTGTATAAAAGTATCATGATTATTGTGCTTTTATGTCCAGAAGATAAATTAGTTTATTTATATTCAACACAGCATTTCCTTGTATAAGAGACATTATAATAATTCGATTAATAGATATAAATATTTTATATTTAATTGACATTTGAAATCATGTATCCAATATCAATAATTAAATTTTGGATTGAAAATATCATTTCAATTATTTTCTTGAATTACAAGTTATTCCGAAGATTATTCAGAATATTATTCAATAGAATAATATTTGATTTTCAATACAATAAAGCAATGAACTTTAACTTAACTTGATAATCAAAGACAATGCAATTGTTAATACGTTAATGCGAAGAGGTGGAATATTTATAATTTCAAATGATATTACAATACACACAATTAACATAATAAAAAGCATTCTGAATAAATAATAATTTTGGTGAATTGCATTAAATATAATCTCTCTATATTTAATATGCAATTTCTATTGCGCTTAGATTTAATATTAAGATGAATTTATGTGATATATTTTCATGGCTTATATTATATTGTCATTTTATAATTCAACCGATTAACTATATATTTCCCTGGTTATTCACGACTTTTAATTATGAAATTTAAAATATTAATTAATTTATTAAATGATTCATTAAGAACCATATAGACTTTTATTGGCGTTCCTTCATTTTTATGTTTTGTTGTAATGTTTGATAATATGCTATTCTTCATAATAAATCAATTTTTGGTGATAGGACAAGAATTCAATTAAATTATTTGTCCTGTTTTATAACATATGAATATTTCGTTAATTGTTCTAATTAATATCTTTACATATGTTCTATGATTTGGAGTTTCAGGTAATAATTAATAATTTGATAATGGTGTATATAATTTAAAATTGTATCTGTTCACAGACGAAAGCAGAGGAACCTTCAACAGCAGGATCCAGAACATCCTCATTTCTGGTGCAGGATGGCTTTCCCCTGAGGTCAGAGCGGCCTTCATCCAGGTCCGGAGCGGCTTCCCACGAGTTCAGAACGGACTTCCTTCAGCCCAGAGCGGACTTCCCCGAGTCGAGAACGGACTCCCTCCAGGTCAGAGCGGACTTCTTCCAGCTCCAGGACAGGCTGCCTCCGTGGCCAGGTCAACATACCCGTGAACGGATACAGACTGAGGAACTATTCAGCCGGCCATAGACATCCGCCGCAGGGAGCTTCTCTTCCGGCTCAGTGACCTTCCTGGTTTCTGGGAGCGGCGCCACCAGGCACTTCCCGTGCGGGTCAGCTGCCGCCGTCTCCGGGTCCTTCGTCTCCGGGAGCTTCGTCTCCGGGAGCGGCCCCGGGCAGGTAGACGTCCTCGGAGGGCCTTAGGCACAGCCGGTAGAAGCCAGCCGCCGTCACGGCCGGCCACAGGAACGCCGTGAGGTAGATGCCGTTAGCGAACAGCATCGAGGCCTCCCTGGGCTCCAGGCGGGAGGAGAGCGCCAGGACGGCCCCCGCCAGGATGAGCGCCCCCGCCGCCACCGCCAGGGCCAGTGCGCACAGAACGTTCAGGTGGGACGGCCAGGCGGCCAGGGCCCGGTTCAGCTCCACGGCCTCGCGGAGGAGCCCCCCCAGGCCGGGGTGGTCGGACATCCGGAAATAGACGAAGAACTGCAGGAAAAGGTAGCGTCTCGCAAGCGGCCAGACCAGGTGTGCCCACAGGAGCGCGCCCGCCACTGAAGCGAGGGCCCCCACGAGAAATCCCGGCCCGCCACCGGAGGCCTTGACCAGGGCCCACAGGGGGAGGGCCATCAGTGCGGTCAGGCATCCCAGGGCCATGCCGTAGACGCTCAGGAACAGGAACACCGTGAGCGCCCTGGCGTAGCTCGCGAGCGAGAAAGCCAGGTCCCCAGCCCTGGGCGAGTAGCCGTCCCACAGGGACAGCGCCGCCCGGCACATGGCGAAGGTGACGAAGGGCATCACGAGGAACGGGACTAGGGTCCCCAGGGCAAGCCGCAATCCCCCGTGGGTGTCCATGGCGCGGGCGAGGCCGGCGGCGGCCGCCGTGTCGCCGGGCCCCTTGGCCATGAACTCCGAGACGGCCGGCATGAAGGGGGCGAGCAGGGTCTCGCTGGCGCGGTCCGACACGGTCTCCACCACGGCCAGGGCCGCGACGAAGCCGATGGCGGCCAGGGGCCTCTCCCAGACCACCGGCCAGGCGTGGCGGAAGATGTCCAGGAGCTCCGGAGTCCCGTCCGGATCGTGAGGGGGGCTGCCGCCCCGTGAAAGGTCCTTGTCCTGGCTGGGGTCCATGGCTGATCGGCAGGCCTTTCCTGGAGTGAGGCGAGCCTGCCGGAGGGGCAGGCAGGCGGGGGTGTCGGCCGGGCGCCTGCAGTCACGAGGCGGCCGGCAGGCGAGGGTCCGGCTCCGGCTGCTGCAGAAGAGCCGGGCGGGGATCGGGCAGAAACGGGATTGCTTCCGCGGGAAAGCCAGGGCGGCAGACGCAGGATGCATGGCAGGGCGGACGGGCCGAGGCCCTTGGCGTGGCGCGATTCCGAGCCGGCCCGAGAGCCCTGAAGTTGTCTCCGGGTCCCGGAGCCGGGCTCCGGGCCGGCCCGGAGTAAGCGGAGTCGGCCATACGGGGGCCTTGAGATCAGGCACGGGAGCACGGCGAGGCTCGAAAGCTGGGAGTCTCAGCAGGGGGGAGGTGGCCCGGAAAGAGACGGGAAGGCCGTGAAACCGGGAGCCCAGGTCATGGGGAAGGCCGTGAAGCCGGAGGCCCAGGTCAGACGGGAAGGCCGTGAAACCGGGAACTCAGGTCATGGGGAAGGCCGTGAGACCGGAAGCCTAGCTCAGGCGGGAAGGGCGGGAAGCCGGGGGCCTAGCTCAGGCGGGAAGGCCGGGAAGCAGGGGGGGCAGGTCAGACGGGAAGGCAGGAGAGTTCATGGGAGGCATGAAAGCGGCGACTCCCGGCGGGGCTGCGGGGCCGGAGTGGGCCCGGAAGGCGGGAAGCCGGCACCCCAGGCTGGGCCGGGAGCAGGCGGGGACGGCTGGCCGGAGAGTTTCGTGAGAGTCTGGAAGCTGCGGAGTCCCGGCAGGGGGGCGGCCCGGAGAGCTCCGGGAAGCCTGGAGCCCAGATCGGGCGGGAAGGCCGGAGAGTTCCCGCAAGGCCGGGAAGGCGGAAGTCCCGGCAGGGCGGGAAGAAGGGCGGCGTGGCAGAGAGGCGAGGCCTGAGAGCTCCTGGAAGGCCGGGAGCTCTCGTCTTCCGGGCAACAGGAGGCTTCGGCTGCGGACGATGCCGGCAAGCTTCTTCCGGGTCTCCCCCGGGCCTCCTCCGGAACGGGTCCGGCTCAGCCCGCGGGGGTCCCGCCGGCCTGCTTCTCGGCCAAGGCCAGGTACGCGAAAATCTCGGAGAGCGTCTGGCGGTAGCCGTTGTAGAGCTCTATGAGGTTCTGGTTCTCGGCATAGTCCGGGATGCTCAGGAGGACGACGGGGAGCCTGGCGGCAAGGTTGTAGAGGGCGGCTATGCCGCAGAATGCCTTGTACTCCTCGGCGGCGAGGTCCTTCGGGGAAGTGTCCTTCATGACCTTCCTCAGATCCGGCACGTAGCCTCCCAGGGCCTTGGCGTCCCTGAAGGCCAGATCCTGGATCATGGAGTCGCGCGGGATTTCCCTCGGGGGGTTCAGGGAGGCCAGGAGATTGTCCCACACCTCCCCGTCCAGCCCGGAGACGAGCCCTATCAGGCGGCGGTGGAGTTCGGCGAAGGTCTTCATATGTCAGGACCTGTTTTTGTTAGGCAGCAGGCAACGGCAAAGGTTGGGTTGGAGGCAAAGGGGCAACGGAAAGCGGGGGGAGGGCAGGACACACGTGAGGGCCCCGACACGCTGGGTTAAGGGGCGGGCCCGGGTTGGATCCGGCCTCCTGCGGGGCCAGCGCCCGACCCACCCGCAATCTTAACATAGTTTGACTGTGGGCGAAGGGGCCAGCCTTGGGCTCGCCGGGGTCCTGCCGGGAACTCCGGGCTCGTCGTCCGCATTCAGTTTCCGGGACTTTCCAACGTGACCCCGTGGTCCGGCTCCGGGACCCTGGCCCGCGGAACGTCCGGCCTGACCGTCCGGCACCTTCACGGAGGGGCCCGGCCGCCGCACCGTGTCCGCGCGGCTCCCGTTGGCGGGGCGGGGAAGCCAGCCGTGGCAGGGCTGCCCGGCAAGGCCGGGAACATGCCGGACATCGGCAGGGCCGTGCCTGGCAGCGCCGGCCACTGACATCGCTCGAGCGGATCCCGGCTGGGCAGTTCCTGGAGACCCTTGCATCTGCAGGGCTGGCCCGTGCGGTTCCGGTCATCAGCTGGGATGACCCGCGCGGTCCAGGGCATCGGGCAGGGCTGTTCCTGGAGCCCCTGGCATCGGCTGGGCTGACCGGCGCGGTTCCGGTCATCAGCTGGGATGACCCGCGCGGTCCAGGGCATCGGGCAGGGCTGTTCCTGGAAGACCATGGCATCGGCTGGGCTGAACCGTGCGGTTCCGGTCATCTGCTGGGATGACCAGCTCGGTTCCGGGCATCGGGCTGGGCTGTTCCTGGAAGACCATGGCATCGGCGGGGCTGAACCGTGCGGTTCCGGTCATCTGCCGGGATGACCCATGCGGTTGCGGGCATCTGCTGGTCAGCTTCGCCCGGCATCGGGCGGCCCCTGCAGTCTCAAAAAGAAGCCGCCGGCCCCATGTCCAGGAGCCGGCGGCTGAAGCCCAGCGGACCGGGGCGCGGGGCGAGGCGTCGTCTCCGGGCCGAGACGGCCTGGGAGGCGACGGGTACTTGCCCGGCCCCGGAGCGCCTAATCTTTCGCCGACTCAGGAGGGCCGGCGGCCTCCTCGTAGGTGAGGGTGTTCGGGTGCGACCACCCGTCCCTCCCTGCGACGGCACCGAGCTCGGCCATCTCGGCGGCGAGGCGCTCGTCGAGCGGGGCGAAGCTCTCCATGCGCCATTCCCAGTTGCCGCGGGGGGAGCCGGGAAGGTTCGTGCGGCAGTCCTCGCCGAGGTTCAGGAGATCCTGCAGGGTGGTAACGGCTATGGACGCGGGAGACGTCCAGACGAGGGCGGTCATGGCGCGGGAGACGGAAGACTCGTCCAGCCTGCGGCCGGCCAGCATGTCCAGCGCCCGCCTGCCCTTGTCGTCCAGCTCCCCGCGGTACCATCCCCTGGTGGTGTTCGAGTCGTGGGTGCCCGTGTAGCACACGTTGTCGGGCTCGATCCTGAACGGGCAGTGGGTGGACATGCCCTTCGGGTCACCCGCCCCGAACTGCAGGACCCGCATGCCGGGGAAGCCCCGGGCCCGCCGGAGCTCCGTCACGTCCGGGGTGATCATGCCCAGGTCCTCGGCTATGATGTTCAGGTCACTGCCGGGGCTGACCCGGCCCAGGAGGTCCAGGCCCGGGCCCGGGGACCATTCCCCGGTCCTGGCGGTCCTGCCGTCGGCCGAGACGGTCCAGCAGGCCGCGAAGGCCCTGAAATGGTCCAGGCGAGTCCAGTCGAAGAGCCCCAGGTTGTGGAGTATCCTGTGCGTCCACCAGGCGTAGCCGTCCTCGCGGTGCCGCGGCCAGTCGTAGACCGGGTTGCCCCAGAGCTGGCCGTGCTCGGAGAAGTAGTCAGGGGGAACGCCTGCCATGAGGGCGGTCTCGCCTTCCGCGTCGAGCCTGAAGAGCCTCCGGTTCGCCCACACGTCCGCGGAGTCGTGGTTCACGTAGAAGGCGGCGTCCCCTACGAGGCCCACGTGAAGTTCCGCCAGCTTCGCCTTGAGCCTCATGAGCTGGCCGAAGAGCCTCCACTGCCCGAACTTCACCCTCAGTATCTCGCGGGACAGTTCAGTGCCCCAGAACTTCAGGGCCCCGTCGCGGCGGTCCTTCAGGTCCTGCGGCCACCCGGTCCAGGGAATCCCGCCCAGCCGCTCCTTCGCCGACGTGAAGAGGGCGTAGTCGTCCAGCCACGCGCAGTTCATCTCCATGAAGCCCCGGAAGGCCGGGTCGTCCAGGAGCCCGCGCTCGGAGTTCCTGAAGGCCCTGTCCAGGGCCTCCCGCTTGGCCGCGATGACCCTGGGGTAGTCGGTCCTGGGGCCCGGGGGGATCTCCAGGCCCCTCAGGTCGGCCCGGTCCAGGAGCCCGTCCCTGAAGAGGATCTCCGGGCTTACGTGGATCTCCCATATGGCGAAGGCCGAGAACCCCGAGTACGGGGAGTTCCCCAGGGACGGGGCGGTCGGGTTCAGGGGCAGGATCTGCCAGTGGTGCCCTCCCGCCTCATGCACGAACGCGGCCATCCTCTCGGCCTCCGGCCCCAGGTCGCCCGTCCCGTAAAGGGACGGCAGTGCCGTGAGCGGCGCCAGGAAACCGGCGGTCCTCCAGCCATCTCCGAATCTGCTCATCTGTTCCCTCCCCCCTGGGGCGGTGTCCTGGCTCCGGTCAGGCCGGGCTAGCCCCGGTCCCGGAAACAGGCCGGCCGCCCGCGGGCGGCCAAAATCTCAATCGTGAGGCGGTGACGACCGGGTCCCGGGGCAGGCAGGGCGCGGCCTTCCGGGAGGAGGCACGCCGTTCTGCCTCAGGCCGAAGGCCATGCCGGAAGGCTGAAGGCCGTTCCGGGAGGGCGGTGCCATTTTCCCGAGGCCGGAGGCCATGCTGGAAGGCGCAAGGCCGTTTCGGGAGGGCGGGGCATCTTCCAGAGGCCGAAGCCCGTGCCGGAAGGCGGAAGGCCGTTCAGGGAGAGAGCGGGTCTTCCGGGGGCAGAGGATTCCGCAGGGTGAAAGGCTTGTGACGGACCGGCCTGCCTTCTCCCCTGTCCTGCAAGTAACCAGCCCAGTTCTCGGCTCCCTTCCAGGCCGGCGGCTCGGCTCCCGCGTCCTTCCAGGGTCGCAGCTGCACCTGCTGCCCGGACGGGAGCCCGTCAAGGTTCGGGATCCCAGCTTTGAGCAGGTTCCGGTTCAGGCGCTCTCCCTTCTTGGCACGGCCCGCGACCGGCTCCCGGCCTTCCCGCTGCGGGCCTCCTCCTCAGGTGGCCTCCTCGTCCGGGGGAGGGACCAGGCTCAGTTTCGGGCGGCGGTCCTCCTGCTTGGGCCGGGAGTTCAGCTGGTTTACTCTCTCGCAGAACTGGATGTTCTTGATGCGGTATCCGTTTATGAGGAAGTAGAGGAGCACCGCCTCCTCCCACTCGTGAATGGTGGAGTAGTTCTCCATGCGGTCCTGGTAGTTGGGAAGGAGCGCCATTAGGTCGCCCTCGTCCATGGCGAGGATCTCCCGGGCAATTCTTCTTAGCTTGTCTTCAGTGGCAGTCATTGGGAAGGCCTCTGGGAAATCGACCTGATAGGTCGTGCCATGCGGCGCTGCGAGGCTGGCCGTTGCCCAAGGGTACATGTTGCGACGGTTGCCCCCATTATCCCAGCATTGAGGATTTTGATCAATCCGTAGTTAACACAGGACTGCCCTGTGGCTCCGTTTCCCGCTTCCAGGGTCGGCGGGGGAGCAGGGCGGGGCCTGGAAGAGGGTGATGGCGGGGACTCGGCTCGGCGATACGGTGGTTCGGCCGGAGGTCAGGCGTCCCGGAGGGGAGCCGGGGCCAACCGGGGAGCGGGGGCATCAGGTTCCGGCGGGACTCGGTTCGGTGAAGAGATTCAGTCGGGTGGGCAGGCGTTCCGGAGGGGAGCCGGGGCCAACCGGGAAGCGGGGGCATCAGGTGCCGGCGGGACTCGGTTCGGTGAGGAGATCAGGCGGGCGGGCAAGCGTCCCGGAGGGGCCGGGGCCAACCGGGAAGCGGGGTTGCGGGCTCCGGCGGGACTCGGTTCGGTGAAGCGGTCAGACCGGAGGGCAAGCGTCCCGGAGGGGAACCGGGGCAACCCGTGGATCGGGGCTGGGGTTGCCGGCGGGGACCGGGAGGGAGGCGAAGGAGGCCTGGGGCGACAAGAATGGAGGGGGATCCCGGTGATGGGGATGTCAGGGTGACAGTCCACGGCCAAGGCAGGCCTCCTGCCAAAGGGTGGCCGGCCCAATTATGGATGAGAGCAGACAGGTGCCGAAAGGGAGCTGGCCCGGCGGCTGACGATGACCGCCATGGTCCGGGGGAGGGGCTTGCCGTCAGGCGGCGGCAGGCCTGCTTGATCTGCGGGAAGGAGCTGGCTTGCGCCGGGGGGAGCGGCGCGGCCTCTGCCCGTGACGATTCAACGTATCCGTTCACGGGTAGGCCGCCCTGGCCACGGAGGCAGTCTGTCCTGGAACTGGAGGAAGGCCGCCCTGGCCACGGACGTAGCCTGTCCTGGAACTGGAGGAAGGCCGCCCTGGTCACGGAGCCAGCCTGTCCTGGAGCTGGAGGATGGGCGCTCTGGCCACGGAGGCAGCCTGTCCTGGAGATGGAGGAAGGCCGCGCTGGCTACGGAGGTAGGCTTTCCTGGAGCTGAAGGATGGGCGCTTTGGCCACGGAGGCAGCCTGTCCTGGAGCTGGAGGAAAGCCGCACTGACTCTGGAGGAAAGCCGCTCTGACTCTGGAGGAAAGACGTCCAGGCCCCGGAGGAAGGCCGTCCTGCACCAGGAATGATGAAGATCTTGGTCCTGTTGTAGGTTCCCCCGCTTTCGTCTGTGAACAGATACTTCCTTCGAGCCAATTGCGGACTCCCTCGGCGTCAAGGGCGGCATCCTGGTGGGCCTGGGCCGCCTTCCTCCGAGCGCAGGCGGGTTTCCTGAGGATACGGACAGGCCTTCCTCCGGGTTCAGGACGAGCTGTCCCAGGTGCCGGCTCAGCCTCTTCCGTTCCCGGGGCAACCTGCCCCGAGAACGGACACAGGGCACTGCCCTTGCCCCTTCGGTAGGCAAAGGAGCTGGAGGGGAAAGTCAACAGCGGACAGTCATGCTGATAAATTGTCGCGACGTCATTTTACTTAAATAATTAATTATCATTTACTAAATGATTTTTCAGACGTGACAAAGATTGGCATTCGAAACATGATATTTTATGGAGAAATATTTATTAATATTGTATAATAAAATTATTAAATAAAAATTAATATGACTTGGTTTATATAGTGTATATCTGTATAATTATTCCAAACATATACCATTAATTTATCGATCTAATATAATTTTCACAAAACAGCCAAGCATCACAGTCGTTAGGTAATAATATTGATGTTGGCGATAATATAATTGATATATAAAATTTAAAAAATTATTAATTTATATAAATTGTTTTCCTTGATATTGCGTGATTATTTTAGGCGATCATGATACTAATGATATATTTGAAGATAATTATTATTTAATAATTATAAATATATCAGAATATATCAAGCATTCCGCATATGATGATAAAAGTATATTATGACACAATAAATATTATACAAACTGAAAAATATCAATAAATACCATAATAAATCTGATATTTATCAGTATAAATTATTTGGTGTCATATATTAAATATCCGTAATAAATAAGAAATCAAAGGTGAAATCAATATATACATTTTATATTAAAGAAATATGTAATGAATTGAATATAAATTTTTTGGATTGATGTTAAGTTTGTTTGAACATAATGATAGATTTCTAATTTTAAAACATTTGCCTTTGACTTCAATTTCATCATTTCCGCTTGAAACGCAGGCATTCATGCCCGAGAGTCGGCTTCCCGGAAGCATGTGACGAGGTCAGGAAAACGCCTTTCTGTCCGGGGGCCGTGCGCGGCTTCAGTGCCGTGGCGGCATGTCACGGACTTTAGTCTTGGATTTCCCGGCCTTTCTGGTCCTTCCGCAGCCGTCCTGTGCCTTCCGCTGCGTTCCGGCGCAAGGGGCGGACGGCAGGCCGCGTCGCCGAGGGCCCGGAAACCTCCCAGGGAAGCTGGCGACGCGAAGCCGCAGACTAGATCTTGAATTTCGTGAAAAATCTGATATAGTTTAGTCGCGCGTTTCGCGGCTTGATGCCGTCCGCACCGGCGGGCGGCCGCCCGTCCTCCCGGGGACGGCAGGCCCTCTTCAGCGTTGACCCCGGCCGGGACGGCCCGGGCCGCCCGGCGGGCGAGACCTTGCCGGAGAAAGGGACCGTAATGCCTGACAAAAAGCCGAAACCCCCCGTCAAGGAGGATTCCGACGAGTTCTTGACCCTGGACTACAACAACCTCACCTCGGACGCGATAGGGTCCAAGGGGCTGGGGCCTGAGGACCTCACGGAGATGAAGGGGCTTCTCGCGGCGGCTCACAAGGACGTGGAGGCCCGCTACAGGAAGGGCGCGCTGCCCTTCATGGACCTCCCGCGGGATCCCGACACGGCCAAGGCGGCCAGGAAGCTGGCCGAGATGGGCCGCAAGCGGTACGAGAACGTGGTGGTCCTCGGGATAGGCGGGAGCGCCCTGGGGGCGCTCGCCATCTTCAACGCCCTGAGGCCGCTGAACCACAACGAGCTCGCCAGCGCCAAGAGGGGGTGGCCGAGGCTGATAGTCTGCGACAACGTGGACCCCGAGGGGTTCGCGGCGGTTCTCGAGGGCCTGGACCTGAAGAACACGTTCTTCAACGTGATCTCCAAGTCCGGCTCGACCGCGGAGACCATGAGCCAGTTCATGATTGTCTACGACCAGCTCCAGAGGACCCTGGGCCGCTCCGCCATAAAGGATCACCTGCTGATAACGACCGATCCCAAGGAGGGGGTGCTGAGGAAGATAGCCGACGAGGGCGACTTCAGCTCGCTCGCCGTGCCGCCGGGCGTGGGCGGCAGGTACTCGGCGCTCTCCCCGGTGGGCATAGCCCCGCTCGCCATGGTGGGCGTGAACATCACCGATCTTCTGGGAGGCGCCGCGCGTGCCCAGGAGGACGCCCGAAAGCCCCCCTCGGCCAACAAGGCCTACGTGTTCGCCGGCCTGAACTACATGCTCACGACCGCGAAGAAGCGCAACATCCTGGTCATGATGCCCTACGCGGACGCCCTCTCCCGCACGGGGGAGTGGTTCGGCCAGCTCTGGAACGAGTCGCTCGGCAAGGCCGCGAAGCTCGACGGATCCCCGAACCCCTGTTGCCAGACCGCCGTGAAGGCCCTGGGCGTCACCGACCAGCACAGCCAGCTCCAGATGTACATGGAGGGGTCGGAGGAGAAGACGATCTGCTTCCTGGGGCCGGACAGCTACCGCCACCAGGTGAACATCCCCCCCATCTTCAAGGACCACGAGGAGCTGGCCTACCTGGGCGGGCGAACCCTGGGCGAGCTCATATCCTCCGAGCGCCAGGGTGTGGCCAGGGCCCTGGCCGAGAACGGCAGGCCCAACATGACCCTGGCCTTGCCAAAGATCTCTGCCGCGACCGTCGGCTACCTCCTCCAGACCCTGGAGGTCGCGGCGGTGGTCTCAGGGAGCCTGTACGGGATCGATCCCCTGGACCAGCCCGGCGTCGAGCTCGGCAAGCGCTTCACCTACGGCCTCATGGGCCGCCAGGGATACTCCGACTTCAAGGACAGGTACGCCAAGGGCCTGGCCGCGAAGAAGAAGTACATCCTGAAGTAGGCCGGGCCCCCGTCACGTGAAGCGCCCCACGGACGCCTCCCCCCCCGCCGGGGGGGAGCGGCGGCTCCCGCCTTTTCCCGAGACTCCGCGGGAGATCCCTTCCGAGCTCGCCTCCGGCCGACCCGCTTCCCAGGAAGTGGCCGGTCCCGGAAAGGCGGGGTCCGGTGCCGGAGCTCCCGCCGCCGGCCCGGCAGGCGCCGAAGGCTCCGAAGGTCCGGACAATTCCGGGGGCACGGGAGAACCCGGTGGCTCCGGCGTCTCCGACGGTTCAGTGGATTACGGCTGCCCGTGTGTGTCCGGCGGTTCCGGGGATTCCGGCGGCACGGGTGACTCCGAAGGTTCCGGTGATTCCGGGGGCTCGGGCGGCTCCGGTGATTCCGGGGGCTCCGGGTCCTCGGGCGCGGAGGCCGATCCTTCCCCCGGAGGCACGGGCGATGCCGGGCTCGCCCGCTCCCTTCCCTCCGCAGGCTTCGGGGAGCTCGCCGCGGGAGCGGCCAAGTCCGAGGGCTCTCCTGGCCTTGCCGGGGAGCATGCCGAGGGCCGCCAGGAGCAGGAGCGCAAGTTCGAGAAGAAGTTCAGGCTGGTCAAGTACTTCTCCTCCGTGGCCATAGCGGTCATCTTCGCCAGCTGCCTCTCGCTCGCCGTGATCATGAGCACCAAGGCCGAGGACATCATCTACGCCAGGATCGTGGACGACACCGTCATGATCATGGACAATCTGAACTACCAGATGTTCAACAACTTCCTCATCCCCAGCTACACGGTGAGGGGGAACGCCAGGCTCTCGGATCCGGAGCCGTACACGCTCCTGAACTCCGTCATAGAGGACACGGTCTACGGCTTCGACATCAGCCGGGTGGACCTCTACGAGCCCCGGTTCGGGATGAGGATCTACACCTCTGACTCGGCGGAGCCGGTGGTGGTCTACCGGCCCTCCCCCGAGACCGGCGAGCTGGAGCCCCACGGGGAGTTCGCCGAGCCCATGGGGGCGTACCTGGAGGCCATAAACCGCGCCGTCATGCCCGACCCGGACACCGGACCGGCAAGGGCGCCCGGCGTCTACGGCGGCCTCATGAGCGTCTGGAGGGAGACGGGCAGGGCCGGGCGCGAGGAGTACCGGGCGAGGCTCCTGTCACGCACCGCCATCCGCCGTCAGGAGGGGAGCTTCCTCGTCGGCGGCTTCTTCCCCAGGGGGGAGTTCTCCATAAGGTGCTTCAAGGCCATGGAGGACTACGCCTCGGCCGGCGTCTCCGGTGTGCTCGCCATCACCCGCGACGTCACCGCCGAGTACCGCCAGATCGCCGCCATGCAGTACGCGGCCCTGGCCATAGCCGTGGGGGCGACGATCTTCATAACCTTCGCCCTGAGGATGGTGGTCGCCCGGGGCGAGGACATCATCAACCAGAGGAACGCCGAGAAGGCGGCGTTGAACGAGAGGCTGAACCAGGCGGAGAGGCTCGTGAACCTGGGCCGCATGGTGGCCACGGTGTCCCACGAGATCCGCAACCCCCTGGGCATCATAAACTCCTCCGCGGACTACCTCTCCCGGAGCCTGAAGGACAACCCCAAGCTGGCCAGGCTCTCCGGGGCCATAGTGGACGAGTCCACCAGGCTCTCCAGGATCGTGACCGACTTCCTGGACTTCGCCCGTCCCCAGAAGCCCCGCATGAGCGAGGCTGTGGTGGAGGACATCCTGGAGGAGATCTTCGTCCTCCTGGAAGTCGACATGTCCCGGGCCGGGGTGGAGCTCAGGGCCGGGCTGAGGGAGGATCCCGGCGTCATCATGGCCGACGCCACCCTGCTCCACCGCGCCTTCATGAACATCCTGGTGAACGCCATCCAGGCCATGCCCGAGGGCGGCCTCCTGACCGTCACGACCGCGCTCGATCCGGGCGGCGCCGGCCTGCCGCCCTGCGTCGCCGTGAAGGTGACCGACACCGGCCCCGGCATCACCGCCGCAGCCCTGGAGAGCCTGTTCAAGCCCTTCTTCACCACCAAGACCAAGGGCACGGGCCTGGGCCTGGTGCTGGTCCGCAACATAGTGGAGGGCCACGGCGGCCGGCTGGTCCTGAGGAACGTCGAGGAGGGCGAGATCGCGAACGTCGAGGGACACGGACTGGAAGTCACTATCAGCCTCCCCCTTGCCCCGGACGGCCAGGGGGAGGGCTGACCGGGCCGGGCCGCGCGGGCGGCCCGGAGGCCGGCAAAGGGAAGGGGGGGAGCCCGACCCGGAGCCGGCCTTTGTACGGAGCCCCCCTGGGCGCCCGAGGTCCTGGCGACAGCGGGCGCCCTGCGGGGGCCTTTCCCTGACGGGCGCCGGCCCCTGTTGGCATCCTCCGGATCCCGAACCCGGTGTCGCCAAGGGCCTCCTGACAGCGCAGGATCGTGCATCCGGCAGGAGGTCACGCCATGACGGCAGGGATTCGGGGAACGGGGAACCGGAGAGCCGGGGAACGGGGAGCCGTGGAATGGGGAGCCTGGGAACAGGGAGGTTCGGCCTGTCGGAAAGGACTGGCGAAGACTTTTTTTTCGAGGCTACGTACTTTAGAGTGTGGCAGCATCCTGACGGAGGGGCCCATGGCGGTGCCGGGGCCGGCAGTCCCTCCCGGCCGCTGTTCCCTCTCCCCGGACGGTGGCCGGATGCCCGGGCAGGTTGCCGGCTATCCCTTCCTGAGGCCGTGGCGCTTCGTCAGGATCCTCTCCTGAGACGCGGCCCTTTGGAGCCGCCTCCTCTCTTGGCCGGCCACCCGGCGTTGCCAGGACTGCTCGGACACGCCGTGCTGCCTCGTATTCAGAGGTCGGGACGCCCGGACGGCCCGACTCTCTGGAAGGTCCTGAGTTCCCGGACTTTCGGGAGGGTCCGGACGGCCCGACTCTCTGGAGGGTCCTGAGTTCCCGGACTTTCGGGAGGGTCCGGACGGCCCGACTCTCTGGAGGGTTCTGAGTTCCCGGACTTTCGGGAGGGTCCGGACGGCCCGACTCTCTGGAGGGTCCTGAGGTCCCGGACTTTCGGGAGGGTTCGGACGCCCCGAGCCGGCTTCTCCGGGGACACGTGCCGCCCGGGGCACTTTGCAAGACCGCCAGAACCCCTCCCTCCGGAACGCCAGGCGCGTCCCCGGACAGCGACACGCGCCGCGAGGCGCGGGAGGCCGAGCAGTTTACCATGGAAGGCAAGATCCTGATCGTCGACGACGAGCCCAACTACCAGCTGATCATAGGCGACATCCTCGTGGAGGAGGGCTGCTCGGTCCTGACCGCGGGGAGCGGCAACGAGGCATTCCAGATCTTCTCCGAGGACCCGGAGGTGGATCTGGTGCTGACGGACATGACCATGCCCAACGGCAGCGGCATAGATCTCCTGGAGAAGACCAAGAAGGCCCGCCCGGAGGTGCCGGTCATAATGCTCACGGCCCACGGGACGGTGGAGCTGGCCGTGAAGGCCATGAAGCAGGGTGCCTTCGACTACCTGACCAAGCCCTACAATAACGACGATCTGGTGAGGACCGTGGCGAAGGCCCTGGAGCTTTCCCGCCTGGGGAGGCAGAACAAGCTCCTCCGGGACGAGCTGAAGGACCGCCACAGCTTCGGGAACCTCATCGGCAAGTCCAAGCCCATGCTGGAGCTCTACCAGCTCCTCGACAAGGTGGCCGTGGGGAGGGCCCAGGCCAACATCCTCATCACCGGCGAGTCGGGCACGGGCAAGGAGCTGGTGGCGAAGGCCCTCCACTACAGCGGGCCGCGGGCGGCGGGGCCGTTCGTGGCCGTGAACTGCTCGGCGCTGTCCGCGTCGTTGCTGGAGAGCGAGCTCTTCGGCCACGAGAAGGGCGCCTTCACCGGCGCGGACAGGGCCTCGGCAGGCCGTTTCGAGCTGGCCGACGGCGGCACCCTGTTCCTGGACGAGGTGGGGGAGATGGACCAGAACGTCCAGGTGAAGCTCCTCCGCGCCATCCAGGAGCGCGTGATTGAGAGGGTGGGCGGCGGCAACAAGCCCATCAAGGTGGACGTGCGCATAGTGGCCGCCACCAACAGGGTGCTCGAGGAAGAGGTGAAGCACGGCCGCTTCAGGGAGGACCTCTTCTACCGCCTTAACGTCCTCCACATCCCGCTGCCCCCGTTGCGCGACCGCATAGACGATCTCGGGATCCTGACCGACCACTTCCTCAGGAAGCGCACCCCGGAAGGGACTGAACCCATACGCTTCCACCCGGACGCGCTCCGCATAATGTTCGGCTACCGCTGGCCCGGAAACGTCCGGGAGCTCGAGAACGTCGTGGAGCGCGGCCTGCTCATGGCCTCCGGGAACTCCATCATGCCCGAGGATCTGCCTCCGTCCCTCCTGGAGAGCCGGGACGCTGCCCCCGCGTCCGGCGAGGGGCAGGGCGCGGTTGCTCAGGGCCCGGACTCCCCCGGCATGACGCACGGCCCTGCGGATCGCCCTTCGTCATGGGTTGGCCCCGGGGCGCCATCAGACACGGGCGTTCCCGCGCCCGGTCACGCGGACTCGGGGTCGGGAGCCGGCCACGGAGCCGGAGGAGGCGTTGGATTCGGCACCGGAGCCGGAGGAGGCGTTGGATTCGGCGCCGGAGCCGGAGGGGGCGGTGGATTCGACACCGGAGCCGGAGGGGGCGTTGGAACCGGTTCCGGAGCCGGAGCTGGATTTGGAGCCGGTGGGGGTGTTGGATTCGCTCCGGGAGGCGGAGGAAGCTTGGGGGCCGGTCCCGGAGCCGGAGGAGGAGCTGGATTCGGAGCCGGTGGGGGCGGTGGAACCGGAGCCGGAGCCGGAGCTGGAGTTGGAGCCGATGGGGGGGTTGGATTCGCTCCAGGAGCCGGAGGAGGCTGTGGGGCCGGCCCCGGAGCCGGAGGAGGATCGGGAATCGGAGCTGGAGGGGGCGTTGGAGGTGGAGCCGGAGCTGGATTTGGAGCCGTTGGGGGGGTGGGAGGCGGCCCCGGAGGCGGAGG
>JAISFP010000077.1 GCA_031263525.1 Deltaproteobacteria bacterium | reverse complement strand
GCTTTGGTTGCTGCCAACTGGTCAACTTTCCTTTCTGCCTCCACCTACCTATTTACTCATCGATATTGAAAAAAACTCTCGGCTGGGACTTAAAGGGGGTAGGGGTCCTGAATGGTTACGCCAGAGGAAAGGTCGAAATCCGGACCATGCCAGGACCGCAACTTCTGGACATGTGTAGGATTCCAGTAACTGTTCAGGTGCCCCTCTATTGAAGACCTTTTCGTAGAAAGAGAGCCCTAATGAGGAACCCAAGAAGTTAAATCGTCAACAATGGACACTCCATGTGGTGGAAAATTGTTTTCTAGAGACTGTTTTGACTGGGAAAACCCGCCTGTTGAGCTCATCTTGGGAGGGGCACCTGAACAGTTACGGATTCCAAACCTTCCACTGGTGCCAGTGACAAAGAGGGCCTGTCACGGCCCAGGGGGTCCTCTGCCCCGGCTTTCTGAACTTACAGATTTGTGTGTCGAGGCACGGCTCCGTTTTTTGTGCCTGATTCAGGAAAAAGCCGGGACAACAAGACTGTGTCGGAGCTCGGCCCGGCACCCGGACACGGTAAGCTCCCGGCACAAAACATCTTGTCGCTGCCGCTGTCGGAGCATGGCCCGACTCCAGGCACCTGAACCGGGTTCATGTGCCTGGATTCCGGGACGATGTCTTGACATGACCCTACATTCTGAACCTGAGCCAGGATCTAAGCCTGAGCTGGAGCCTGAACCTAAGCCCGGACAGGAATCCTGGCTTCAGCCTGTTCTCAGAACATGGAGCTGAACCAGGGCCCTCCGTCTGGGCGAGAGCCCGGACCCCGGACCGGCTTCCAGGCATGGCCGTCTCCTGAACCGGGACAAAGTCCTGCCTCCCACAAGCCGTATGGACACCGAACAGCTTCTCCTGAAAACTGTCTGGATATTACCCCGCATTCAGTGTCAAAATCATATCGACAACCCAGAATCCCTGGCGATGCCCAAGTCTGTCCATTTGTTGATTCATTCATCGCTGCAGAATTTTTCCTCCAGCACATCGTCAAGATTTTCAGCAAATTCTTGTCTATAGACCAGCGGCGGAACACAGACTCCGAGCCGGCGTCCCAGAACATGCCCCGGCGTCGGAGCCGGAGCCTGCACCGGAACCCGAGCCGACCGAACTTCCAGGCGCCCAGGACCTGGAGGGCGACGCTCCTCTCCCCCCAGGCTACCGAGCCTGAAATCCGGCTCAGGAGCCCTTCCGGGCCCTCCGAAAAGGCTTCAATTCTTGACAAAAACGTTCTGTAAGTTTTCTTTGACAAGTCACTGCCGGCATGAGGCTTTTGCCCCGCCCGTCCCCGGCACCCCTGCCCCCCCCCCGGCGCAGGCGCCTGCCGGACGAGACGCCTCCCCCGCCCCGACAGCCGGGAGCCAGGAACCAGGCGAAACGGGCTCCTGACCCGAAAGTCGGCCCGGAGCCAGCCGGACCGGACTCCGGCCCCCCTCGACCCCGAGCCCCGCCCAGCCGTTCTCCTGACCCGAAAGCCGGCCCGGAGCCAGCCGGACCCGACTCCGGCCCGCCTCGGCCACGAGCTGCGCCTCACCGGGCTCCGGCCACTGCATCCCCCGGCCCGGCCTCTCAGGACTCCGGCCCCCTCAGCCCGCAGTCCCTGCCCCGCATGGCCCCGTCCCTGTTGCCCGTGGCCCCCGGCTCCCTCGCCCGTGCCGCCGTCCGTACCCCGGCCCGCGCTCGCCCAAGACTGCACCCGGCGCCCGCTCCCGGAACGGGCGGGCCGCCCCGCATTTCCGGGCCCCGGCCGCCGCCCGGCACGAACGGGCCGTCCTTCACAAACGAATCCGGTTGGCGTATAATTGATTTTCTGACTTCCGCCCTCCCTGGGGCCTGTCCCGTCCGCCCCGCCGTCCAGGGCAGGGCAGGGAGCGGGTCCGGGGCGGCTGCCCCGCTCCCCAGGAAGCAAAGGAGCCAAACCACCTTTCGGCCCGGCGGGCAGGGGACCACGCTCCCGGCGCGGCACGGGGCCCGGGCCGCCCCGGGCCTGGAACGGCCACATGATCAACAAGAAAATCTGCATGCTGGGGGCCTTCTGCGTGGGGAAGACAGCGCTCGTGCGCCAGTACGTGAGCTCCATCTTCTCCGACAACTACCTCTCCACCGTCGGCGTGAAGATATCCAAGAAGGTCGTGTCCGAGACGGACGGGGGGGTGTCGCTGGTCCTCTGGGACATGGAGGGCCAGGACAACTACTCCACCGTCAACCTGAGCTACCTGAGGGGCGCCAACGGCCTCCTCTTCGTGGTGGACGGCACGAGGGGGGAGTCGCTCTCCATCGCGCTGAAGCTCAGAAACGAGTCCATCAAGATCCTGGGCAGGGGGGTGCCCGGCTACTTCCTCATCAACAAGGCCGACCTGGAGCCGGAGTGGGAGATAACCGACAAGGTGCTCCGCTCCCTGGAGTCCAAGGGCGTCAGGATCATCAAGACGAGCGCCAAGACGGGCATGAACGTCGAGAGCACCTTCTCCGAGCTAACGCTCGCCATGATGGAGAACAAGGAAACCAAGTAAGTGACCAAGACCCCTGACCTGACGCTCAACGCCGAAGACGGCGGGGCCCTGGGCTTCGAGTTCCTGAACTTCCTGGAATACGCCATCCTGAGGCGCGTGGAGCCCATGCACTACGAGTTCTACGGAACTCCGCCGGAGTTCTACACCCGCATCTTCACGTCCGGGGGCGAGAGCCCGCGGCTGGACAACCCCTGGGACCACTCCTTCATGCTGGAGTACTTCCTCCTGGACGCCGAGGAGTTCTTCGACCGCAACCCGTCCCCCGGCGAGAAGATAAACTCCGGGATCTGGCTCGAGACCGCGGAGAAGACCTCCGAGGAGGTGCCGCTCATCGCCAAGGCCTGGCAGCTGGAGACCGACCAGGTCATCTCCATCCAGGTCATCCACGAGGAGTACGCCGAGAGGCTCCGGATACTCAGGAAGGCCCGCCACGAGCTCATCGAGCGCCGCAAGATCTCCACCGCGCTCAACACCTTCAAGAAGAAGGCCCTCTTCGACGCCATGACGAAGCTCTACAACAAGGGGAGCTTCATGGACATCCTCCAGGAGCAGGTGGACAAGTTCCGGACCTACACGCCCACCCTGGCCCTCTGCATCATAGACGTCGACCACTTCAAGAACGTAAACGACACCCTGGGCCACCTGGCCGGGGACTCCATCCTCATCCAGGTGGCGGACCTCCTGAAGGGCTCGCTCCGGAAGAGCGACTTCCCGGCCCGCTACGGCGGCGACGAGTTCACGGTCATCGCCCCGGACACCAACACCGAGCAGTCCCAGAAGCTCGCCGAGAAGCTCCGCAAGAGGGTGCTCTCCCACGACTTCAACACCGGGAGCATCCCCGTCACCATCTCGGTGGGCTTCACCATCTACCGTCCCGGCGAGACCCTGGACAGCTTCATCCGCAGGGCCGACCTGGCCCTCTACGACGCGAAGCTCGCCGGCAGGAACTGCTCCTGCTTCCGCGACCCCTGGCTCATAGAGGACGAGGAGGACGCCCAGCCGATCGCGCCCGACACGGCCCGGGCCGCCACCTCGCCCATGAACGCGGACACCGGGAGCTCGCTGGACCTGGACCGCGACGACCTGGACGACAGCCCCCTGGACCGGTAACGGCCCGCCGGTCCAGCCGCCCGGCCTTCCGCCGTGGCCGGCCTTCGGCGGCCGCGGCCCTGTGCCGGCCCCCCCCCGCCTTTTCCGGCCCCCGCCGGACAGCGCGGGCCGTCGGCCTCTGCCGCAGGACCCGGCCCCCTTCCGGGGCGTTCCCTGACCTGTCCGGAACTTTTCCGGATCCCTTCCCGACCCCCCCGTTCCTTTTCCCGCTCCTCACACGATCACTCGTGATTCGTTTCCGGGCCGGACTCCACCCTTCGGGACCGCCTCCGCGCCATTCCGCCGCTCCGGACCACCTCCGCGCAGCCAGCTCCGCAGCAGAGGCGTTTCCGGGGTCTTTCCCGTGACTTCCCGGACTCGCGGGGCACTTTCCCGTTCCGCTTCCGGGCCGTCATCCTCCCTCTCCGAACCATTCGAAAACTTTCTGCAACTCCGGGCCTCGCCCGCCCGGCCGGGCCCGCGCTGCCGCCTCCGGGCGGCCGCCGCCGGCCGGGACCTCCCCGGCCCGGACGGACCCGCCTTTCCAGCATCCGTCATCCGCCAGTCAAGCCCGCCGCCTCACCGGCGGGCGCATCCAGGCAAGGGAGCCGGCAGTCCGGCTGAAAGGCGCCGCCCGGGGGCGCGACCTTCATTACCTGATCCGGACAATGCCGGCGTAGGGAGCCTGTCGGACCGCCGGGCCAGCGAGGCCCGCCGGCCGGGGGACCCCGCCACGTTAAGGAGCCCCCCCTGACAGCCAAAGACCAGCCGCGCCCCGGCGCCCCCCGGGCCCTCCGCGAGAAATGCCCCCCGGTACGTCCCGGACCCTCAGGGCCCGGCTCCCCCGCGGGACCCCGCGACCCCCCGCCTGCGGACCCTTCCCTGCCCGCGCACCCTCTCGCGACCGCCATGACCTGCGCGGCCTCCGACTCCGGGGGAGGGGCCGGAATCCAGGCGGACCTCAAGGCCTTCGCGGCGATGGGCGTGTACGGATTCTGCGCGATTTCCGCCGTTACCGCCCAGAACTCCCACGCGGTCACCCGCCTGGAGTGCGTCTCGCCCGAGACGTTCCGGGCCCAGCTGGATGCCGTCGCCGACGACTTCAGGGTGGACGCCGTAAAGGTTGGCCTCCTGGGGAACCCGGCCAACACCGCGGCCCTCGCCGGGTTCCTGGAGTCCAGGCTCCCCCGGGTCCCCGCCGTGGTGGACCCCGTGATGGTGAGCGCCGCCGGGCACGTCTTCCTGGACAGCCCCTCCCTGGAGGCCCTTGCCCTGCTCCTGAGACGCGCGTACCTGGCCACGCCGAACGTGCCCGAGGCCGAGAGGCTCTCAGGCGTCGAGATCCGCTCTCCGGACGACGCGGCCCGCGCCGCGGAGAGGATCCTGGCCTCAGGGCCCCGCAACGTGCTCGTCAAGGGCGGCCACGGCGGGGGCGACGTCTCCGAGGACGTGCTCATGGGCGAGGACGGGAGCGCCCGCTTCTCGCTCCCCCGCAGGGAGTCGGGCTTCACGCACGGCACGGGCTGCACCCTGTCCTCGGCCATAGCGGCGCTCCTGGCCCGGGGACGCCCGCTCGCGGACGCCGTGGGCGAGGCCAAGGAGTACGTGTGGCAGGCCATGGACCCGGACTGCGCCCCGGATCTGGGCGGCGCCGGCCCGGGCCCGCTCAACCACTTCTGCCGCTGGTACCGCTTCGCCGGAAGGACCTGAGCCGCCCGGCCGGAAGGCCCCGAGCCGTCGGCGGGTAGGCCGGAGCCCGCACCGGGGTGTCCCGCCGGTCGCGCGGGCGTCCCGACCGGGGGAAAAACTTCGCCGCCCCGGCAGCGCCGTCCGCGGCGCGGCCGTGCCCTGCCCCCCGCGCCGCCGGATACCCCCGGCACCCCCGCAAGGCCGCATCCCGGCGGCAGGACGTTCCGCCGTCCAGAGCCGCCCCGCGCTCCCCGCATGGCGCCCCGAGAAAGGAAACCTTGATGGACAAGCCCGTGAACGGCAAGATCGACAGGCTGGTATGGGAGGCGGTCCGCAGCGGCCGCCCGCTCACGCTGTGCCTGACCAACTTCGTGACCGTCACCGACTGCGCTAACGCCGTGCTCGCCGTGGGGGGGGCCCCCGTCATGAGCCTGGACTCTGACGACGCACTGGAGCTTGCGGGCTCGGCCGCGGCCGTGGTCCTGAACATCGGCACCGTCACCGCCTCCCAGCTGTCCGCCATGCTGGGGACGGGACAGGCGGCCCGGACCGCAGGGAAGCCGGTGGTGCTCGACCCGGTGGGGGCCGGTGCCACCAGGGTGCGCATGGACGCCTGCATGCGCATACTGGACGAGGTGGGCCCCTCCATAATCCGGGGCAACGCCTCCGAGATCCTGGCCCTGGACGCCCGCCGCGCCCGCAAGGGCCCCTCCCGCCAGAAGGGGGTGGACGCGGCCGGTTCCGAGAAGATCCCCCAGGTGGAGGAGGCGGCCGCGAGCCTCTCAGCCAGGCACTCCTGCGTAGTGGCGGTCTCCGGGGAGACCGACATCATTGTCCAGGGTCAGATGCGCACGGATCTCTCCGGCGGGAGCGAGCTCCTGACCAGGGTGACCGGCACTGGCTGCATGCTGAGCGCCATCGTGGGATGCTGCGCCGGCGCCGTCCCCGAAAAGCTCTTCGGCGCTGCCATGGCCGCCATGAGCGCCATGAAGGAGGCCGGGGCCAGGGCCGAGGCCAAGCTCGCCGCCCCCGGCAGCCTGGGGGAGTTCCGCTCGAGGCTCTGCGACGAGCTCTCCGAGATCGCCGTGTCGTAGCCCGCCCGGAGGCCCGGTTCCGCCCCCGAAAGGCTGCGGCGCGACCCTTGCGGACCCGCCGGGCGGCCACCCCGTGCCGGGCGTCGGCCATGGCAGGGAGGCCGGCGAAACCGGAACCGGAGGCGTGACGGTTGCGCCGCGGCCTTTCCGGGCCAGGGCTCACGCCGGGGCAGGAACCGGAGGCGTGACGGTTGCGCCGCGGCCTTTCCGGGCCAGGGCTCACGCCGGGGCCGGGGGCCGGAACCGGAGGCGTGACGCTTGCGCCGCGGCCTTTCCGGGCCAGGGCTCACGCCGGAACCGGAGGCGTGACGGTTGCGCCGCGGCCTTTCCGGGCCAGGGCTCACGCCGGAACCGGAGGCGTGACGGTAGCCCCGCGCCCGTGCGGGGCCAGGGCTCACGCCGGATCCGCAGCCGTGACGGTAGCC
>JAISFP010000066.1 GCA_031263525.1 Deltaproteobacteria bacterium | reverse complement strand
TTAAGTTGAAGAGTCAACAATGGATACTTCATGTGGCGGGGAAGAGTTTCTGTAGAGGGCAATTTGGTTGGAAAGCACCCCTGTTGAGCTCCCCCTGGAACGGGCACCTGAACAGTTACAAATGGCCGGGGAGCCGAAATCCCTGCAGGCCCCCCTGGACGCCTGGGGGACTGGAGACCTGGGATGAACTGAGGGGCCCTGAGGGCCGAATTGTATGAGGGCGAGAGAGCTTTGGGCCTGGGCCGATGGAAGGGTCCAACGCCACAACCTTGCCCCCCGTGAACGGATACCATTTCTTCATACCTGGTCCTGGACGGCTTTCCTCCAGGTCCAGAGTGGCCTTCCTCCGGGTCCAGAACGTCCTTCCTCCGGATCCAGAACGTCCTTCCTCTGGATCCAGAACGGCCTTCCTCCGGGTCCAGGACAGGCTACCGCCGTGGCCAGGGCGAACTACCCGTGAACGGATACGTTCGGCTTAAAAAAACAGTATTGCGGCCAGCCCTGAGCCCGGCCTGCGAAGGCATGGCAGGGGTCCAGGCCAGAGCCCGGCAGCCTGAACCTTGACAGGTGTCCAGGCCGGACATCGCCAGGCTGAGCCATGGCAGAGGTCCAGGCCAGAGCCCGGCAGCCTGAACCTTGGCAGGTGTCCAGGCCGGACCACGCCAGGCTGAGCCATGGCAGGGGTCCATGCCGGAGCAGGCCAGGCTAAGCCATGGCAGGGGTCCAGGCCGGAGCACGGTCGAGGGAGCTTTCGCAGGGTCATGGCAGGTGCCCGACCGGCGAAGCCATGGCAGGGGTCCGAGTCGGAGCACGCCAGACTGGGCCATGGCAGGGGTCCAGGCCGGATCCCGACCGACGAAGCCATGGAAGGGGTCCAGGCCGGTGCCCGACCTGCGAAGCCATGGAAGGGGTCCAGGCCGGAGCCCTCCGGACGGGGCCTTGACAGGACATTAGCGACAGAATCCTCTCAAGAGGACCGGTCGGACCCCGGACGGGAGGAACCCTGGCAGGGGCACTCCGTGCAATTCCCTGCCGTCATATCCAAACTGAGAATCAGATTGAGAATCGTAGCAAGTGCATTTTTCGGAACCGGACGGAACTCGACCAAGGCAACCCTGACAAGGGCGCTCCGTGCTGATTTGCGCCGAATAACCCTGACAGTGCAGCAAACTTAGAATCATCGCATGGTAATTTTCATTTGCCGGACGAAGCCCTAAAGAAGAAGTCATGACAGAAGCTCGGATTTGAAGACTCCGCTCACGGAACTGAGACTGGGCCCATGGCGAGAATTCCCGCCGCATGATCTCCGGAGCCCGGCAGACGGTGTCCTGACAATAGGGCGGACGAGAAGGAGCCGCCTCCGGAACCCTAACAGGTCAGTCAACCGAGAATCATCGCCACATGATCGCCGGAGCACGACCGGGGATGCCCTGACAGGGTCACTCCGTGCAATTCCCGGCCTGCAAACCCGGAATTAGAATCAAATTTAGAATTTACGGCCTGCATTTTTCGGTGCCCGATCGGCAGGAATTCCCTCCGGCGGAACCATCCCGCAGGCGTTCGGCAGACGTTCCGCAACGTGCCTCGGACCCCGCTCCCGGAAATGCTCCAGGAATCCCCCGGACAGCCTGCTACCGGATCCTGCCAAGAGTTCAAAAATGCCGGAGGCGCGCCCTGCGGCGTTCCGCAACCGCAAGGCGGGCTTCCGGAGTGTTCCGGGGCCAGAAGCGTTTGCTGGGGGGCGGGCTCAGGACGGTGCCTGCCGCCTTGCGCCCGGCGGGCAGTTCCGGGGTCCGGCACCTGCGGGCCGCGCCCGTGGCGGTTACCCTAACCCGGCACCTGCTACCTGGGCTCCCTGGGCCCCTTGGGCTCCTTGGGCCCCTTGGGCTCCTTGGAGGACTTGGAGGACTTGCGGACCGCGCCCCCCTTGGAGCGCTTGCGGGCCGTCTTCGCGATGTGAGCCCTCTTCACCTTGCCCGGGCGGTCCGGAATGACGAGGCCGGAGTTCACCTTCTCCTTCAGGCTGTTCGAGGGCCTGAACTTCACCGCGTTGTGCTCCGGCAACGTCATGGTGTCGCCGGTCCTGGGGTTGCGACCCGTCCTCGCGTCCCTCCTGACGACCTCGAAGACTCCCAGGCGGAAGACGGGAAGGCGGTGCCCCTCCCCGAGGATATTTATGGTGACGTTGATGAAGCTCTCCAGGATCTTCTTGCAGTTGACCTTGTTGAAGCCCGAGTCCCGGGCTATCTGGGAGATCAGTTCGTCTTTCGTCATGCGGTTATCTCCTTGAAATGTAAAGGAACCACGGCCCATGCCCTGACGGGCGGCGGGTCGCGGCACTGGACGCCCGGGGGAGCCGGGCGCGGGCGGCAAGGGTGCGCTGGGCGCACGGGTCCGGCCCGTGTAAGAACGCGGCGGCACTGTCATCCTGTCATGGCAGTGACGGCGGCATGCTGTCACGATCGCCTGACGCCTGTCGGAGGGGGCGCGTCGGACGATTAGCTGGGGGGGGGCCGCTCGGGGCGGCGGAATGTCGGTACCCCGGACCGGGCCGCCAGGGCGGCCGCGCAATGCCCTCGCCGGCATGCCGGGGGGCGGTCCTTCAGGCCCTTCGGAGAGGGACGCCCCGGACGCGGGACGGTTGCCTGACCCGACAGGCCGGGGCGCGTGCGCGCTCTGCGGAAGCGCCTCGCGGCGGGATTTCCGGTCCCCCGGGCCTCAAGGCAGGAATGCCTTGCGGCCCGCCGTGGACGGGAACGTCCCGGAGCGCCTTCGGGCCGTTCAGGCCGTCGGGGCTCCTGGCCTGCAGGGCAAGGCTACGCCGGGGACGGCAGGTCTTGCCGCCCTGGGCCGGCTGGGGAAGCCTTGCCCCGCGTGAGGGCGCGGCCCTCAGGGGGGCCTGCTTCGTGCTTCGTTGAGGCTCGGGGGAGTGAAAGGACTTGTGCGGTTCGCTTGGGCGAGGAGGTCGACGGGGGCCGCTGGCGCGGCCTTCAGGGGTGAAATCGGCGGGCCCGCCTTCATGCAGGCCAGGTGACGGGAGGGATCCCGGCATGTCGCCCCGGACCCTGCCTGTCCTGCGGGGGCTCTCCAGCTGCGGGTTAGGGGGACTTGTCATTATATATTATAAAACCCGGCACCTTGCAATAGAAAAGCCGCCTAATACGTGCGCTTGCGCGATTTTTTTTCTCAAAAGCCTGCCCGCGAACCCCCGCCCGAAAGAGTTTCCAGCCTGGCTGGCCGCTGCTCCATGGCCCGTTTCATCCAGAAAACTTTAAGGCAAGCCGATCTCCCTCATAACGTGGTGCCAACCTGTACTTCCGGCATGCCAGGACAGGGCCCGGATCGGATGCGTCCGGATCGCCCCAGGGGGAACGCGGTGACCGAGCCATCTCGGGCTCTGCTGGACGGCATGCCAATGCAGAACATGAAACACGATAAATGTGATCTCCCTTTCATTTAAAGCTTTCTGATCATTCTAACATATTACTCCTTATATACTACCACATTAATTTATTATATCATGATAATCTTTATCAGTTAGCTATTTTTAATAATAGTTTTTCAATGATTACTTTTTTATATAGTGTATTTAATAGAATATCATAACAATAGCTATCTGTCATGGCTTAATGATTTATTAAAAATCAAAATTTTAAAAGCCATCTGAAAAAGAGAAGCCGGAAATCTATATTCGGCGTTGTTTTCAGCCTCGTCAATTTCACGCCAAAAAAACACAAATGTTGTCATATTTTGATCTCGATCTCAACAATTCTTGATCCAAAGTCTTTGCCAAGTATATTTTATTAGAATACCTAATATTTAAGGAGTTTAAGATGATATATATCCACAATCATTGTTATTCAACTAATGCTGAACATCGTATCTGACTGATTGCCTCCGCCATCCCCCCCTGACCTCCGGCTGCCCGCTCCATCCATCCGCCCTCCGCGGATGCGCGAGATCATCCGGATGCATCCAGTTTGCATCCTCCCGCAGTTCAATTTTCGACATCCGCCCCGCTCGGACGAGTCCCGTCCGCCCCGAGCGAAGGCGTCTTTCCGATGCCGGAATGCCGAGGGGGAGATCCCCGCCGGCAAAGATGATCCCCCTACGGGCGGACAAGCCGAAAGATTAGACTTTATGCCATTTCAGCCCCCTCGCCCGCCGGCGGACGGCCCGTGATTGTACACGGTTCAGGAAGGTTTCAACGGGGCTGAGCCCTCTCCCGTTGCGGGCATTTCCTGTGACGGCATCCGTCCACGGGACGCCGGAACAAATCCGGATGCACAGGGATGCAGACATGCGCACATCCCATCCGCCCTCCCGCTTCGCGACGCTGACGCCGCCCCCCGTCTCGTCGTGATCCCGTGCCGTTACCGGCCATTCCAAATCCATGCACCAGATCTGCAGGAACTGTCATGGACAAGGCACAATTTTCGACTTGAAATGGCCGAATCCAGGCCTAAACCCGGTGCCAGGCCTGCCGGCACCGACCCGGGCAGGACCCTGCTCCCGTGCTGCCTGCGCCGATCCGGCCAAGACCCGGCACCAGGTCTGCTGGCACAGTCCAAGCCGGGACACAATACCCGATCGACCTGCCGGGGCACGCATCCCAAAGCTTTACGTCAGGTCTGCTAAAGCCGGACGTCAGGTATGCCGTCTCCGGCCCGGCCTGTTCCACGAAGATTCACGCTGTTCCCTGCACAGGCATACCGTCGCGGCTGTCAGGCCCACGGAAGGCCAAGCATCCTGAATCCTCCGATTCCAGGACCTTCAGCTCCGGTGACCGGGGCAGGCTGGACTCAGCCTCTTCCCGAGCCGGATCCAACTCGGGCTGACAAGTTTTCCTGCAGAACGCGCCCGGAACTGCCCGCTCCTGCTCCCGTGCCCGGCTTCCTTCAGGCCGTAAAGCCGTAGTTGCGGCAGGCCGTCCCGAACGCCCGGAAGTGCCCTCCCCGGCTCCCGTGCCAGAGCTTTCTTCAGGCTGTACAGGCCGTAGTTGCTGCAGTCCGGCCCGAACGCCCGGAACTGCCCTATCCGGCTTCCGTGCCAGGCTTTCTTCAGGCCGTACAGGCCGTAGTTGCGGCAGTCCGTCCCGAACGCCCGGAACAGCCCTCTCCGGCTCCCGTGCCGGGCTTCCCCAGGACACAGCTGCGGCAGTCCGGCCCGAACGCCAGGAACAGCCCTCTCCGGCTCACGTGCCCGGATTCCTCTGGACGCAGTTGCGGCAGGCCCTTCCAAAAGCCCGGAACAGCCCTCTCCGGCTCCCGTTCCCGGATTCCCCTGGACGCAGTTGCGGCAGTCCGTCCCGAACGCCCGGAACAGCCCTCTCCCGCTCCCGTGCCATGCTTCCCCAGGACACAGATGCGGCAGTCGTCCCGAACGCCAGGAACAGCCCTCTCCGGTTCACGTGCACGGATTCCCCAGGACGCAGCTGCGGCAGTCGGCCCGAACGCCAGGAACAGCCCTCTCCGGCTCCCGTGCCCGGATTCCCCAGGACGCAGCTGCGGCAGGTCGTTCCGAAAGCCCGGAACAGCCCTCTCCGGCTCACTTGCACGGCTTCATTCAGGCCGCAGTTGCGGCAGTCCGGCCCGAAGGCCCGGAGATTCCCCGGCCAGAAAGCCCGGAGCTTCCCCGTCCTGGACCCGGCCCAGACCAGGAATCCCGCTGCCGTCCCTGGATTTTAACTACACGGCCCCTAGCTTTCGGCGAAGGACGGCTCCGGCAGACGGGGAAAGAGGGACTCGAGGAGGAGTCCGGCCTCGAGGAGCGCCTTCTCGCGGAAATGAGGACCCAGGATCTGGATGCCCACTGGGAGTCCGTCCCCCCCCAGCCCGGCGGGGAGGGAGAGGCCTGGGCCCCCGGCAAGGTTCAGGGGGAGTGTCATCACGTCCAGCTGGTACTGGGTGAGGGGGTCCTCCGTGAAGGAGCCGAAGGGCCAGGCTGGGATGCTGGAGACGGGGGCCAGGATGAAGTCGTGCTTCCGGAGGGTCTCGACGTACTCGTCGTGGATGAGCCTCCTCACCTGGGCCGCCTTCTTGTAATAGGCGTCGTAGTAGCCGCTGGAGAGTGCGAAGGTCCCCAGGAGGATCCTGCGCCTGGCCTCGGGCCCCAGGCCCGCGGTCCGGGACTCCCGGTAGAGGCTCAGGAGATCGCCCTTTGCGGGGGTCCGGTAGCCGTAGCGGACGCCGTCGTAGCGGGCCAGGTTGGTGGAGGCCTCGGCCGCGGCCAGCACGTAGTAGGCCGCGACGCTGTAGCGGAGGCTCGGCATGGACACGGTCTCGAGAGACGCGCCGGCACCTTCCAGCAGGGACCGGGCGGCGCCCAGGACCTTCTCCACCTCTGGCTCGAAGCGGCCTTCCCAGAGCTCGCGGGGAAGGGCGAGACGGAGAGACCGGGCCGCCGGCGGTGCCAGGGCGGAGAGGTCCTCCGTCGGGACCCTGGAGCTGGTGGAGTCACTGCCGTCGGGTCCGGCCACGGCCGCGAGCAGCATCCCGCAGTCGCGGACGTTCCTGGCGAGCGGGCCTGCCTGGTCCAGGGAGCTCCCGTAGGCGACTATGCCGTAGCGGGAGACCCTGCCGTAGGTGGGCTTCAGGCCCGTGCAGCCGCACAGGGCCGCAGGCTGGCGGATGGAGCCGCCCGTGTCGGTGCCGAAGGCCCCAGGCGCCTGCCTGGCCGAGATCCCGGCCGCGGCCCCGCCGGACGATCCCCCGGGCACGCGGGAGAGGTTCCAGGGGTTGCGGGTCGGGTGGTAGGCCGAGAACTCGGTGGACGACCCCATGGCGAACTCGTCCAGGTTGGTCTTGGCGGTTATGACCGCCCCCGCCTCCCTGAGCCTCGTCACCACACCGGCCTCGAAACCGGGCATGTAGCTCTCGAGCATCCTTGAGCCCGCCGTGGAGGGGGCCCCGCGCACGAGGAACACGTCCTTCACCGTGACGGGGAGGCCCCAGAGCGACCGGGACGGGTCGGGGCCCGCCGCGTCCAGCGCGGCCGCGTCCGCCAGCGCCTGGTCCCGGAGCACGCGGAGGCAGGCGCGGATCTTCGGCTCGGTCTCGTCCGTCCGGTCCAGGCAGGCCCTGACCAGCTCGGCGGACGAGAAGGCCCTCTTCAGGAGCCCCTCCCTGGCCTCGGCCAGGGTGAGGGAGGTGAGTGTAGTGTCGGAGGCCATCAGTTTTCCTCGGAGTCCTCGGTCTCGCGGCCGGCGGCTCCGGGGACGGGGCCCGCCGCGGAAAGTCTTCTTCCTGACGCAGGAGCGCCGCCCGACGCCGGGATGCCGCCGGATGCCTGAACGCCGACTGGCTCCGGGATGCCGCCTGACGCCTGAACGTCGCCAGGCAACAGGATGCCGCCGGATGCCTGAACGCCGCCTGACGCCGAGATGCCGCCTGGCAGCGGGATGCGGGCGGATGCCTGAACCCCGCCTGACAGAGGGATGCTGCCGATAGCCTGAACCCCGCCTGGCACCGGGATGCCGCCTGACGCCGAGATGCCGCCTGGCAACGGGATGCTGGCGGATGCCTGAACCCCGCCTGACAGAGGGATGCTGCCGGATGCCTGAACCCCGCCTGGCACCGGGATGCCGCCTGACGCCTGAACGCCGCCGGATGCCTGAACCCCGCCTGACGACGGGATGCCGCCGGACGGGACGCCCCCCAGGGAGGTGGAGCACCCGCTGGCGAGCCCAGCCTGTCCGGGCGCGGAGCAGGCCAGCTCATGAATGAGCAGAGCCTTTTCGTGCAGCCTGTTGCTGTTCTGCGAAAGCGAGCCGAGCCGGGTGATGATCGAGTCGCACCGCTCGGCCAGGAGTCCCGCCTGGCCCACCACCGCCATGAACGTGCCGGACAGCTCGTCCATGGCCCTTACCGTGTCCGGCTCGTTTTCCTCGAGCCAGCCCCCGTCGTCCGTCAGCCAGGCGACGTGCTCCGTCAGCCAGGCGGTGTGCTCTTCCCGCCAGGCGTGGCCCCTGTCCATCATGCCGGAGAGCTGCTCGAGCCAGGTGCCGTGCTCTTCCGCCCAGCCGGAGGTCTCGGACAGCCAGGCGCCGACGTCCGCGAGGGTATCCAGGTCGGTTACGGACAGCCGGGCGACCCGACCGGCCAGCACGGAGTCGTTCGCGGCCATCATCTCCGCGTACAGGGCCAGGGAGTCGCGGCGCTCGGAGGCGAGCCGGGAACGCAGGAACACGACCGTGGGGAGGGCCGACAGGAAGCCGGGATCACATGGCACTAGAGGACCCTCGGCACGGTGAAGAAGCGCCCGAAGGTCTCGGGGGCCCCGTCGACGATCCAGTCGGAGGATCCGCCGGAGGTTTCCCTCGGCACGTCCTCCCGCGGGGGCTGGGGATCCAGCATGGGGGAGTACATGGGCTCCACGCCGGCGGTGTCGCACTCGTTTAAGATGTCCATGTATCCCACTATCTTGGACATCTCGTCGGCCACCCGCTCCAGGTAGGCCGCGTCCCCAGCGGAGGCCCCGCCGGACTCCGGCCCGTCCCCGACCGTCCCGCCGGAGAGCGAGAGCCTGGCCAGATCAGCTATGGCCTTGGCCGTCATCGCGTCTACCGCCATCGTCAGTCCCCCTTCCCTTTCCCGGCAGCGCCGGCCCCGGCGCCGCCCTCAGTTCCGGCCCCGGCCCCGGCCCCGGCGGAGGCGGCCAACAGGAACTCTCCCGCCATCGTCAGACTCCTTTCCCGGCATTCCCGTCACCGGCGCCGTCGCCGCCCTCGGCCCCGGCTCCGGCCCTCGGCCCCGGCCCGGATGACGCGGCCAAAAGGGGCTCGCCCGTCACAGTCAGTCTCCTTGCCCGGCTGTCCCGTCACCGTCGCCGCCCTCGGTCCCGGCCCCGGAGGGCGCGGCCAACAGGAGCTCTACCGCCATCGCAAGTCCCCTTACCCGGCGGTGCCAGACCCGGTGCCGCCGACGGCTAGCGCGGCCTTCAGGAGCTCCCCCGCCCTGCGGGGCTCGGCCCTGCCGGCCGAGAGCTTCATGAGCTTGCCCACCATGAACGAGAGAATCTTCTCCTGACCCGCGCGGAACTTCGCGGCCTCCTGGGGATGGGCCGCCACGACCTCGGCGGCCAGGCGCGCGAGCTCGGACTCGTCGGAAATCTGGGCGAGGCCCCTCTCCTTCACCACCTTCTCGGGATCGAGTCCCTCCGCGAAAAGCTGCTCGGCCAGCTCCTGGACCTTGCGGCGGCCCAGGGTCCCGTCCTCGGCGAGCCCGGCCAGCTTTGCCATCAGATCCGGCGTGAAGGGCGACTCCAGGGGGCTCGTCCCCTCCTTCTGGCAGTGGGGGAGGAAGAGTTCCTCCATGAGCGAGCAGATCCTGGCGGCCCCCGCTACCGGCCCCTTCCACGCATCCCTGGCGGAGTCGAAATACTCCAGCGCCCCCCTCCGGTCCATGAGGAGCCGTGCCTGTACGTCCTTCAGGCCCAGGGCCAGGAGCCGGCCGAAGGCCTCCTCGGGCCCCTCGGGAAGCTCCGTGCGCAGCCGCTCCACCAGATCGGGGCTTATGTAGACGGGCGGCAGGTCGGGCTGCGGGAAGTAGCGGTAGTCGTGGGCCTCCTCCTTGCTCCGGAGGCTCCTGGTCTCGCCCTTCTGGGAGTCGAAGTGCAGCGTCTCCTGCAGGACCCTGCCGCCGGCAGCGTAGATTTCCGTCTGCCTGCCTATCTCGTACTCGATTGCCTGGCCCACGAACCTGAAGGAGTTCAGGTTCTTTATCTCGCCGCGGACGCCCAGGACCGGCGAGCCCTTGGGCTTGAGCGATATGTTCACGTCGCAGCGGAACTCCCCCTCCTCCATCCTGCCCTTCGTGACGCCCAGGCGGACAAGGAGCCCGTGGAGCTTCTTCAGGAACTCCACCGCCTCCCTGGCGGAGGAGATGTCCGGCTCGGTGACGATCTCAATGAGCGGGGTCCCCGCCCTGTTCAGGTCCACCTTGGTGATGCCCCTGAGCTCGTCATGCACGCATTTTCCCGCGTCGTCCTCCATGTGGATGCGGTTTAACCTCACCCGCTTGGGGGTCCCGTCGTCGGATGTTATCTCCAGGCCCCCGCCCTCGCAGACCGGGGGGTCCAGCTGGCTGGTCTGGAAGCCGTTGGGGAGATCCGGGTAGAAGTAGTTCTTCCGCGAGAAGAGGGACCTCTCGTTAACCTTCGAGCCCAGCGCCAGCCCCGCCTTGGCCGCGAGCTCCAGGGCCAGGCCGTTCATGCGGGGCAGCGCCCCGGGCTGGCCGGTGCAGACCTCGCAGATGTTCGTGTTGGGCTCGGCCCCGAACTCCGTGGGGCAGGAGCAGAAGAGCTTGGTCCTGGTGTTCAGCTGGGCGTGTATCTCGAGCCCGATAACCGTGTCCATCTCCATGAGCTGTCGATCCCCTCCCCCCGGCGTCCGCGCCGGCCCCCGCCGTCCTCAGGCCCTGGCCGGCCCGCGTCCACGGCCCCGTACGGAAACGGGCACTGACGGAACGCCGCCCCGCCCTTCCCCGTGAACTGGCCCGGGCGGACATGAGGCGACGGTCCCTCATGCTGGGCCCCGTTGGGCGGAAGCACACATATTAGCGGTCGGATCTTCCCCCGTCAAGCGCTCCCCGAGCCGGATCAGGGGCCGCCGCCCCGCCACGAGACGCACCGGAAGCACCCCGGAAGCGCCGGGCGGGGCCGTCCCGCCGCGGCGTCCGCACGTCACCACACCACGGATCGGAGGGTGCCCGCCAGCAGGAACGGCTCCAAGCTGGCCAGGATCCTGGCCTCCCCTGAATTCAGGAGGCAGAGGCTTCAGGGGCGCCTCCGTGGCCTTCACGGACCTGGCCCTCTCCCGCAGGGCAACCTGCGGACATGTCCCTCTCCCGCAGGGCAGCCTGGGGACCCGGCCCTCTCCCGCAGGGCATCCTGCGGACCCGGCCATCTCCCGCAGGGCAGCCTGGGGACCTGTCCCTCTCCCGCAGGGCAACCTGGGGACCTGTACCTCTCCCGCAGGGCAACCTGCGGACCCGGCCCTCTCCCGCAGGGCAACCTGCGGCTGGGACATGGGCGTTCCGGGCGGGGGCTACACTCGGCACACCGGGGACGACGTCGCTCGCGGCCAGGCCCCGGCTGGGAGCGGAGCGCAACCCCGCCTTCCCGGGCAAGCTCGTCGCCCGGGCCAAGGATCCAGCCTCCTTCACCCTGTCTCTCAGCCCCGTTTCCCCCGTCACCCTCCAGGCGATCCTCTCAGCCACGGGCTCGGGCCTGAGGCCGTACCGGAAACTTCCGAGCCTCTGCCCGAGAACCGGGTCCGACCGCGAGACGCCTCTCCGCCAGCAGACGGTTGAAGGCGTTCGCAAGCTGCCTGTTACCGGCGACCCGCCCGGACGGCCAGCACAGCTCCGACTTCCACGCACGGCACGACACGTCCCAGAGCGCCCTGGACCGGCACGTTCCGGTACGCCATGAACCAGACACGGAAGGCCAGCCGTTCCGAGCCCAGGCTGAACCCACCCCTCCGTCAACTCCCGCAGGCAGTCAGACTCAACATACAGATTCGACGAACATCGAGGATGCCGTCAGCCGTTACAGGGATCTGGCATTTTCCTTCAGGAATAAGGCCCCCCACCTGAAAGGCCACCGTCAGGCGCTGAACCTGCCCCATTTCCTAACCAAATCGTCCACACCACGCCATCCTGACATTTCCGACCTTGAACGGATACTCCGTTCGCCAGCGGGGCAGACCTTCCCGTCCAGAACACGGCCCGGTCTTCAGCACGTACCGATGTTGGCCTCATCCTTGCTTAGTTCTCAAATAGCTATGTTTTAAGGAATAACACTAATTTAAATTATAATATTACCCGTTTAATCAAATGTCGGAATTTGGCCATCAGTCCAGGGGCGGAAATGTCGGTCTAACCTCCAGCCCTGGTATCTTCTCACTAAGATTCGCTCCTAAATTATGGAAGAAGATTCCGACATTTAATTAAACGGGTAATAGCTATTACGATTTCATGCAAATATTAACGAATGGGAGAGAACATGGGACCATATGGGCAGACGGGGGAGGCCAGCTCGCCGCCTTATTCGTTCACATTTAAATGAAATGGCAATATTTCTGTTACGACTGAATATCTTAAGGGACAATATGCTTTTGTCTGGAGCATTATCCAGAATACAACCCTCCACAAAAATTACAACAGTCTCGCCGTGAAAGCAAGCTCGTCTTAGCAATAATTATGCCAAAAAGATGCCATGATTTTCCAGGCCTTCCAGCGAGTTGCCTTCTCATGGACAGCATCTTCCTTCTGTCGGCCGCTTAAAGCTTGCTGCCAGCCGGTTTCATGTGGTAAAAGTCAAAAAGTTTATTGTTTTTTCCCTGACAAATCAGGAGCAGAGCAGCTTGACGAAGGGGATTTGTGTCATGAACGAGAACAAGAATGACTCTGCAAAGAACCCGTTTGGTGTCGGCGAGGAGAACTTCGACAATATTATCCAGACAAAATCCGTATATGTTGACAAGACAGAGCTTATCTACAATCTGGTATCCGATCCCTTTTCTCACGTGCCACGCTTTCTTGCGCGTCCGAGGAGGTTCGGGAAGACCCTGTTGCTTGACACCATGCAAAACGTATTCGAGGGGAACCGGCAGCTCTTTTCAGGCCTGGCGATAGAGAATCTCATGGGTGACAGCTGGGACGCCTTTCCCGTAATCCGAATCTCTTTTAACACCATAGATTTAGACCCTCCGGCTATCTTTGAGGCAAGCTTGCTGGGTGCCATCAAAAGAGCTGCGCAAGTGAATAAAATAATACTTGACGCCTCAAGTTCGACCACGGCCTTGGCTGATCTCATCCAGAGTCTGTCTCTAAAATATAGGGAGGACTTGTTACTGAGCGGAAAAGCTCCATCCATACTCCCCTGGAGAAACGTTGTCGTTCTCATTGACGAGTACGATTTTCCTCTGATCAGCAGCATCGGAAACGATAAAGATTGCGAGAATATAAGACTCGCCCTGCACAAATTTTATTCAGCTATAAAAGGATGTTCAAAATTTCTTCGATTCGTGTTCATAACCGGCATTACAAAATTCAGGGAGCTTTCGCTGTTCTCCGCCATGAACACCACTCTGGACATAACTCTTGACTCGAAGTTCGCAAAAATTTGCGGATTCACGATAGACGAGATTAAAAAATCATTTTCAGAATACCTTGCTCCGACTCTTTTGGAACTGAAAAAAAAGGGACAGCTTGCCCCGGATGCGTCTGAAGAAGATCTCCTTAAAACCTTGTCCGACTGGTATAACGGATATACCTGGGATGGCAATACCGAGGTTCTAAACCCTTTATCAGTATTGAATTTTTTCAGCAATAAAGACATCGCCAACTACTGGTATAAAACAGGTTCATCTCTTCTCACGAGCCGAATTTCACAAAAAGACACTGATTACTTAAAATTGTTCTCCAAGGATCTTTCATTTAATGACTCGTTGCCGGAAATGCACATAAACAGTCTGAACGATACGGTGCTCCTCATGCAGGCCGGCTATCTCACTGTCAGCGGCATCACAAAATCAGGCACCACCATGCAATATCACCTGAAGATTCCCAACAACGAAATCAGGGAATCTATCAGGATTGAGCTCCTTGCGCGTCTCCTCGTTCCTGCCTCTGAACGTTCAAACGTCATTCAATCTTTGAATAATAAATTTTTGCAGTTTCTGGACGCCTTCGCGGCCCGTGACGAGGCCAAATCAGAATTTTTCCTATCTACCATCTTTGCCGGTCATATACAGCGCGGACCTGGCAGCCCTGAAAGCGTTGAAAGAGCTTACAGCCATATTGATCCGTCAATTATAAACGAGTCCTTTTTCAGGTCCTTGCTCCAGCTCCTTCTTGAATTCGGCAACAAGATTGTCACGCCCGAGTCCTGTTCCGACACAGACAGGTCCGATCTTGCAGTCCAGGTTACAGGAAACGGGTGGGTCGCAATCGAGATAAAGCATGAGAAGGCTGATCCCGATCACGAGGAAACGGACGTGTCCTTTTCCGGAGAGACGATCGTCGTCGGGAAGCGTAGCGAGTACGTGAACTCTCGTCTTGAAAAGATGATATCTGCCGCCTTCGTCCAGATAATTAAAAAAAATTATGCTAAAAAATTTCTCTTCGATGGCGTAGACGTATATGCTGCCGCCGTGGCCATCTACGGCACTTCCGACGTGACGGTGAGATTCAAGAAGGTAGTCTGGGGCGAGGGAGAAAACGACACTGTAGAACTCGTCTGAACGTTCCCGAGTCTCCTTCCGGCCCATCCTGCCCCGGTCCAGCTCATGATCAGGGTCCGCGACTGGCATGCTTGAATGTCTGGGGAATGCCGTTGCCGCGATCCTGCCAATCACGTTGCGCGTCATCTCGTTCCGTCGTCTTTTCCTTATCCTATTTGTCGTTTCCGTATGCAATTCTTTAACTTTCCTTTTTAGCCTTAACAATTTTACTATCCTTTTTAGCCAGCACTTTGAAGGAAATTTTCTGAATTAGTCATGCGTAAATAAGAATTAATCGCGCCCACGGTTGAAGTGGCGAGAAAGACGCCCTCCCCGGCGTGAGGGCGGCCGGTACGGCTCCCGGATCTCTGATGCCTGACTCCAGGGACATCTTCCTCTGCCGCGCCCCCCTCTGCAAGTGATGCCAAACACGGGCCGTTCCCCTGCCCCCGCAGCCGGCCCGAACCTCCCCTGAGACGAAACCCGGCCCAAGGGCAGGCCCGAGCCTCCCCTGAGACGAAACCCGGCCCAAGGGCAGTCCCGAGCCTCCCCTGAGACGAAACCCGGCCAAGGGCCGGCCCGAGCCTCCCCTGAGACGAAACCCGGCACAAGGGCCGGCCCGAGCCTCCCCTGAGACGAAACCCGGCCCAAGGGCCGGCCCGAGCCTCCCCTGAGACGAAACCCGGCACAAGGGCCGGCCAGAGCCTCCCATGAGACGAAACCCGGCCCAAGGGCCGGCCCGAGCCTTCCCGAAGACGAAAGCCTCCCCTCCGAGGCCGAGCCGGCAAGCCCCCTGGCTGGCCCCGGACAGCGGGCCTTTACTGCCGCCCCGGGCCCTATCCGAGATCCCCCTGCCTCTTGGCCAGGGTCCTCCCCAGCCCCGCCGACCTCTTCATCGTGAGCCTCACCGTTGTCTTCCCCCAGAGCGCCATCCTCCTGCGAAACGGAAGCCCGGAAACCCTTCTGAGTGACCGCCCGGCAGAGACGGCGTCAGCTATCACGGCGGGGGCGGCCTTGGCGAGCGCCATGAGCGACAGCCCAAGGAGAGCGGCCCTGCGCTGCCCGGCGAGCGGTCCCGCGAGCCTCCGGACGGCCCCGCCCAGCGATGCCGGGCTCCACACCATGAACAGGTGCAGCCCGAGGAACATCCACGCGGCCAGCGTCTCGGGGCGGAAGCCCCCCCTGCCGGGGCTTCCCAGGATCCAGGCGGCAAGAGACCAGAACCCCAGGAACACCACGGCAGCCTGGAACATCCTGGCCTTGCGGGCACTCAGGCGAGAAAGGACGAATGCCGAGACGAAGAGAGCCGCCGCAGGGACGAGGGAACGTCCCGGGTTGAAGGCTATCCAGGCTGAGGACGTCCAGACCAGGACGAGGCCCAGGCCTGCGGGACAGCGGGAGAGCGTCCCCCGCCAGGCGGTGGCGAGCCGGCTCACCACTGCCTTCCCCCTCCGTTCCCGTTGCCGCCGCCGTTACCGGAGCCGCCTCGACCGTTGCCGTTGCCGTTCCCGGACCCGCTGCCGCCGCCGTTCCCGGAACCTCCGCCGCCCACCCGCACGTCCGGGTCCTCCAGCCTGGCGCATTCCGCCCCGTAGCCTCCGCACCTGACCCAGCCTGACTCGAGATCCACCGCCGCGAGACCGCCGGCTTCCGGCCTCCTCACCGCCTCCCGGTAGACCCACCTCTCCGAGCGGCCCACGCCCCTCCTCTCCAGCCACCAGCCGTCCCCGGCCACGACGGCGTTGGGGTCGACGAAGAAGCCCCTGCCCCCGAAGGCCAGGTAGTCAATGCCCCGGGCTATCTCCGCGAACTCGGCCCACCCGGCGGACTTGAGATCCGTCCCCGCCCAGAGGACCTCCTCCGGACCCCTGCCGCCCCTCTCCAGAGCCTCCAGGGTCTCCTGAAGGAGGTTCCTGGTGAAAACGACCTCTGTCCCTGAATCAGTCCCCATGTCTCTGAACGCTCCGTTCTGGCCTCCCGACCTGACGCCGCGATGCTCCGCACAGCCGTCATTCAGGCCATTGCCCGGAACCCCGCCCGGAAGCCCTGGCCCGGGACCTCCGACGGACCGGCCCGACGCCGCAGTCCCGACCGGCCGGGGCTCTGGCACGGGACGCCGCTCCGGGGCCGCCAAAGTCCCGGTCCGGGGCCATAACTCCGTCCATCCGGCCCAAGTTTAACAAAAAACTCCACTTTTCTGAGTGATTCAAGGGTTTGGCCTTGGAAAAATCTCCAAATTTCTCCGTAGCGGTCCAATACGACGACGCCCATCCGAGGGGGGGCTAAAAAGGAGCGGCACGCCAGGGTGCCGTCCCGAACACCTCGACCGCAGTCCGCCCTGCCGCCACGCCGGCAGTGACTGCGGCTCCGGCGCCTCTCCCCGACACGGGCGCAGTCAGCCTAGCTGCCCCCGGGAGAGCGGCGGCCGGCGTGCCGCCCGGAAATTGCTGCCCGCCCTGCCGTCCCGGCCCAGCCAGTTCCCATGTAAGCGCCAGAACTAGCACTGTATTTTGTGGAAAAGATATCAAAAGTACTGTTTCCAGCGTTGAATCCGGTGCCAATTCAAGAGACAGGCACTGTGCCTGTCTCACTGCAGGACATCGCGGTTTTCACCGCATTCTTCCGCTTCCTCTTGTCCCCGTTGCCGCTGTCCTCCCGGAACCTGCCCGCGACTAGGCGCACACGGCCCGGGCTGGGGCCTCCGGGCAGTCCCCGCCCTCGGGCAAGAGGCTCCGGGCCTGCAGGGAGGGGAGCGTTCCGGTCATGCGGCCAGCTCCGCGAGAGGCAGGAGCTGGACGGAGCCGGGCCTCTCGCGCCTGCCTGGCTGGCCGGTCCGGCTGGGGGGCGGGGGTCCCGGTCACGAAAAAGCCTGCCCCCGCCGTCAAGGAAGGGCCAGGCCGTGGAGAGCGATTTCTGGCCCGGGGTGAAGACGAAGGACTGAACCTCGCCGGGGAAGCGCTCCCGGCCCTTCTCGGAGAGGAAGCGCTCGGCCCCTGCCGGTCACGGGACGCTCGTGCCCGCGGCCGCCGGAGAGGCGCCGGCGTGCGAGTCAGGGCGGCAGACGGTTGCCGCGAGTCCTGAGGCAGGGCCCTCCCGGAGACGGCGGCTGTCAGACTGAACCGCCTGCCGCGGCATCCGCAGCCGCGGCAGGGCCCAGGCTCTCCGGCCACGCTCCGAATTCAGCCTGCTCCATTCACATGTTCATGGTGGTGATCATGCACCCGAGCGTGACGCGCTTGACCGTTTCCCCTGGCCTGCGCCAGACCGCGAGAGTGACAGGCATGCCCGTTTCCCCGGGCCTGCACCTGACCTGGAGAATGTCAGGCATGCCCGTTTTCCCGGGCCTGCGCCTGACCGCGAGAATGTCAGGCATGCCCGTTTTCCCGGGCCTGCACCTGACCGCGAGAATGACAGGCATGCCCGTTTCCCCGGGCCGGCTGAGTGCCCGTGGCCGTTCCCCCCGGCAGTCCTGCGGCTCCAGCCGGCCTCCGTCCGGTACCCGCAAAGGCCGCTGCCCTCCGTTTTCGTGAAAGCCGGAGCAGGGGCGGCGGGCATGTCTCAGTCAGATCTGGCAGTAGAATTTTGCAGGCTGACGTTCATACGTACTTGACCGGGAGCTGATGCGGGCAGGCATCCTACCTGCAGAAACTCCAGGTGCCGACCGGCCGGCCCGAAGCCGCAGAGGCAGGGACCGAGGCCTGCCCCGTAGAGCCCGTCCCCGCCAGTTAGCCAGGGCGGCTCCAGGAGTAACATGTCCTTAGGCGGGCTGTCGCGCTACGGCATCTCACCTTCCCGGCAGCCTGCGGAACGGGCTTGCCGGCAGGGAAGACCGCAAGCTCCGCGCCTGGCCGGAGGCCGGCCTCCCCCTCAGCCTTCCGTGCTCGCTGTTTCGGCCTGGATGCTCGCTGGAGCGGAGGGGGCGGGCGTCGTCTCTGCGGCGAGAGCGGGGGGCTGCCGGTCAGGAGTTCGCGTCACGCCAGGAGCTGCCTGGGGCGGCATGGCAGAGGGAGTCTCCCGCATGGTGAAGACCTGAACGACCGGAGCGGCAGGAGTGTCTGGGAGTTTGCCACGCACATCCCAAAGCCAGTTGAGCACCAGGACTGCGGCAGTGACGAGAACAGCCATGATGCTCAGAAATGAACCTACGACAAAGCGGTTGGAGCTTGTCATCTTGGCCGTCAGCTTTTCTGAAAACACCCCCATCTCCTGCGTGAACTTATCCGAGAGACTCTTGTCGAGAGCAGCTGTGTCGTTCTTGGAAGCGAAGTTCTCCTGGAGGATGTTGTGCCGGAATGTTTCAAATTCGACCGACCTAAGCCTTCCAGGTATATCCTGCTCGCTGGAATAGCGGAATTCCTCGTGCTTCGGTGACACCGCGCCTGGGGGCTGAGGGTTTTCCTGAGTCTCCTGCTTCGAATCGGACATGGGCACCTCCCGTCTGCTCAAA
>JAISFP010000047.1 GCA_031263525.1 Deltaproteobacteria bacterium | reverse complement strand
CTCGCCGTCGGGGCGGTCCTCGGTGGCCAATGCCCCCTTGCAGTCAGGGCGGTCCTCGGGGGCCAATGCCCCCTCGCCGTCGGGGCGGTCCTCCCTGCCGTCGGGGCGACCCTCTGTGGGCAAGGCACCCTTGCAGTCGGGGCGATCCTCGGGGGCCAATGCCCCCGTGGCGTCCGGGCAGTCCTCGGCGGCCAAGGCCCCCTTGCCGTCCGGGCTGTCCCCGTGGTCCATGTTGCCCCTGGCGTCAAGGCGGTCCTCGGCGGCCAAGGCCCCCTCGCCGTCGGGGCGGTCCTCGGTGGCCAATGCCCCCTTGGCGTCTGGGCGGTCCTCGGTGGTCAAGGTCTCCTCGCAGTCGGGACGGTCCTCGGGGGCCAATGCCCCCTTGGCGTCTGGGCTGTCCCCGGTGGTCAAGGCCTCCTCGCAGTCGGGACGGTCCTCGGTGGCCAATGCCACCTTGCCGCAGGGGCTGTCTTCGGGAGCCATGGCCCCCTCGCAGCAGGGGAGGTCCTCGGGGGGCATGGCCCCCCTGCCGCCGGGGCGGCCCCCGTGGTCCATGGCGTCCGGGACGTTCGGGGGGGGGGACGGGGCCGGAGTCATTCGGGACGCCGGGCGGGGCCACGGGGCCTTTCCGCTGGTGCCGTCTCCCGTCATTTCTCGGCCTCCGTCCCGTTCAGGCCCTGCAGCTGGGCCAGGCGGTAGTAGATGCCCTTCCTGGCCAGGAGCTCCTCGTGGGTGCCCTCCTCGGCTATCCGGCCGCGGGAGAGCGCCATGATGCGGTCGGCTCTCCTCACGGTGGAGAGGCGGTGGGCGATGATGACCGAGGTCCTGCCCTCGAAGAGGGTGTTCATGGCCTTGGCTATCAGGAGCTCGGACTCCGAGTCCACGAAGGCGGTGGCCTCGTCTAGTATGACCAGATCCGGGGCGTCGATCAAGGCCCTGGCGCAGGCTATGAGCTGGCGCTGGCCGGCGGACAGGCTCCGGCCCTCGCTCCCGAGCTTTTCCCCGTAGCCCGCCGGGAGCCTCTCTATGAAGCGGGCGGCGCCGACCTTCTCGGCGGCGGCGCGTATCCTCTCCTCGGTCAGGTCCTCCCTCCCCAGCCTCAGGTTGTCCATGACCGTGCCGGAGTACAGGTACACGTCCTGGGTGACGAGGCCTATGCGTCTGCGGTGGGCGGCGAGATCCAGCCGTTTCAGGGGATCCCCGTCGAAGAGGATCTCGCCCTCGGTCGGGTCGTAGAAGCGGAGCATGAGGCTTATGACGCTGGACTTGCCGCTCCCGGTCTCGCCCACTATGGCCAGCGTCTCGCCGCGCCTGACTTCGAAGTCCAGGCCGTCCAGGACCAGGGGGCCGCCCTCCGAGTACCTAAACGACACCCCCCGGAAGCTCACCTGGCCGCCCGGGCTCCTGGGGGCCAGCACCGGGGCGACCGGGAGCGTCCTCTCGTCCTCGGTCATGACGGCGTGGATCCGCTCCAGGGAGGCGAAGGCCGACTGGAAGGAGTTCACCTTCTCCGCCAGGTCCTTTATGGGCGCGAAGAAGCGGTTGGCGTACCCAATGAAGGCCGCGAGGACGCCCAGGCTAACGGCGTTGTCGAGCACCATGAGGCCGCCCACCCACAGCACCACGGCCAGCACCAGGTTCGCTATCAGGTCCACCAGCGGCAGGAAGACGGCCATGGACCTCACCTGCCTGAAGCCGACCCTGTAGTTCGCGAGGTTCAGCTCCCCGAACTCCGCGGCAGACTCCCGCTCGTGGCGGAAGGCCTTGATAACGCTCATGCCGGCCCTGGTCTCTGAGAAGAACTGGTTGATCTCGGAAATTTTCCCGCGCATGTCGCGCTGCTGGTCCCTGGCTATCCGGCTGAAGTACCAGGATACCGCCGCCACCAGGGGGGCCATGAGCAGCGTCGCCGCGGCGAGCCGCGGGGAGAGCATGAAGAGGACCGCGGCCACCCCGGTCAGGCTCAGGAGATCGCTGAAGAACGAGGCCGAGGTGGACTTTATGAGCTGGTTTATGTTGTTGATGTCCGAGGTGAGCCTGGATGTGAGCCGCCCGGCCTCCTGGCGGTCGAAGTAGCCCTGGGAGAGGCCGAACAGGTGGTCTAGGAGGATGCGCCTCAGGTTCAGGCTGAGCTTCTGGGAGGCGGTCTCGAGCACCACCCTCTGTCCGAGGTCGAAGAAGTACCCGAGGACCATGAGGAGCCCGAACGCTATGCCCAGGATCTTGAGTCCCCGCAGGTCCGACCCGCGCAGGAGCAAGAGCGCCGCGCCGTCTATCACGGGCAGGTTCCGTTCCGGGACGGCCACGGCCCCCGGATAGAGCTCGCACAGGGCCCCGGCCCGTTCCGCCAGCCCGGCGATGTCCCCGTCAGTGAAGTCCTCGGTCCGGCGCTTGAGGTAGTAGCGGTCTCGGGAGAGGAAGCCCGCCTCGCGGAGCCCCCTCTCCTCGCGGGCGTCTATGAGCTCGGTCGAGTCCGGCCCCAGGAAATAGACGCCAGGCTTCCCCGAGAACAGGAACGCGGAGTCCGGAACCCTGGATCTGAGCCCGTAGGGCAGCTCCGAGGGGGATCCGACCGCGAACTTCCACGAGAGCGGCAGGATGTAGCTGTCGATGGCCACCTTGGTGAGGTACGGGAGCATGATGCTCTGGAGCGACACGAGCATTATCATGAGGATCCCGAACGCCAGGAGCGGCCTGAAGTCGCGGGTGACCGGCCACAGCGACAGGAGAAGCCTCATGTCCCCGCGGGTCACGCGGCGGTAGTCGTCCTCGCGGCTGTTTTCCGGAGAGCTCATGCCGTGCCGCCTCCGCGTTCTCCGTCCCCGTCCGCGGGGGGGAAGCCGTCCCCGGAGGCGGCGTCGGAACCGGGGGCGTCCACCGGGTCGCCGGCGCAAGAGGAACCGGGGGCTCCGGCCGCGTCGCGCGGGGCGATGTCGTTTACGTCGTTCAGCGCGAAGTCCCAGTTCCAGTCATGCTGGGCGGCATTGTCCGCGTCACGCGACGTGATGTCGCTCACGTGGCTTAACGAGAAGTCCCAGCACCGGTCACGACGCGTAGCGCCTTCGTCTTCACTCGGCGCGACGCGGCTCTCGTCTCCGGCGGTGTCAGACAGGGCATGAGACGGAGCTGTCCCGTCTCCGGCGGTGTCAGATACGGCATGATACGGCGCACTTCCGTCACGGCCGTCACGCGAGCCGCATGCAGCGGACTTCCTGGCGGCCTTCTCCGCCTCGTCCTCGGCGTCCGCGAGGCGCGCGCCCAGCCAGGCGAGGTCCACTATGCGCTTGAAATAGCCAGGCCTTTCCGAAAGCTCACGGAATCCGCCCGACGCGGTGAGCACCCCCTTCTCCAGGACCAGGAACGTGTCGGCGCGTTTCAGGCTCGTGACGCGGTGGCTCACCACGAGCGTCCCGCGGCCCTGGCGGACGCGGACCAGGGTGTCCAGGATCTCCTCCTCGATGCTGGCGTCCACGGCGGACAGGGTGTCGTCCAGGATGAGGTAGGGGGGATCCGTCAGAAGGGCGCGGGCCAGCGCCGCCCTCTGCCTCTGCCCGCCGGAGAGCGTCACGCCCTTCTCGCCCACGCGGGTGCGGAGCCCTTCCGGGAAGACCCTGCCGTCCATGCGGAGGCCGGCCGCCTCGGCGGCCCTGACCGCCTCCTCCTCGGTGGCGCCCGGCCTCCCGAAGCGGATGTTGTCCAGGAGGGTGCCCGTGAAGATGTGCCCTTCCTGCGGGACAAGCCCGAAGAGGGATCTCAGATCGTCCAGGCGGTATTCCGTGGAGGGGACGCCGTCTATGAGGATCCTCCCGGAATCCGGCTCCAGGAGTGCCGGGAGGAGCGACGCGAGGGTGCTCTTGCCGCTCCCCGTGGGGCCGGTGAGCGCCGTGAAGCCGAAGGGATCGAGCTCCGCCGAGAACTCCGCGAGCGCCGGCTCGGTCCTGCCGGGATACGTGTAGGAGACGTTCTCGAAGACTATCGGGAATCCGCCCTGAAGGAGCGCAGACACGTCCGCCGGTGACGGGCCGCACGCGGGGAGCGGGAGGAGATCAGGCGCCTGCGTCGCGGGTGCGGAAGAGCTCCCCCTCAGGACAGCGGCGGCGGACGCATCTCCGGATGCGTCGTCGGCCGGACAGACGGTGTCCGCGGCACCGGCTGCGTCGTCGAGCGAACCGACGGAGCCCGCCTCGCAGGCGTCGCCGGCAGCCGGACCGACGGTGTCCGCGGCGCCGGCTGAGCAGTCGGCCGAACCGGCCGGGCCCGCCTCTCGAACGGCATCGTCAGCCGGATCGACGGCGTCCGCGGCTCCGGCCGCGCAGCAAGCCGAACCGGCAGGGCCCGCCTCGCGAGCGGCATCCTCCGCCGGACCGGCGGCGTCCGCGGCGCCGGCCGCGCAGTCAGCCGAACCGGCAGGGCCCGCCTCGCGGGCGTCGCCTGCCGCCGGACAGACGGTGTCCGCGGCGACAGCGGCGTCGTCCGGCGGACAGGCGTTGTCGGCCTCGCCGGCGGCATCGTCCGCCGGACGGGCGTCGCCGTCCGACGTGCCGGCGCCGTTCGGTCCCGCAAGGCTCGCGATCTTCATGGCCGAGGATCTCACCCGCGCGGCGGCGAGGCGGATCTCCAGGGCGTCTCTTTCCGTGACGCCCGTACCGCCCGCAGCACCCGCGGCGTCACGCGGCCCTCCCGGAAGGCCTGTCGGGAGGGCGCCCGCGAGGCGGCCCCTCGCGGGCGGGTCGGCGCCGGCCGCGTGGCTCACCTCGTCGGGGAACAGGTCGGGCGGGTGAGGGAGAGTCTCCTCGGCGGAGAGCACCTTCGCGAGCCGGGCCAGGGACGCCAGCCCCTGCTGGATGAGGCCCAGGGTGAGGCCCATGGCCATGAGCGGCCAGGCGAGGAGTCCCAGGTAGCTCAGGAACGCCACGAACTCGCCGGGGCTTATCTCGCCGGTGATGGCGGCGCGCCCCCCGAAGAAGAGGGTGAGGGCCACCGCGAGGTTGGCGAGCAGGTTCAGGAAGGGGAAGAAGAGCCCCATCATGAACGAGAGCCGCACGTTGCGGTTCATGTAGCGGACGCCCTCGCGGTCTATCTCCCCCTTCGCGAGCGGTTCCAGGGCCATGGCCCTTATGACCTTGAAGCCGGAGACGTGCTCGCGCACCACCTCCGTGAGCGACCCGAACAGGTTCTGGGACTCCAGGAAGCTGTCGAAGATCCTGCGGCCGAATATGGCAGTGAGTATGCTTATGAGCGGGAGCGGCATGAACGCCCACAGGCACAGCGAGGGGCTTATGGAGAGCATGAACACCACCGCCGCCGCGCCCAGGACAACCGAGTCCACCAGGCTCACCAGGCCGAATCCCACCGCCAGGCGCACGGACTCTATGTCGTTGGTGGCCAGCGCCATGAGGTCCCCGGACGAGTTCCTGTTGTGCCAGGTGACCGAGAGCGAGACGAAGCGGGCGTACAGCCTGGCCCGCAGGTCCTTCTCCATGCTCCTGGAGAAGCCGTAGATGAGGTTGCGCCAGGCGTAGCGCAGGCCGGCCACCGCGGCGGCCAGGCCCATGATGACCGCGAGCTGGCGGCCCATGCCGTTCGCGGCCGCCTCCCCGGAGGCGAGCGCGTCTATGATGCCGCCGACCAGGAGCGGCACCCACATCTGCCCGAAGTCGCAGCACGTGAGGGCCATGAGCCCGGCGGCGAGCCCCAGGAGGCTCCTCCGGAAGTAGGGCGAGATGAGACCCAGGTTAGACATGCGCCGCCGGGGCCTACAGGCGCCCCGCAACCTCCGCAATCCTCCCCGGGACCTCGGAGGCCCAGAGGTTCCAGTCGTGGGCGCCCTGCTGGCCCTCGCGGTAGCCGTGCGCCACGCCGAGATCGTTTAGGAGCCTGTGGAACTGGCGGTTCTCGGCCAGGGCCACGGCGTCCGCCACGCCCACGGTGAGATCGATCCAGGTCTGCCCGGCGGCGGCGGGATCGCGGCGGGCCATGTGGTAGGCGCTGTTCTGCCGCCACAGCCTGCCCTGGGTGCGGTAGGGGCCCAGTACCGACTCCACCCGCATGGGCGGCGTCCCGGCGGGGTCGCCTATGTGGCTCTCCAGGACCGTTATGCCGCTTATGGAGGCTACGCTCCTGAACTTCCCCGGATACTTCAGCGCCAGGGTGAGCGCCCCGTGGCCGCCCATGGAGACGCCCAGGAGCCCCACGCGGCCGGGATCCAGGAGGAACCTGCCAGCCGCGTCCGGCAGGAGCTCCCGCATTATGTAGGTCTCGACCCGTGAGTCCCTCTTGACGGGGCTGTCCAGGTACCAGCCGTACGGGTCGCCGTCGGGCATGAGCAGGTTCACGTTCAGCTCGCGGGCCAGGTCCACCAGCTCGCGCCCGAACCGCTCCCGCCAGACGAGGTAGCTCTCGTCCGGGCCGTGCAGCAGTATCACGGTGGGCCTTGCCACGTCCTCGGGGCCGGGCATGCACAGGAGGTAGCTCGTCTCCCGCATCCTGGCGCGGGACGGCAGGTTCACCTCGATCAGCGCCGCCGGGTTCACGGCCTCCGCCGGATATGATCCCGCCGGCCTGGGAGGCGGCGGGCGGAAGACGGCGAGCGGGCTTTCCGGGAAGGGGGCCGCGGGGGCCTGCCCGGCCGTCCCCGTCCCGCTCGCCGAGAGGGCATGCTGGGCGCCGGGGGAAGGGGCCGGCCCAGTGCTGGCCGGGCCAGGGCCCGTCCCGGCCGCCAGATCGAGGGCGCCCGCGGCGGCGGGCGTGCCGGGAGCCGGGGCGGCGCCGGGTGTTCCCTGGCCGGTTCCGGAGGCCTGGACCGTGCCTGGGGCGGACGCCGGGACGGGGCCTGCGCCGGAAGACGGGGCGCCGGCGCTGCCGGGCCCTGGCCCACCCGCGGGCAGGGCGGCCGGCACGGGCGTCGCCGCCTCGCCTGGGCCCGTGTCGGGGAGCCCGAAGATGCCCCAGCCGCCCGCGACGTGCAGGAAGGCCGCGACCAGGATCTCGCCGCCGAGCTCGGTCAGGTGGATGGAGTCCTTGGCGCGGATCCTCTCGTGCTTGCCGCCGGGCATGGTCCTGAAGGCCGTGAACTCGCCGGGCTTGTCGGTCAGGATGTCCCAGGAGTCGAAGAAGCGGCAGTTCAGGGCCTCGGCGCAGGTCTCGGCAACCACGGAGTTGAGGTTTTCCACGCGCTGGTTGTAGAGCTTCTTGCCCATTATTGGGAGCCCCACCCAGAAAACCGTGGCGCCCGCGTCACCGGCCATGTCCAGGATCGTCCGGACCCTCGCGCCGTAGGCCTCGTTCCAGCCCTCGGAGGCCACCATGTGGCGCTTGCGGTCGTCGGTCACGATGTCCTGGGTGTCGTTCGCGCCCAGCGAGAGGACCACGAGTTCCGGGGAGTACTCGGAGAGGAGGCCCTCCATGTAGCTGTTCCAGTCGAAGAAGTCCGGGCGGCAGAGCCCCGTCGCGGACTTGAAGACCCGCTTCACCTCGAGTTCCGGGATGTTGCGGAGCTCGCGCTCCAGCACGGGCCCGAAGCCCTCGACCATGAATGAGTCGCCGACTATGAGTATCTTCTTGTAATCCGGGCGCCTGGCAGGGACCGGCACGGTCCCGGCGGCGGCGACGGCCGGGTATATGGCCGTGCGCTCCCCTGGCGATCCGGCCGAGGGCGGCGAGTACACGGCCGATCCCGCGGCGGCGGGCGGCCTGGGGCCGTCCGGGGGCGCGGCGGAGACGCCGGGGCCGACGGCCTCTGCCCGGGGGCCCGGGGCGGCCTGGGCGTCAGGGGACGACGGGTCCTGCGGCGAGGCTGGGGGGGTGGCCCAAGGTCCCTGATCCGTCACGGGCAGTCCGTTGGCGGGCGTCCCGGGGCGGCCGTAAGGATCCGTAACGGGCAGTCCGCGGGCGGACGTCCCGGGCTGGCCGTGGCCGGGCGGGGCGCCGGGCGGCGGGGACAGGGGCCCTCCGGCGACGGGGCCGGGCGCGGCGGGAGGGGCCGGGCGGCGGGGCGCCGCCACCGTGCCCAGGGTGGCGCGGGGCGTCAGGGCCTCCACGGCGCGGGACTCGAGGGCCTTCAGGCCCGCGAGCCCGGATGAGACGGAGAGCTCCTTCAGGTCGGCGCCAAGATCCAGGATCCTCGCGAACGGCCAGCTCTCCCCCTTGCGGCCCACGTCCTCCAGCCAGGAGGCCAGGCGGTCCGCCTCGTGGACGAGCACCAGGAGGGCGGCCGCCACGTAGACGGCGAGCATCCTCCGGGGGGTCAAGCCACTGCGTCTGGTCTGCATGGGACCTCCAGCGGGCCGGCGCCCTAGAGCTCCATTATCTCCTTCTCCTTGTCCTTGGCGAGGGCGTCGACCTTCTCGGAGAACTGCTTGACGGCGGCCTGCACCTTCGTCTCGCCCTTCTTCTGGTCGTCCTCGGAGATCTCCTTGGAGTTCTTCATCTCCTTGATGGTCTCGTTCGCGTCGCGGCGCACGCCCCTGAGCGAGATCTTCGCCTCCTCGGCCGACTTGGCCACGCTCTTGGCGAGCTCCTTGCGCCGCTCCTTGGACAGGGCGGGTATCGAGATGCGCAGTGTCTTGCCGTCGTTCTGGGGGGTGAGGCCCAGATCCGACTTCAGTATCACCTTCTCGATCTCGCCCAGCATGGTGACGTCCCAGGGCTGGATGAGGAGCGTCCTCGGGTCGGGCACGGAGACGGAGGCCATCTGGGCGAGCGGCGTGGGGGTCCCGTAGTAGCTCGCCTGGAGCCCCTCCAGGATGGCCGGGGTCGCGCGGCCCGTGCGGACGCGCCGGAGCTCCTTCTCCAGGGCGACTATGGTCTTCTCCATCCTGGCCTTCATGTCGGTGTACACGTCGTCGAGCATGCTTTCTCCTTTCGGGCCGGCGCTGTCAGACGCAGGCGACCCGCGTGCCGACGGGCCGGCCGGAGGCGGCCTTGAGGATGTTGCCCTCGGTGCGGATGTTGAAGACAACGGTGGGTATGCGGTTCTCCCTCGCCAGCGCGAGGGCGGTCATGTCCATGACGCGAAGCTGCAGGCGGAGCGCCTCGTCGTAGCTCACCTCGCGGTAGAGCCGCGCCTCCGGGTCGCCCTTCGGGTTCCGGTCGTAGACCCCGTCCACGTTGGTGGCCTTCAGGATCTCGTCCGCGCCCGTCTCGATGGCCCTCAGCACGGCCGCGGTGTCGGTGGTGAAGAAGGGGTTGCCCGTGCCCGCCGCGAAGAGGACCACGCGCCCCTTCTCCAGGTGGCGCACGGCGCGGCGGCGGATGAAGGGCTCGGCGAACTCCGTCATGACGATGGCGGTCATGACCCTGGTGTCCAGGCCGCGGCGCTCCAGGGAATCCTGGAGCGCGAGGCAGTTGATGGCGGTGGCCAGCATCCCCATGTGGTCGCCGGTCACGCGGTTCAGGCCCCTCCCGGCGAGCTCCTGGCCCCGGAAGATGTTGCCGCCGCCCACCACGATGCCGGTCTCCACCCCGGCGGCGGCCACGTCCGCCACCTGGGCGGCGATGGAGTCCAGTGTCTCGGGGTCGATGCCGAAGCCCCGGCCGCCCTGGAGCGACTCGCCGGAGATCTTCAGGAGGACGCGCCTGCGGCGGTCCGCCAGGTCCGGGGAGGGGGAGGGCGCCTGGGCCGTGACAGGAGAGGCGGCCA
>JAISFP010000006.1 GCA_031263525.1 Deltaproteobacteria bacterium | reverse complement strand
GTTGTTTAATGCTTTTTGAAGGATGATAGTTTAAAATGATATTTTAAAAGACGTGTTGTTTAATGTTTTTTGATGGTTGTATTTGTTAAGAAATTTTTAAGGACGTGTTATTTAATGATTTGTATTGTTGTGTTTGTTAAGGAATTTTTAATGACGTGTTTAAAACGGTGGTGAAGGACGGTTTGTTTCTGAGACTGTGTTAAAGCGTTTGTTTAACTTTACGGATGTACGACAGAATGCCGTGTCCAGCTTCTGTTCGGCCAGTAATTAATCAAACTGAGGTTTTGAGACAAGGCAATGCGCCTCACGGCCCGAGAGCCCCGGCCGCCGTCTTGCCGGCAGCCGGGGCAAAAATGTTCGGGTCGCGCTCTAGCCGGCCCTCCGGGATGCCGGTTTTGTGCGCTGACGCAGGCGGCATCGACTGCTGGAGTTTCCTGCCGCCGCATTTCTTCGGGCCTGGCATTCGCGTCGGGCTGATGCCATGAACGTCGAAGATGCATGTGATTGTCTGCCCGGAGTTGTGTACATTGAGGCTTCAACAGGGAGGGGACACCTGCGGTGTCTGAGAGGTCTCGATACGGGTCTGCAGTTGGATGAGATTAAGGACCCGGCCTTGCGGCCGGCCCGCGAAGGTCTTGCGACCGCGCGGTTGCGTTTTGCCCCTTGAAGGGACAGGGGGCGGACTTCAGGCGTCCGCATTATGACCGGCAGCTCCAGCTGGCCGGACACGACCATTCACGCCGGACCGGGCGCGGGGTCACCCTGTGATTGACGGTCCAGGCGCACGTGATGTAGCTCCGCAAGTTAACCGGGACAGGAAATCTACAAGATTTCCGTCTTCGGTCACATCTGCGGGGAGTGAAGCATATGGTTATCCGTATCAGATCAAGTTCTGCGGATCGCCCGTGCAGCTACTCATGGACTGTGAAGCCGCGAGACAGGCATGGCGTGGAATCCGCATGACGGCTTTTCCGGAGAGGCATGCGGCATAGGCTAACCCGGTCGGGTCCTCCGTGAGCGACATGCTCCGAGAGTCTTTCCCGGGCATCGAACCGCGATGGCAGGCCCGAGAGACTGACTCCGTTATGGTTTCACCCAGAAATAGACAAAGAAAGGCATTTTCCAAGCATCGGACTCTGAGATGCGTCACAAGAGTCGATGGCACAGCTATGTCCGTCTTTAGAGATGGACTCGGCTGGTCATACACGGATTTGCGAACACAGCAGAACAAGGACTGACATGGAAGTGCAGGCGGACAAGGTCGGACAGGACTGAGGACGGACCGGACAAGCTCTGTCAGAGCAAGGAAGGACGATGCAAAGCAGATCAGGGCAACGAAGGCCAGGTCAAGGAAGGGCAGGGCAAGTCAGATCAGGGCAAGTCAGATCAGGACAAGTCAGATCAGGACAAGGCAGATCAGGACAAGGCAGATCAGGGCAAGGCAGATCAGGGCAAAGAAGGCAAGGGCAAGGGCGGACAGGGCAAGGGCGGACAGGACAAGGGCCGACGCGGAAGGAATGACGCAGAACAAGTGTCCGCGATTGCTCCCGGTGCCGAGAGCAAGGTTTCAGCCTGCCGTGCAGTTTGCCAGCACGACCTGCTTCCGGCAGTGGCCCCGGCGCGGATTTCCCCCCGTGTCGGGCTGAGACAGAGGCTGATGCGTATTCATTCCGCGAGCTTGCCCTGCGGGGACGCCAGCGCGAAAATCTGACAGCAGGCGGACACAGCCTTCATGTTGCCGGGCGTGGGTCCGTGCTTCTTCCGGGTGGGAACCGCGATCCGCTCGGGGCGGGAGCCTTATAGACAAGGAACCGCTCCTGCGGAGGAGGACGACATGAGGGAATATGAGCCAGGAGTAGCGTTGCCAGTGGGATCCCCGGAAAACCGGGAGTCTGACTGGCGGCCTTCCTCCGGAACGGGAGGACGGCCTTCCGGGCACGGGCGCCTCCGGAAGGCCAGGACTTCTGTACGGGGCCAGGTCTCCCCGTCGCTCGGCCTGTCCTGGCCTTTCCGGCAGGCACCCTTAGGCACCGCTCATGGTCGAAGTTATACCCCCCCTCCCGGTCTGGCGCAAGTTTTTTTGGGGGGTCTGGAAGACTAGTTTTTTACCCATGTGATCCTTATCCTGTAATGATTATGTGATAAATGACCGCATGATTTCAGAAATGTTTCTGCACATTCCGAAAATTTTAGGAGCTCCCTGCTTCCACTTTTCGTCTTGGAATATTCTCCTGGCCCCAAACCATATGCATTACAGATTTGTTGACCAGACAATGGCATGGGGATCACCTCATAAATGCCGATTTAACGGTCAAATTTCAACTGTTTCGTGTGATTCACCGAAAGTCCCGCCCGAAAGTACGTTTCGCATTCTCAGTCTCGTCTCTAAATTTTTTGATTTAGCCAGTCCATATCCAACTGTCAACTACTTTCTGTACTCCGCTATTTCTGTTTTTTTACCCCTTTCGAGGCTCCCTGCTTTCGGGAAAGTGGCATTTTCCAGTACCACAGTGAAACAAATCGTGATTTTCCGTATCGACAACCCGTATATGCAGTATAACTCCTGGAGATGTAGCTTATTTTGTTTCCCCGACCGTCTCAAAGCAGGTTCGAGTGTCGGCATCAACACTCTGTGCGCGTGTTCCGTAGCCGTCGGCCAGCGGTCAGCCAGAAATTGCCGCGTTCGTCACTCCGATAATCAGGATGCCCGTACCGTCCGAGTCGTTATCGTCTGCCACTGCGTACGGGAGGATGTCCCGGTCGGCCCGGGCAGGCATACCGTCCTTCCGACCTGTCCTCCCGGCCTCCGAGCAGCCTTTCCCGGCCTCCGAGCAGCCTTTCCCGGCCTCCGAGCCGCCTTCCCGGCCTCCGAGCCGCCTTCCCGGCCTCCGAGCCGCCTTCCCGGCCTCCGAGCCGCCTTCCCGGCCTCCGAGCCGCCTTCCCGGCCTCCGAGCCGCCTTCCCGGCCTCCGAGTAGCCTTCCCTGCCTCCGAGTTGCCTTCCCGGCCTCCGAGCTGCCTTTGGAAGTGTAAGCCGGCGGCCAGCACTTCCCCTTGGGTATCTCGGAGGAGTCGACGTGCAGGATGTCCCTGGGGTCGATTGCCCTCAGGTTGAGCGAGTACGCGTTCTGGGCGTCCCGGTCGAAGTCGTTGGCTCAGGCCATTGTGAATCCGGCTTTCGCGAAGCCCAGATCCGGCCCCCAGCTGCCGGCGAAGAGCGATATCAGGCGCGGGGAGGGGACGTGTCAGTGGGGTTGCGGAGGAGTATCGCGGGCGTTCAGGCGGAGGTAGCGGCTCCGGAGGGTTTCACGAAATGGCGGCATTCTTAGACGGGCGCCTCCGCGTCCGGCTCCGGGAGTCCCGGGGCCGGTTGGCTGACGGCTCCGTGGCAGGCATCGTGAGTTCCGAAGTCGAGGTTTCCGGCCTCCCGCCAAGGGCTCCCGCCTGGGCTGGCCCTGCGGAAGGGGGGTGTCCGATTCCGGAGCCCTCCCTTGCGGGCGACTCCTGGCTGGAGTTGGCGAAGGCGGACGGCTCCGGCTCGGTCGCCTCCCTGACGGGAAAACCGGATCCCTGGACCCCGGACCAGTCTGTCTGGCAGGGGAGTTGCAATTCCTGCGTCCGGAGCGGGGTGCCAGGCGAAAACTTGTTAGCCTCCAAGTGCTAGTCAGCATGGCATTTTTTTAAGTGGCGAGATTTTGAGGTCGGGATCCGGACTTAAGTCAAATGGGTTGCCGATATTAGAATTTTTAATATAGCTCGAATTATCATAAACTACATGTTTATTGGAGAGTTTATAAAAGAATAAATCACAACAAATCCTATAATTTATGTCTTATTTCCAATATAACTTCCTATTTATTGTTCATTTGCTGTTTGTGGACTAATAGATGGCTAAATAATCGTCTGAACGAGCATATTGCTTCCGGCTGCCGATTTCTTCTTACCCGTTTGTTTCGAACCTGATTCTCCCCCCACTTTGTATGCCTCGTCCGTGGATTCGTCAGGATGCCGGTGCCTGGGGGAGGGCGGGTCCGCCTGACCTCCCTGCCCGCCTCCGGCTCGTGCCCACGCCGGACCGCTTCTGGATGCCGGTGACTGGGGGAGGGCGGGTCCCCCTGACCCATCCTGCCAGGCTCCGGCTCGTGCCCACGCCGGACCGCTTCTGGATGCCGGTGACTGGGGGAGGGCGGGTCCCCCTGACCCACCCTGCCCGGTTCCGGCTCGTGCCCACGCCGGACAGCTTCAGGATACCGGGACATGGGGCAGGCCGGGTCCGACTGACCTCCCCGCCCCGGCTCTGGCTCGAGTACACGCCGGACCGCGTCAGGTTGCCGGTGACTGGGGGAGGCGGGTCCCCCTGAGCCACCCTGCCCGGCTCCGGCTCGTGCCCACGCCGGACCGCGTCAGGATGCCGGTGACTGGGGGAGGGCTGGTCCGGCCTATCTAAAGCTGACCGCCTCAGTCTCTCAAGTCGGCCGGGGCCGAGTCAGGATGTCCGGAGCCTGGGAGATGGCTGGCCAGGCGAACCGCTTCAGGTTCGAGTGTGCCCAGGCGTTTCCTATTCGAGTGTGCCCTGGCGTTTCCTATTCGAGTGTGCCCTGGCGTTTCCTATTCGAGTGTGCCCTGGCGTTTCCTATTCGAGTGCGCCCTGGCGTTTCCTATTCGAGTGCGCCCTGGCGTTTCCTATTCGAGTGCGCCCGCAAGCGGGCCGGGATGTCCGGAACCGGAGGACGGAGGCGGACAGAGTTCGTGGGAGGGGCCCAGGTCCCGCCTCAGGGCGGCTCCTCCGGGCCGTCCCGGCATTTCAGGAGCCGGCATTTCCGGACCAGGCGGGGACGTCGGGCTGAGGGGGCCGTCACGGAACGCCGCGCGACCGGCACCGTCGGCCTTCAAGGCCGCCCCGGGAGCCGGTTTGAAAAAACCGCTTGACAAGCATCGGGCGATCTGAGTAATATCCGAACCGTCCTGAAACCGCCACGCGGAGAATTTCTTCCGGAGGCCCTCGCCTCCGGGTTCGGTTGATCAGCCCATGCTGAAGGCCGGGGAAACCTAAGAAGTTTCCCCGGTCTTTTTTTTTGCCCGGGCCTCGCCCCGCACGGCTCGGGACCATTCCAGGCGCGGCGGATCGCCCTGGAGACGCCTTCCGGCTCCGGGCGGCCTCCCTGCCGCCGGGTGCCGGTTCACGGCCCGGCCGCCGGGATACCCCCGCTGTCCGGCTCCCTTTCCCGGATCCCCCGCCCGTCCCGGTCCAGAAACTCCGGTCCCGCGATCGCGGGATCACCCGAGGTTCCACAAACATGAAGACTCTGTCGCTTTTCATTGTACCGGCGCTCGCCCTCGGGCTCCTCGCCCTCGTGCCGGCTTACCAGGCGTCGGCCGCCAACGTCGAGGTCACGAACGTCTCCTACGATCCCACCCGCGAGCTCTACGACGAGTACAACAAGGCATTCGTCACCTATTACAAGGGGAAGAAGGGGGACGACGTCGAGGTCGTCCAGTCCCACGGGGGCTCGAGCAAGCAGGCCCGAACGGTCATCGAGGGCAACGAGGCCGACGTGGTCACGCTGGCGCTCGCCATCGACATCACCGCCATCGAGGAGGCCGGGCTCATCAAGCCGGGCTGGCAGTCCGAGTTCCCCGGCAACAGCTCGCCCTACACCTCCACCATCGTCTTCCTGGTGAGGAAGGGCAACCCCAAGAACATAAGGGACTGGGACGATCTGGCCCGCGAGGGCGTTGGCGTCATCACCCCCAACCCCAAGACATCCGGCGGGGCCCGCTGGAACTACCTGGCGGCCTGGGCCTTCGCAGACGCCAAGTTCAATCATGACGAGGCCCAGAACGTCGAGTTCGTCAAGAAGATCTTCGACAACGTCCTCGTCCTGGACACCGGCGCCCGCGGCTCCACCAACACCTTCGTCCAGAACGGGCAGGGCGACGTGCTCCTGGCGTGGGAGAACGAGGCCTACCTGGCCTTGGCCGAGACGCCCGGCCAGTTCGAGATAGTTGCCCCGCCCACGAGCATTCTGGCCGAGCCGCCCGTGGCAATAGTTGACGTGAACGTGGACAAGAAGGGAACCCGCGAGCTCGCGACCGAGTACCTGAACTACCTGTACTCAGACGACGGCCAGAGGATCGCCGGCAAGCACTTCTACCGTCCCTCCAACAAGGCCATCGCGGAGGAGTTCAAGGACGTCTTCGTACTGAACATGAAGCTCATCACCATAGACGACCCCCTCTTCGGCGGCTGGGGCCCGGCCCAGGCCAAGCACTTCAATGACGGCGGGATATTCGATCAGATCTACACCCGCTGACCGCCTATCGCAAACAAGGAAAATCTGACATTCTGCAGATATTGCCCTGATTCAAGGGCTTCTGACCGGATGCGTTCTTAAACTGCATTGTTTTTTAAATTTTCAATCTCCGAAATGCTTTGGTAATTTTCAATCTCAGATGAATTAATTTGAAAATTTTAAAACAAGATAAATTGATAATTCTTAATTATTGTATGGTTATGATTGTGTCATAATGTCAGTTTTGTTCTAAATTATTACCCGTCCATGTAAATGTCGGAATCATCTTCCCTATTTCAGTAGCGAATCATCGAGAGGAGATACCATGTCTGGGGGTTTTCCCGACCTTTTCACCTTTGGATTGATAGCCATATTCCGACATTTCATTGGACGGGTAATATTGAGTTATAGTTAGCCGTTGAAGTTTTTATGTTGTGCCATTTTACATTATTTTACTGCCATTTCTAATTATTGAATACTTTTGTTTCTCGTTGTAACGTCACTGTTACATGTTTGAAATCAGATTTTTTCTTTTGGATTTGTCTTTTTTCTTTCCTTGTTTTGTCTTTGCTCTGTCCATGATTTGTCCTTGCTCTGTCCTTGTGTTGTTCTTGCTCTGTCCATGATTTGTCCTTGTTCTGTCCTTACTTTGTTCTTGCCCTGTCCATGATTTGTCCTTGTTCTGTCCTTGAATTGTTCTTGCTCTGTCCATGATTTGTCCTTGTGTTGTTATTGCTCTGTCCATGATTTGTCCTTGTGTTGTTCTTGCCCTGTCCATATTTTGTCCTTGCTCTGTTCTCGCATTGTTCTTGTTGTGTCATTGTTCTGTTCTTGCATTGTTCTTGTCTGTCCTTATTTTGTCCTTGTTATGTCCTTGCATTGTTCTTGTTCTGTTCTTGCATTGTTCTTGCTCTGTCTATGTTCTGTCCTTGTTCCGACTTTGTTCATCCGTTTTCAGTCTAATTATTTTCTGTCGTTTTCCTTTCGCTTTCTTTCCTTGGCCTGTCCCTGCACGACCCAGTCAGTCCCGGACAGGATTCCGGTCCGGGACCGCTCGTCGGTCCGTGCGCGCCGGCCACCGCGGCAACCTCCGGAACTGCCCTTCCTGGCGAGGCTGCCGCGGCGGGCAGGCGTCCTGCGCAGCGACGGCTGTCATGAACCGCCCGGCCGGCCAAGCGAGCCGTCCGGCAAGGGTCCAGGGGCACTTTCCCGTCGGGTTCTGACGGCACTTCGAGCAATTTCAATTCTGTCCGGCGGAGAGCACCAGCATGAGGAAGACGCGCAGGAAGACGCTTCCGGGATTCGGGATCACCATGGGCGTGACCCTGGCCTACGCCTCCCTCATAGTGCTGATCCCCATGGCGTCCCTGGCAATGATGTCCACGGACCTGGGGCTCGCCGGGTTCTGGAGGACCGTCTCGGACGCGAGGACCCTCGCCTCTCTCAAGGTGAGCTTCCTGTGCTCGCTCGCCGGGGCCCTCATAAACGCAGTGGCCGGGCTTACGCTGGCCTGGGTCATCGTGCGCTACCGCTTCCCCATGAGACGGTTCATCGACGGGCTCATCGAGCTCCCCTTCGCGCTGCCCACGGCGGTGGCCGGCATCTCGCTCACGGTTCTCACCACCGACAAGGGATGGGTGGGGAGGCCGCTCTTCGAGCTCCTGGGCGTGAAGGTGGCCTACACCGAGCTCGGGATAATCGCCGCCATCACCTTCATAACCATCCCGTTCGTGGTGCGCACGGTCCAGCCTGTCCTGGAGCAGCTGAGCCCGGACTACGAGGAGGCCGGGCTCATGCTTGGGGCGGGGCCGGCCGCGGTCTTCTTCAGGATAGTGTTCCCGGAGATCCTCCCGGCGCTCCTGACGGGCTTCTCGCTGGCCTTCGCGAGGGGCCTGGGGGAGTACGGGTCGGTCATCTTCATCGCCGGCAACATCCCCTTCCGCACTGAGATAGCCCCCCTGGTCATCATGAGCAAGCTGGAGCAGTTCAACTACGACGAGGCGACTGCCGTGGCGCTCCTGATGCTCGTGTGCTCGTTCGTCATAATGTTCGTAGTGAACCGCATCCAGGTGCGGGCGGCGTCCTTCGCCGGGGAGAAGTGAGCCGTGGACCGCTGGCGCCGGGGCGGCAGGACCCTCAAGGTCCTGCTCATAGCCTTCTCGTTCTGCTTCATAACCCTCTTCCTCGTGCTCCCGCTCTGCCAGGTGCTCTGGAAGGCCTTCGAGTTCGGGTTCCGCCCATTCTGGGAGTCCGTCTCCGACCCCTACGCGGTCAAGGCGCTGAAGCTCTCGGTGCTCACCACCGTCCTGGCGGTGGTGTGCAACACCCTCTTCGGGCTCTGCGCCGCCTGGGCCGTCACCCGCTTCAGCTTCCCCGGCAAGGGCTTCCTCATAACGCTCATTGACATCCCCTTCGCCGTGTCCCCGGTCATCGCCGGCCTCGTTTTCATCATGACCTTCGGTAGGCTCGGGTGGGCCTACCCGTTCCTCACGGAACACAACATCAAGATAGTCTTCGCCGTGCCCGGGCTCGTCCTCGCCACCATCTTCGTGACCTTCCCCTTCGTGGCCCGCGAGATCATACCGGTCCTGACCGCCCGCGGCACCGACGAGGAGGAGGCCGCCGTGCTCATGGGGGCCGGCTTCTTCCAGACCTTCCGCAGGGTGACGCTCCCCCACATCCGCTGGGCCCTCCTCTACGGGGTCATCCTCTGCACGGCGAGGGCCATGGGCGAGTTCGGGGCGGTGTCCGTGGTCTCAGGGCACCTGAGGGGACGCACCAACACCCTGCCGCTCCATATCGAGATCCTCTTCAGGGAGTACCACACCTTGCAGTCCTTCTCAGCGGCGGCCATCCTGGTCGCGACGGCAGTGCTAATCTTGATAGCCCGCAACATTGTCGAGGGGATCTCCCGCAAGGACGCAGACTACTATGTGCGTTAACCCGAAGACCCTGGAGGCCCAGGACCACGGTCCCGGCCGCGGCCTCGGCTCCACTCCCGGCCTCGTCCTTGAGCCGGACCCCGGCCCTGGGCCCGAGTCCGGTCCTGGCACTGGCCCTGGGCCTGAGTCCGGCCATGGCCTTGGGACCTGGCCCGGCTCCGGCCTCGCCGGAAGGGCCGTGCCTGCCGCGGCTTCCTTCACTCTCTCCGCAGTTCAGGTAGCGGCCGCTCCGGACCCGGGCTCTTCCTTCTCGGAGCCGGATACGGGCAGGCTGCCCGTTGCCCTCCCGGTTTCCGGCTCTCCGGGCCCTGCGGCACACGTTTCCGGCTCTCCGGGCCCTGCGGCTCAGGTTTCCGGCTCCCCAGGCTCAGCCGCTCCGGGATCCGTCATTCCGGTTTACGGCTCTCCGGACCCCAGGCCCGAGGCGTCGGTCGCTCCTGGCCCGGCCGCGGCTCCCGTCTCTTCCGGGCCTGCCGTCGCCAAGGCCGCCACCTACGTCTCGCTCGAAGGCGTGAACAAGTCCTTCGGTGACTTCCAGGCGGCCGACAAGGTCTCCTTCTCCCTCCCCGAGGGCACCCTGGGGGCCCTCCTGGGACCCAGCGGGAGCGGCAAGACGACGATTTTGAGGATGATAGCCGGCCTGGAGACCCCGGACGGGGGCGACATCCGCATCGGGGGCGTCAGGGTGAACGATCTCCATCCGTCGAGGCGGGGGATCGGATTCGTGTTCCAGAACTACGCCCTCTTCAGGTACATGACGGTGTTCGACAACGTGGCCTTCGGGCTGAAGACCCAGAAGGTGCCCAAGGCGGCCATCCGGGAGCGCGTGGGCGAGCTCCTGGCGCTCACCTCCATGGAGGGCCTTGAGAGGCGCTACCCCGGCCAGCTCTCCGGGGGCCAGCGCCAGAGGGTGGCCTTCGCGAGGGCGCTCGCCCCCAGCCCGAGGCTCCTGCTCCTGGACGAGCCCTTCGCGGCCATTGACGCGAAGGTCAGGAAGGAGCTCCGCAGCTGGCTCCGCGACATGATCAGCCGGCTGGGCATCACCAGCATCTTCGTGACCCATGACCAGGCCGAGGCCATAGAGGTGGCGGATCTGGTCATCATCACCAACGGGGGCAGGGTGGAGCAGGCCGGGACCCCGCTAGACCTCTACCGCGACCCGGCCACGCCCTTCGTGGCCCGGTTCGTCGGGGAGAGCACGGTGCTTTCGGACTACGGGCGCCTGGCCGGATACGAGGACGCGCCTCCGGGAGCCTCCTGCGCCGTCCGCCCGGAGTTCGTGCATGTCTGTCCTCCCGGCGAGCCGGTCCAGTACGGCAACAGCGCCGAGGACGCCCTGGTGGAGTCCGTCTCCTTCAGGGGATCGTCTCTGGAGCTGAAGCTCTCGGTCAAGGGCTTCGGGCTCACCTCCTTCTACTCGCTGGAGCACCCCCCGGTCGCCCCCGGCGACACGGTCAAGGTGCTCATCTACCGCGTCTACGCCTTCGACGGCGACCAGGCGCGTCTCGTCAACAACTCCCGGCTGTCCAGCCAGGGCAACGGGTACAACTTCGTCATCTGATCCGAAAGGGGGTGCGCACGCGGTTCCCCGGACGGGCCGAGGCCGTCATTTTCAGGGGGACATCATGCAACTATACTTAAAAGATGCTAATTTAATTTATTTTCTTATTTTTCGTTCGCCTTCTCGGAGCCATGCCATGCCAGCATGTCAAATGGTCCCCGCTCTCAAGCCCTGCGTCCCGCCCTGACCGGCAACGCCTCCGGTCCCGATGGCGGCAGGTCTTCATGCCCGCCCCGTCCCGATGGCGTCCGGCCAGCTGGGCCGCCCCGTCCCGAAGGAGGCCGGCCAGCAGGGCCGCCCCCTCCCGAAGGCGGCAGGCCTGAAGTGCCGCCCCCCTCCCGAAGGCGGCAGGCCTGAAGTGCCGTTCCCCCCCCCGAAGGCGGCAGGCATGAAGTGCCGCCCCGTCCCGAAGGCGGCAGGCCCCGGCATGGTCTGCCTGTCCCGAACGCTCACGCACCTCGGCAGGGCCGACTTTTACAGAAGGTTGGCCGGCCTGTTCAGAAGGCGGCAGCCAGGCAGAAACGGTCGAACTGCAGAGCCCATCAATTCGGAAATGCGACCGGCCGGTCGGAAATGCCATCCATAAAGATCCGGCCGATCGGTCAGGACGCCAGGCCGGTCAAGCTGACCGCTCGGTAATGCCTTACCGTTCGGGCATGTTGACAAAACGACTTGAGAGGTCTAATTTAACTTGCATATTATTTCTCAGAGGAATTTTTCCAGGATCCCTGACCTCCTGCCCGGAATGCTGCAAAAATTTCACAACACGTTCAAAATGCATGGACGGTTCGCAGGGCTCGGAAATGCCTGCCGCCTCGACGGCACGTCTGCTTGGTACCCGCTTGGCGCGCTGAAGCGCTGAAAGCTGGCCTCCGCCTTCCGGCCTCCGCCTTCCGGCCTCCGCCTTCCGGCCTCCGCCTTCCGGCCTCCGCCTTCCGGCCTCCGCCTTCCGGCCTCCGCCTTCCGGCCTCCGCCTTCCGGCCTC
>JAISFP010000001.1 GCA_031263525.1 Deltaproteobacteria bacterium | reverse complement strand
TTCTTCCACGTTTTTGAGCGAACCATGACGAGGAGATAGCAGGGCTGGGCTGTTTCCCAGTCTTTCCACCCATAGGCTGACAGCCAAAATTCCGACATTTAATTAAACGGGTAATATTTGTTCGCCTTGACGGTCACTTCCTTTCGTAGAATTTGCCGCTTTAAGCCCTGTAGACATTCGGGCCAAACGTAGCCGCCTGGCCGCTTGTTATGCCGGTCGCCACACGGAACCTTTATGGTAGCCAAAGTTTGCCGGCACCATCTGCCTAAGATGTTGCCATGTCGCATCACGCCATCTTTATCATGAACCAAATCTGGTCTTACCGTTAATGCATGCCGGGGGGGCGGCCCAAGAATGTATTGGCTGGAAGCCCCGATCTATCAAGACCGCTTGTTCGTAATCTCTCGGAAGAAGTGCTTCACGAGACCCTTTCGAAGGCTGAAAACGTCCACTCGCGACGTTTTCTGCCCTTCCGGCCACATCACCTCTCCTCAGAAAGGAATCTCCATGTTCCGCCTGCGACTTGCCGCGTTCGCGGCTCTCGCCTTGACCTTCGTCTTCACCTCCTCCGTCCAGGCCCAGAGGGCCACCCAGCCCTCACGGTCCGGGAGCACCGTTCAGGCCACCGCGGATGAGATAATATTACACCGGAAATTACATCTGGCCCTATGGGACCTCTTCACTGTGAGATAGGCTGTGAATCTGGCCCTGCCCTCCCCTCCGTCCCTAACTATTCCCCCAAAACTCTCACCCATTCAGTACTCGCTCCTGCCCAAAGCACTCTCGCATCTTACCCCTTCCTGAGGGCCAGATTTAATTTCCGAGGTGATAACGTCGTGTGAATGGGATGAAAACGAAACGTGTCTATTTTCTCCCATAAACAAGTTCGTAAACAGGAACGCCACGTATGTCATCTCGGAGGCCGCGGTGGTGGGTGTGGGAGAACGGGCAGGAGACCGATACGAGGTCTTCATTGCTGAGCCAGAAGCTAACATCTGCAAGGACGTAGGAGACAGGGGTATAGAACGCCGTATGTGCGCTGTCTCGTGCAGGCAGGTGCCGGAGATCCTCGCGGACGAAAACTCCTGGCGGGTTTCAGACCGGGGGAAGTGCATAGGTTCCAGGCAACTTTTGTCGGGACAGATGAAGATATTATTTCCTTCAATTGCACCGACCTGGGTACCACGAGGAGGTTGAGGGCGAAAAAGCCCTCCGAGATGGGGAACTGACAGTCTTTCCCCGCAGACATGAGTTGCGAGAGGGCCGGGGGATCCCTCCGGCTCCGGGCGGCCCCGCGTATTTCTTTATCCTTCTCCTCCTCTGTCTCCTCAGTCTCCTTCTCCTCCTCCGTCTCCTCAGTCTCCTTCTCCTCCTCTGTTTCCTTCTCCTCCTCCTTTACCTTCTCTTCAAATCCTTTCTTCAGATTTTTCTTTCTGATAAAGGGATAGACCGTAATGCAGGGATTGTTGAGGACGTCCAGTGGTGGAGATGAGGTACTAATTTTTGACTTTATTCTTATGAATTAGAGGATGGATAAAATAAACCAGTAGGTAGATCTGCAGAAAAACAGTCAGAGAAAGGTTATCAGGTAAGGGGGAGGCAGTTCAATTTATTTGCTTATCATGAATGGGTTTCCGGGGTCACGGTGACGGGGACTCCACGACATGTAGCTGTGCTACATGACACGGCTTTTATTGGCCGGGGTGCCGCTGGGCCGCATGAGGGTGTAGGACAAATGTCTGGAGGCAACTGGCTGGCAACTGCCAGCATGTCTGTCGAGGAATGGCCGTCCGGAGGGGGTGCCCAATCCGGCTTGCGGAATGAGCATCATGGCAGAAGCATCAGGTTATGGGGCAGGACCCGGCAGGGGGCAGTCTTAGTCAGGGTCCTCGCCGAAGTAGGCGGGGTCGGGGGTGAAGATCTCGAAGGTGGCGACGTTCTTCACGAATCTGGAGTTGTCGAACATGAAACGCGCTACGAAGTCAGCGCCGAACGTGTTGATGCGGAGGCCCTTGGAGTAGTCCAGGGCTTCCTGAGTGAAGCCGGCAGGGGCGACGAAGACGCGTCCCCCGGTCCCCGGGACAAGGGTCTCCAGGTCGTTTGGCTCGGCGGGCCCGTCAGAGAAGGCCTTCACGCCCACTGTCAGGAACCTCTGGTCCTGGGGCACGGGGTCACGCGAGGGGTCGGGGGTCGGCTTCTCGAAGAGCTGCCTCGCGAGGGTGCCCAGAGCCTCCTGGCCGAGCTGGCGGAGACTGTGCTCGATAGCCCCGGTGACGGCATTCTTGATGTTGACCAGGGCCTCGGCTCGCCTCTCCCTTGCGGGGGTTTCCTTGACAGGCTCCCGTGTGCCGCTCTCCCCGGCGGGTGCGGGGGCGTGTCCGTCCGGCCCTCCGGCACCCGCGTCCTTACCCGGCTCGTCGGTCCCGTGCTCCCCCGTCCCACCGGTTTCGCTGGGCTCCTTCTGACCGCCGGCAACTGCGGGCTTGCCCGTCCCGCCGGTTCCGCTGGGCTCCTTCTGACCGTCGGCAGCCGCGGGCTCCCCCGTCCCATCGGTTCCGCGGGGCTCCTTCTGACCGCCGGCAACCGCGGGTTCCCCCGTCCCACCGGTTCCGCTGGGCTCCTTCTGACCGCCGGCAACCGGAGGCTTGCCCGACCCGCCGGTTCCCCGGGTCTCCCCGTCCTGTTCCGGCAGGGGCTCCCACTGCTCCTCGATCCGCGCGAAGTTCTCCCGGTAGGACGGGAAGCTCTCGAGAAACTTCATGACGAGCCATCCCGGGCGGAGCCTCACGACCTTGCGGCCCTTGTCCGTGGCGACGAAGAGGCGGAGGCTGGACCCCGTACGCTCGACCAGGCCCGCCGCCTCCAGGCTCTTGAAGGCGCTCCCGATGCGCTCGCCGGCACGGGCGAGCTCCCTCGCGGAGAACTTGGACTCCATGACGCCCGGCAGGCAGTCCGCCGCTGCCCTGAGCGAGGTGCCGGCCCCCTCCGAGGAGAGCCGCAGGACAGGGAGCAGGAAGTCGTCTACTTTGGGGATCATGCTGGCTTTCCCTTGCAAGTTCCCGTCCCCGGCGGGGAACCCGCCGAGGACGGCCGCCCCGTGCCGGGGCGGGTGGCCTAGTCCAGGAACGCGTCGAAGGCGTCAGCGTCGAACGTCCTTACTATGGCGATGCTCCGGACGGTCCCCACGCGGTGCCGGAGCATGAGCCTGGCCGCGGAGTCCTCGTCGACGATCGTGGTGCCGGGCGGGAGCTGGCGCATGAGCGCAGCGAGTTCGGGGGGGAGCTTCCCCCGTACGAGCAGAAGCCCGCCGCCGGCGCCGGCGGCGGTCAGGCTCCCGAGCCGCGCCAGCTCTTCCGGGCTGTCCGCGGCGTCCAGGACGGCGCAGGCTCCTCCACCAGGCTCCCTGGCCGCGGCGAGGGCCCGGGAAAGGTCCCTGGCCAGGCGGTCGAGATCCTTCCGCCGCATCCTGCGGATGAGCTCCGCCGCCTTTCTTGCGGAGTCGGCGTTCAGGTCATGGCAGGCCGCCTGGAGCTTCACCGTCTCGGCGGAAACGATCTCCCTGGCACGGTAGGTGGGGTAGGACTCCAGATCGGACAGTTCCAGCCCGGCTGGGTCCCCGGCCAGGAGCTTCAGTCCCTCGGCGGTCACCCGGAAAGGGCCGTCGGCCGGCCCCCTCAGGAGGCCGGCGGCCTTCAGGCTTTCGGAGGCGGCAGCGAGCATGCCCGCGACGGTCGCGGAGGGGAGAACCGGCGAGTAGCCGCCGGCAGCCCTCCTCCGGTCCGCCACTATCTTCATGACCTGGCCCTCCAGGGACTCGAGGGTGGCCGTCCCCAGCCCGTTCGTGACCTGGAGGATCGGGAGCAGGAGCTCGTCGGCGTGAAGCTCGCCCGCCTCGGCGGCCTTCACGCGCCTGTCTTCCCCGGCGGCGGCACCGGGTTCATCCCACAGACGCAGGGCCTTCAGGCTCTCCCTCGCCACCTTAAAATTGCATAGGTGCGAGAGGAGCACCTCGTCAATGGCCTGGAGCTCGGAGTTGAGATAGTCGCGGCCACGGGAGGATACCGAGTAGGACCCTCCCTGGACGGGGTCCAGGAAGCCCAGGACCGAGAGGAAGTGGCAGGCCCCGTAGAGGCTCGCGCCGATGACGGAGAAGCGGCCGGAGGGGACCATCTTCTTCTTGAGCCTCCGGGGCAGCTCCATGATCTGGATGACCGGGTCCTCGAGGGTGTCCGGGGAGACCCGCCCGGCCTTGCCTGCCAGGGTCATGATGGGGTGCATGAAATCGTACACCGAAATCTGTTTCATGTCTTCTCCCGCAGGGCTCGGCCCCCGTCAGCTTTCCCAGCCGGCGTCGAGGCTGTCCAGGAAGGTCCTGTCGGGGACCTTGTACTCGACCTCCAGGTCGGCGACGGTGCCCTCGCCGTGCCTGTACATGAGTTCAGCCGTGGCTTCCGCGTCCATGGCCCGGATTCTTCCGGAAAGGGCGGGGCCGCAGGCCAGGGCCTCGGTCGTGAAGCCGGCCGCGGCGAAGATGATCCCTCTCCGGATGCCGGCGGCCGTCATTTCCTCGTCGAGCGCTTCCATCTCGGACGGGCCGGCGGGCCCGTCCTGGAAGGGCCTCGCGCGGACGATGATCCCGTCCGCGCCGGGGTCCTCCTCGTCGAAGAGTCCCCTGACCCTGCCGCCCCATTTCCCGGCGTCGTCCGGGAAGTCCTTCTCCGAAGCCTTGCGGACCGCTTCCGCGAGCTGGAGTCCGAGATCGCGGAGACCGTTCTTCCGGAGCCGGAAGATCTTGTCCCGGAACACGGCCTTGTGGGCGTTCTCGATTTTTTGGATGGACCTGAGAAGCCTGTCGGCGGGGCTGGCATCCGGGCCGTAAGACGTCTGCGGCGGCTCCAGGGACGGGGGCCACGGGGCCGGTTCGTCAGGCGGGGGGGCCGCAGTTCCCGGCAGATCCAGCACGGAGGCCGGCCCTGCGGGCGGGGCGGGAACGGTCCCAGGCTGCCCGCCGGAGGGGGCCGGACCTGCGGGAGGGGCAGTAGCGGTCCCCGGCCGTGCGCCGGAGGGGGCCGGATCTGCGGGTGGAGCAGTAGCGGTCCCCGGCTGTGCGCCGGAGGGGGCCGGACCTGCGGGCGGGGCGGGAGCAGGCACCGGCTGCCCGACGGAGGGGGCCGGACCTTCGGGCGGAGCAGTAGCGGTCCCCGGCTCTTCGCCGGAGGGGGCCGGACCTGCGGGCGGGGCGGGAGCAGGCACCGGCTTTCCGCCGGAGGGGGCCGGACCTACGGGCGGGGGAACAGGTGCGGTCGGAACCTCCGGGCCCCGGGGCTTCACCTCCGGCACCGGCGGGTGTGGAGAGGTTGGCGGGTGGGCCTTGAGCAGGTCCTCAAGGTCTTGCAGCAGGGACCAGGACGGTCGTGCGGCGGTGGAACGGGCTGGCGTGCCGGGGGCCAGCCGATCGGCCTGGAGCTTCCTCAGAAAGGAGTTGCTGATCTCGGTCGGGCTCTCGGAGAAGAGCTTTCTCCCGGCGGCGCTGATTCCGTACTTTCCCTTGATCGTGGTCTTGGACGGGCGCCCCCTGATCATGGTCTTGGACGGGTGCTCAAGAAGGCCCGTCCCGCAGAGGTCGCTCAGGGCCCTGCCGGTCCTTTTCTCGAGATTCGCCCTGTCCGGCTCGGAGATTCTCTTCCGCGCGGGCCGCATGGCCTCGCGGTAGAGTTCGGTGACGCGCCTGCAGACCTTGTCCTTGTGGACGAACTTGTTCGACTCTCCCAGGATCGCGAGGACCCCGGCCCTGATCGCGGACGGATTCGGGACGAGGCCCCTGGCGGCCTTCTCGCGGGAGAAAGGCCATCCGGGGTGCCGCTCCGGCGGGCCGGGCGGAGTTCCGGGTTCTGCGGGAGGTGCCACAGTCCCCGCCCCGGCACCGGGGGTCGTGACGGAAGGCGCGCCGGACCGGCCTCCGGGGCCTTCGGTCGTCGCTTCGCCGGAGGGGGGCGGGACCGCCGGCCGGGCGGGGCCGGGCGATCCGGAGGGATGTTCCGGCGCCGGGGCCTCCCCCGGTCCGGGGGGCAGGTCCGCAGCCGGTCCGGCGAGGGTCCTCCGGTGTCTCCTCTGCCGTCTCCTCTCCCGAATCCGTTCGAGGTTGTCTTCGAATGAGGGCAGGCTCTCCAGGAAGCCCCTGGCCAGCCAGCGCGTCTCCAGCGAGAGGACGTCGTGGCCGTTTTCGGTGGCGCTGAAGATCCCGTTCTCGAGGCGGTCAACCAGGCCTGCCGCCTCCAGGACGGTGAAGGCCTCGCCCACGTGGCCCTCGACGACGGTCCTGTCCCTGCCGCGGGCCTGGGCCTCCATCTCGGCGGGGGAGAGGCCCATGAGATCCGGAACCGCCTTCAGGACGGAGCCAATGGAGGTCCCGAACGCCTCGCCGGAGAGCTTTAGGACGGGAAGCAGGAAGTCGTCAGGCGGGGGGATGCTCATGAGGGATCTTCATGCCGGGGCAGCTACGCTGCCTGCGGCTAGATGGTGATGATGTCGAAGTATTTCTGGTCGATCGCCCTGATCTTCCAGGTCTTCCGGACCGTTACGCCGACCCCGAGCTCGAACATGAGCGCCGCGGCGGCGGACTCGTCGCAGATCTTCACGTTCATGGGGAGGCTGCGGACGATGGCCTGGTACTTGGGGCAGAGCTCGCCTCTGGTGAAGAGGGTCCACTCTCCGTCTCTTCTGGTCTTCATGTGCCCGGCGAAGCTCTCGATGTCCTCGGCCTCCCAGTGGCTGTCCTCGGCGGCCAGGACCCTGAAGGTCGCGCCGGCCTCCGGCTCGCCGTTCCGGACGGCGAGGCCGCAGGCGATCCTGCGGGCCAGGGCCTTGAACCCGTCCTTCTTCATGGTCCTGAGCCTGGCTACGGTCTCGGAGTGGCTCTGTTCCATGAGCTCCTCGTAGGCCGCGTCCACCCGTTTCTTCTCTTCCGCGACGATGCGGACCGCCCGGTAGGAGGGGGAGTCGCCGAGGTCGGTCAGCCTGAGCTCGTCCAAGTCCCTGGCCAGGGTCTCGCGGCCCTCCTCGGTCACCGAGTACAGGCCCCTGTCGTTTCTTCTGAGATATCCCGCCACCCTGAGGTAGTAGGCGGAGGTCTCGAACCTCTCGGCTGCCCTCGGGTGGGCGGGATCCGGCGGGTCCCCTCCCGAGAGCTCCCTTCGGGCGGAGAGAAGCTCGAGGGCGGAGGCCATGACGGACTCGAGGGTCGCCTCGCCCAGCGTCTCCAGGGCCTTCAGTACGGGGAGCAGCAGCTCTCCGGAGGAGAACCCTCCCGTGCCGGGCTTCCCCTCGCCGCGTACGGGAGGGGCGGTCTCCTCGGCTATCTCCGAGAGCAGGGTGGTCCTCAGGTACGTGGGGGCGGAGTCCACGGCGCCGGACGGCGAGGGAGCGCCCCCGCTTCGGGAGCTCGCCCGGCTCCTGAGGAGGAACTCCCTGAAGCTTGGGTAGCGGAGGAGGAACTCCCGGTCCAGAATCCTGGGCCCCATGTCCAGGACGCTGCGGCCCTCCTCTGTAATGGAGTAGGTCCCCCTGGCGACCCGGTCCAGCAGCCCGGCGGCCTTCAGGTAGGTGAACGCCCACGAGATCCTGTTCGATATTTTCGTGATGCTGCCGGAAGGGGTGCGCTCCTCCGCGAACTCGGGAGGGAGTTCCAGGAGCCTCATGACGGGAGCCTTTGCGGTCTCGCAGGTGATCCGATCCGACTCTCCGGCCAGCTTCAGCACGGGCTGCAGGAACTTGTTGAAGGGGACGTTGGACATGGATCCTTCCGCCGGGCACCGAAAAGGGAGCCCGCGTGTCGGCGGGGCGAGGCACGGCGTCTGGCAGGAGGACGTGCCGGGGTCTGGGCTGGAGGGGGGGGGGGAGCGGCGTTGCCGTTTTGAGAGTTTATAGCCGATTCACTTGAGGTTTGCAAATTTTGGCGTTGGACGCTGGTCAGGTTCCGCCCGAGAGCCGGAAAGCCGGGATGTCCGTTCCGGAAAACTGCGGTGCGGCTGCGGCACGGGCAGGCCCAGCCCTGGCGGGGACTTCCGGCATCGTTCACCCTGCACCCCGGACCCTCCGGAGCCGCTGAGCCCTGACGCTGCGGACAATTCGGAGCGGAGGGAGAATCAGCCGGAGAGAGGGTCAGACGGCTGCGGAGGCGGTCAGAGACAGACATTTCGCGTTAGAAAACATGACAATTTCGGTCGTGCCGCCTGACAGACACGGCAATTTGAATTAATTGGCATCGTATTTGAAGTGTCTGTTCAGCGCTGAATGTGTGTAGGACAATATTATTGATGGTATGTCTATATTATCTGTATAATATATTAAGTCAAATATGTTTATAATTCTTAGTGATTTAGCAATTATTAAAAAAATATTATTTAAGTGATAAATTAAGATGATATGACATGGCAAGCATAGCAAGAGAAATTACAGATGTGTGTAAATTTAATGAATGAAACTATTTCAATATTATCATATGGACAGTACCTTTGATTAAACATTTATTTCTTCAATAAGATAATCCATCGGAGAGCCGTGAGACAGTCCGGAGGGGAGGCGGGGCCGCGGTCGCCAGGAAGGCCAGGAGGACAGCGGCTCCGAAGGCCAGTGTCCATGGGGCCGGAAGCCTGGATGCCTGAGGCCCAGATGGCCGGGAGCCTTCGGGCCATGGGGGCCATGAAGATCCAAGTTCGTGAGAACCGGTGCCCTGGCGGCGTGTGTCTTTTAGCTCTGACGCCTCCCAAGGCCGGAGAAGAAGCCCCGCTTCTCCTTCTTCAGTTCCAGGACAGCCAGATCCCTGGTGCCCACGCCGCTGTCGAGCATGAGCCCGGCCAGCTCGGAAATGTCCATGATCCTCGTCCGGCCCGTCCCCTCGTCCGTCTTCCCAAGCGTGCAGGCGGTGACCAGAAGCCAGTCGGCAGCGCCGCTCGCCGCCGCCTGCCGTTCGAATGCCCGGACCGAGCTCTCGGAGGAAGGGCCGGCGGAGGCGGGAAGCGCCAGGACGTACAGGAGCCCGGGCCTGAGCGGGCTCTTCATGACCGCGCCACTGGCGGCAACGTCGTCCCGAGCGGCTGACCCCTCCGGGCTGTAGCCACGGGCGAGCATGGCATCCGTCACAAGCCGGACGAAGCCAAGGCGTCCCAGCCCGCCAGCGAGGGCCGCGAGCTCGCGGACGGCTTCTGCGCGGAGCGAGGCCTCGGCCGCGTCCAGCGCCGCTTCCGCTTCCCGGCCTGCCGCAGGCGGCGCGGGCACCGTCCGGTCCCTTCCTGGCCGGGAGGCCTCGGGGGCGGGGGTTCCGCCAGGTATGGTGCCGCTCTTGGTCCCGGCTGCCTTTTCTGCATCTGCCGCCTCTGACGCCGCCAGATCCTTGGCCTTTTTCCTGGCTTTGGCCGACTCCCGGCTCTTGGCGATGTATTCACGGAAGGAGGGGTAGAGCACAAGGAACTCGAAGTCTATCCTGTCCAGTCCGAGTGCCAGAACTCTCAAGCCTTCGCCGCTGACCCCGTACACGCTCTTTCTGTCCGGGTCCGGGCGAATGAGCAGGCCCGCGTGCCACATGTACCTGCAGGCCCAGTTGATGTTGGCCACGAGCCTGGGCTGCTGGCTCTTTGAGGTACGCTCCCTCCTGTCGTCGTCCGACAGAAGGAAGAGACCGGCCATCGCCCCCTCCATGTCAGCCGGGGAGGCTGAGGGGACGCCGGCCAGGAACCTCAGCGCCGGGAGCGTGAGATCCTCGTATTTGGGAAAGGGCATGCGGGACTCCTTGAAGGCGCGGTGCCAGGCGGCGGCCTGGGAACTATCCGTCCAGCCTGGCGAAGAAGGCGGGGTCGGGCACTCTGCAGACGACCCTCCGGAAGAGCTCCACGCCCACGCCGTGGTCGTGCATGAGCCTGGCCATCTGCCCGGCGTCCAGGGCGCACAGGATCCCGGCGTAGTTGCCCAGGCGGTCCGTGGCCCCGCCGTCCAGGCCGAGGGGGGCGAAGAGGACGCCCCGCGTGACGTCCGCCCCGTTCATGTCGGCCACGAGGGACTCCAGGTCGGAGGCGGTCGCCACGGCGCCCGCCTTCACCCGGATCATGAGCTTGTCCTCGCCCGGGAGCGGCGAGTCGAACAGCCCCCTGACGGGGCCGCCCCATTTCCCCGCCGGAGGGCTGGCGGGGTCGGTCGAGGCCAGCCTGAGCGCCTCGGCAAGCCGGCGGGCGAGGTCGTCCAGCTTCTTCACGGGGAGTTTCAGGATTTTCTCGCCGAGCCTCCCGACGACGTCATCCCTGAGGATCCCCGCGTACTCCCGAATGACGTCAGCGGGGCTCCCGGCGCCGGCCGGCGGGGTGGGGCCCCTCTTCCGCCCCGGCACGGGAGCCGGCGGACCCCCGAATATGTCGACTGGGTCCGCCCCCGGTTGGGGCTTGGGCAGCGGCGGACCTCCGGGCATGTCGCCGGGCTCCGGCTTCGTCTCGGGCAGAGGCGGATCCCCGGTTATGTTGCCGGGCCGCGGATGCGGCTCGGGTGCCGTCGGACCCTCGGTCATGTCGCCGGGCCGGGGCTCCGGCTCCGGCTCGGGAGCCGGCGGATCCCAGGTTATGTCGCAGGGATCTGGCACCGGCTGCGGCTCCGAAAGGGGTGGGAGCTCTGTGCCGCTATTCGGGGGGTTGGCAGGCGATGGTTTGATGTCGATCGAGCGAAGGAACTCACGCGTGATCTCCTCGCGCCTTTCTCGGAAGAGGAGCTTGCCGGGTTCAGTGATCTTGTAGGTCCCCGTGAAGACATTGTCTAGAATGTTTGCACTGGCAAGATCCCTTATGCAGTCGTAGATGTCGTCTTTCAGCCACGGACCGATCTCCCTGTTCTTCCTGCTCGTGCGAGTAGGCCTTCTCGCGTCGCGCAGGAGGCCGAAGACCGCCTTGCGGACATCTTTCACGCTGGCCTCGCCCTTTTCCCCCATGACTGCAAGGACCGCCGCCGTGCTAGAGGACCTGAGCGGCAGGCCGGAAAGGATCGCCTCGCGCCTGAAGGGCCAGCCGGGGCGGGGGGGCCAGGGGGCATCCCATGGATCGCCGGTCTCGGACTCGGGGGGAGACTGCTCCGGAGACCCGGTGCCGGCCGGCTCATCGGCAGCGCCGGTGCCCGTCTCGGGGGTGCCCGTGCCGCCGGGAGGAGCCTTCACCCCGCCGTTGTCCGGGACCTTCTCGGCCTCGCGCCTGGTCCGGTTGGCCACGTACTCCGGGTAGCGACTTTCCAGGAACTTGCGGTCCACCCTGCCGTCCAGGAAATTCACCAGGCCCCGGCCCTTCGTGGTGGTTATGTACAACCCGGACGGGAGGAGGCCGACGAGTGCCGCGTCCTCCAGGTGGCCGAAACCCTCCGCGACGAGGGCTCCGGACAAGGCCGCGATACTGTCTCCGGTTCCGGGGATCCCGGCGGGCTCCTCCAGGAAGCCCGGCATGGAGCCGAGCTCCTGAAGGGCCGATTCCGGGGAGATGCCCGTGTCCGAGTCTGCGAGTCTGATGAGCTGCGGGAGCAGCCTGTCGATGATGTTCATTTTGAGTGCATCCTGGGTTTTGAGATGTGTCTGAGTTCTCTTTGCGTTTTTAGGAAGTTCTTCGATTCTTGCCGTTTTCACCGGGAAATCAATGGTTCTCTTGATTTCTCTTGGGAACTCATGGGTCGCCTGGATTTCTTGGGCTCTCTCTGGTGCTCCTTGGGTTCTCATGGGTCGGCCGGGAATCTTCGCATGGTGCTCCCGATGCTGGCGGTCGCCTCATAGCCCCAGGCCGGACCGACGGATGGGAGGTCTCGTGACACGGTCAGCCTCCGGACAACTCCTATGACACGGTCAACCTCCGGGCTACTGTCGTGTCACGGTCAGCCTTCGGGCAACTTTAGAAGTACGCGGTCAGCTTCCGAGATTCTTGAAGAAGCCGGGGGAGAGCTTATTCAGCTCCAGGACGGAGAGCCCGTCCAGGGCAGGAGGGCCGGTGACGCCCAGGCCAAGATCGTGCATGATCGCCGCGATCGCTCTTGCGTTGGTAGCCTTGACCCTGGGGGTGAGCCTGAGCAGGAGTCGGTCAGTGTCGCGGGGGAAGTCCCCGCGGGCGAGAAGGACCCAGGCCCTGTCCTCACCCATTTCGGAGGCGAAGGTCGCGAGGCTGGCCGCGGCTGCCGCACCGTCCTCCGCGTCGATGGTGAAGGAGGGCATCTCTCTGCTCCCGAAGGGCGGGCCGCCGGCTCCGGGACCCGAGACGCGGGCTATCTCCCGGCCGAGCCTGCGGAAGCCCTCCCTCCCCAGGCCGAGCACCAGGCCGGCCATCTCGGACACCGTCCTGTCCCTCGAGTCGGCCTCGGCATCGGCCAGGATCTGGCGGGCTTCCCCCCTGGCCATGGCCCAGTTATAGGCGGGGTAGCGCTTCAGGACTTGGTAGTCGATGCTCTCGCGGTTTTCGGCGAGGAGCGCTCTGCCGTCGTCCGTGACCCTGTCCATGGGGCTCGCGGCCTTCTTCCTCATGAGTCCTGCGGACTCGAGCCGGAAGCAGGCGCTTCGGACCCTCTCGATGAGCTCGGGGTCAGCCGGGTCAGCCGTGCCGGGGGGAGGACCTCCGGTCTTCGCCCTGTGCTCGGCCAGGTAGGCCATGGCCGGGGGAATGAGAGCCTTGATGTTGGCTGCCTCACGGCCCCTAAGGTCTTCCGCTGCCTTCAGGACCGGGAGCAGGAGCTCGGTGGAGGAGACGGGACGTGCGCCGTCCTGACCGCCGGGCCCATGGGGGGAGGGGGTCTTGGGGACCTTCTCGCCGGTCGGCTTCGGGGGCCTGGACAGAGTTGCGGCCCGTGGCTGGGTGCGGGGGCCCGGCTCGGAAGGCGGGGGAGGTCCGGCAGGTGGGGCGTTTCCTGCAGGGCGGCCCCGCCTGGCAGGGCCGTCGCTAGTGTCGATTTTTGTCCACGCCTTCCGGAAGCCCGGGTACTGCATAAGGAACTTCCTGTCGAGCCTCTCCAGTCCGAGGGAGAGGACCCGGAGGCCCTCGGCGGTGACGGAGTAGTTCCCGAGGGCGACTCGCTTCAGGAGGCCCGAATGATAGAGCCAGGTGAACGCCCAGCTGATCCGGGAGGACAGCACGGTCCCGCCTTTGGGCAGGAGCTCCCTCTCGAAGCCGTCCGGGAGCCTCATGAAATCCAGGAGAGGCTTCTTGATGGATTTCTGGGACACCTGCTCCTCTCTGGAGGCGAGGGTGAGCACCGGGAGCAGGAAATCTTGGAAGGGTACCTTGGCAGTCATGTTGTACAGAATTCCTGATACAGAAGGGGTTCAGGACGAGAGAGCTTCAGTACGAGACAGAGGAAATAAAGATGCCAGTAAAATGCCAAGATAGAGATGGCATGTTCTGGATATGCGGAAGCCGGTAAAATTTTTGGATGATTAAATCAAAGTGTTTAAAGTGTATGAGGGGTAAGGATATTTGAATCATTATTTTAGATAATTTTAGAAAATGCTGAATATTTTTGAAAAAGTTAGGATATTTATAAGAAAAATAATGAAAGGATGTGTGGCACAAAGATTTGTTGATGCATTTTGTTAAAAGTTGTTATAAGATAGGCGTAGGAAATATTGATAATGAGAGATAGTGTAAAGCAAAGGACTTAAAAATATAATGTTTAGCAGAGTTGAAAATTAAAATTATGTTAAGATTTAGAAATTAATATTTTATTAATATGAGGATTATAAATGGTGTTAAGCAGAAGGTTTCAAGAGATATATTATCAGAAGTCACTTTAAATAGTGGAAATTTAAGTAGTAGAATTTTAAACAAGAATTATGAAATGTAGAGAAAGATAAGGGATTAACTGGAATTATGTTTGCAGTAATTGACAATTATAATTAAACATAATAAATATATTAATAATGAAAGAAACTGAATGATTGAATGATAACGTTGTTTTAAGTTTGGAATTTAAAAGGTAAATTAAAAACAAGGATATTGGATATAAGAATTACAAATCCATTTAAAAACAACGCTATCATAATTAAGAATTAAGAAAGAACTTATTACGCTTCCGGATAAATATTAGAAAATGTTGAAATCTTTTCCTACATTATGGGAGCGAATCATGGCAAAGAGATACCAGATCTGGGGTCTTGCACTGATTTCTCACCCCTGGAACGATAGCCAGAATTATAACATTTAACCGAACTTGTAATAAAGGTTTAAGATATTAAGATTAAGAATATCTGAGGCCGATGAAAGATAGAGAGACTGTAATCGAGAGTTCAGGAAGGTGGCGAGTGATAAGGGAGAGAGATAAGGGAGAGAGATAAGGGAGAGAGGAGAGCGTTTGCCGCCGGACAGGAGATCCGGACAGTTCCGTCAGGACCAGGACGGTCCAGTCTGGCGGGAGGAAACTGGTCCGGAGGAGAGAAAACCATTTTAACTACTCGACAGTATAGGGGATCCGGTAGTTGCATGCAAACAGGGGTGCAAGCCAGGTCACTGGCTAGTTGGGCGGTCGCCTGGCTAATGTCAGAAGACGAGGAGAGAGAGGGGGATGGGGAGAGTGCAACATGTTAAAAGATCATGGCATGTCCTGTGAGTTTTCAGGCGTTTGCCGCCCTGCTGAAGAAACGGGTTCTCCCAGCGTTAGCGTCTCACGGTCGACCGGTATGCGCGTTATGCCTGACCAGTCACATCCGTCACATCCGGCGCATCCAGGTGAATCTGTACAAACTCGTGGCTGCTGTCTACCCAGCTTACTTTTTCTGACACTCCTTTTGAATGGAGTCGATCGTTCCCCATGACAGAGCGTAAGCGTCGGCAACGTCAGAGACCGTCATCTTCTTCACCTTTCTGATCACCTCCTGAGAGAATGCCTTGGTGTAATGCTTCTTGGGATCAGCCATGCCGATGTCGATCTGTCACTGAACCTTGCACCGGGGGCAGCAAAAAATCGGAATGAAAACTTCAAGTTTCACAGGTCTGTCTTCATAGACATTGAACGATCTGAAAACCCAGGTCTTCCCTCCTTTGAGAATCACGCCGTGCGAGCCGCAGAGAGAGCACTTGATGAGTTTCTGTTGCTGGTTAATCCTAATTGTCAAGAGTCCCCTCACATGGGAGATCTCGGGCAATGGAACGAACTCCCTGCAATTCAAGATATTGTTCAACAGGTGAACTGTCACAAAAGGGTCCTCATGATAATTTTGAATCATATCATAATAATATGGTTACTCTACATGTCAAAATCGAGGCTGCAGGACATATGCAAGACGTGCATTGTTGTGAAGGCACTTATCTAGAGGAACTGCCAGGCAAGATCTGAGGGGAGAGAGCGGGTAAGTTCTTTCAACCGGATCAAAATTCAGCTTGACACGGCGACGGGGCCGCAGTAGAATGACCGCAAATGGAAGTAGGCCTCGAAGGCCAGCCATATCCGATTCCGTTTCCGCCCGTGTCTTGGCGGCGTTATCGGCAGGATGTCTTGTCTTGTCTTGTCCTGTCTGTGCGTCCGTCTGCATGAGTGCATTCCGCCTGTCCGAGGCGGTAGCCTCATAAAGGACGTCGGGGTTGAGGAGAATCTGTCTTTTTTCGCGCTTAAGCCGGCTCTCTAGCCTTCTGACAGCGCAGGCTCCAGAACGTATCCGGAAGCCACGGCCCATGAAGACCGCCAGGAAGGACCCATGTGTCCTTCGGGTGGTCTTTTTTTTTGCCAGAAGCACATAATTTTTTCCATGCTCATGTGTTTCTGACAAAATCACGTATTTCTGCCAGGGGCCTGTGCTCCTGTACAGGGGGTGCAAACTGAAGAAGATCAAAATGTATGAAAAACTGCCGACTGCGAGAGCTCCTTAGAAGGTCTGGCTCCGAAGAAAGCGGGAAAGTCCAGCCCGCCGAAACCGGTCTGCGTATGCGAAGTTGAGGACGGGACTGTCCAGTCTTGTCAAAACTGGAAGGATAGTGTCCAGGTTCAGCGATACGAGCGTGGCTGGGACACGGGCGGGCGACAGGAAGAAGTTCCTGCCGGGCGGAGAATGATCCCGGAGCCGCCGGATCATCAAGGAAAATTATTTCCGGAAAATTATGCATAACCTGATAAATTTTCCGGGAAATTAAATTTTGTTTGACGATTGACCGAAGAATTGTCAGAAGACAAGAACTTTCAAGGGCTTGCTGGCCCTGACGTGACAGGTTTGCCTTGCGACAGTCAAGGCGCGGCAGGTTTGCCTTGCGACAGTCAAGGCGTTGCAGGTTTGCCTGCAGACGTCAAGGCTATGCGAACTTTTTCAGCAAGGAGAAATGTTATGAGCTTTCAGAGTAGAAATTTACACATGTGCTTCGTCATCGTTGCGCTGGCAGCGGTCTTTCCGGAGGCTGTTGTGCAGGCCCAGACAGGATCGTCTGACATGGACACGATAGAGGTAAGAAGCTCCTTCAGGCGGGAGGAGCTGCAGAGCACCAGCGCCGTGGTTCTAGAAAACAGGAATATCGTCGAAAGGGTCTACCACACCATGCAGCACATCCTGATGCAGTCCCCGGGCGTGAGCTTCTCGGAATACGGTCAGCAGGGAACGGTAGGCTCGATAATGATAAGGGGATTTTCCGGCGGGCACGGCGGAGACGTCGGGTTCTACTACGACGGCATTCCGTTAAACGACGGGGGGCATGCCGACAACTACGCCGATCCCACAGTGCTCATCCCCATTGAGATCGAGTCTGTGGAGATCATAAAGGGTCCTGTCTCAGCCCTCTACGGCAGGGGAAACGGAGCTGGCACTGCCGCCTTCCAGGGCATCAAGAGGGGGGACATCACGAGGTTCCTGCTGCGCTACGGGTCGTTCAGCTCGATGGACGCTCAGGGCATCGTCGCGAGGGACGACGGGCAACTTCATCACGTCTACGCGTTCCAGGCCTACCACGACGACGGATGGCAGAACAACACGAAGATCGACCGTTTCAACGTCTCCGGGAGATGGACGTACGACGTCTCGCCAGAGTTCGAGGTGAGCCTGAACCTAAGGGCCTCCTCGGGCAAGTGGGACGAAGGCAACCGGTCGGCGAGCTGGCTGGACCCGAAGCTCGCGTGGGACGACGGATCGGGGGAAGGCAACCTCAACGGCGGGCACCGGGACCGCTACGACGCGAGACTTTTCGCGAACTATTTCCTGGACAGAAACTCGCAGGTGAGCTTCTATTTCTTCGCGACAAAGCTCGAGAACAACATGGCGTACTTCGGATGGCCTGCCGGCTGGCCTTACGTCACGCCCATAGCCGACGGGACATTGACGGGAAACGATCAGACGGGCAAGAGGACGGCCTACGGGACCGGGCTCTCGTACAGCCAGCGGTCCACAGTGCTCGGCTGGCACGACCTATCATTCACGATCGGCACCGACTACCTCCGGGAGGATCAGAAGAGGGACCAGTGGCGCACCCGCTACCCTTACGGCAACAGGCATTTCGAGCATTACACAGACACGCGGTCTAAACTTGACACCTGGTCGCTCTTTGGCGAGGTGAACTACCGGATGACCGAGAGTCTCAAGACGCGCCTGGGCTGGCGCTATGACCGTATCTGGGGGACCGTGGAGACCGGGCCGGAACATGCCGCGGCGCCGAACCTTAGGGCGTCCGGGAAGACGCTCGAGATATTCAGCCCGAAGGTCGGCCTGCTCTTCGAGCCGTTCGAGAAAGTGTCATTCTATGCCAACTACGGCAAGGGGTTCAACATTCCCGGGCTCGGCAACATCCAGTATTTCACCCAGAACCAGCTGAAGCCGACCATAAGGGAACAGTACGAGGTCGGATTCCGCGCCGTGCCTCTCGACTGGCTCGAGCTGGGTTCCGCAGTCTATCTGGCCGAGACTTCCGACGACATCCAGACAAACCCCGACACCAACGATCCGGAGAATGCGGGAAGCACCAGACGCAAAGGCTTCGAGACTTACGTGAGGATGACGCCGGAGAAGCATCTGACCATGTATGCCGACTATGCATACCAGGACGCGAGGACCGTCGTCAACATAGCGTCCCGTCATCTCGAAGGCAGGAGGCTGACAAGCGTGCCGCGCCACATCTTCAACGCCGAGGTCGACTACTCGCCGCCGGACGGGTTCGGGGCAAGGGCCAGATTCAACTGGAACGCCGACATGATGCTCCGGGACGATCCGACGGCTGCGGTGAACCCGGTCTACCGAGGCGAGAACTACGGGCGTCTGGATCTTCAGGCAAGCTACAGGTTCAGCGAGAAGTACAAGCTGTCCCTTGATGTCCTGAACGCCACCAATGACCGTCCGAGGCAGGGCGTTCCCAATGCCCAGGGTCACTTCCTCTACTGGGCCGTCCCTCCCACCACAGTCCACCTCACGATGCAGATGGACTTCTAGTCGCGGGGAGACGTCTGTCCAGCCTTTGGCGAGATTGGCCCCGTGAGATGCTCAGGCTGGCAGAAATGACGGCTGTGAGAGAATCGTCGGTCATTCCCTGCACCGGTTCGTGAGGCAGGCCGATGTTTCCGGCAGTGATGTGCGTCTCTGAGCAATTTCACTTTGGCTGTCAGCAATGGATTTTACGTCCGGCTTCCACGCCAAGTGGAGTTAGCTTAATTCCTGCAATTTATCCCCGAATGACCTGAATGACTCTAATGACCTGAATGACTCTAATAACTTTGATAATCTGATAATTCCAGATTAACCTGGCTTCATAGGTATTCGGCAAAAGGGCACCCTCCAGGCTTTCCTGCCGGAAGGGTGCCCCTTCCAGTCATGACGTCAACTGGTACCATACCTGTGGTTCTCTGTCCGCCGGATTCAGAAGTATCACTGGTCAAGGAAAGTCATGTGTGTTTACGTGCAAAAAAAAAATTGTCGCTACTATCCAAGTCAACTTACGCAGTTTCGATTGGACAAAATTTTGATAATTTAAATAATTCAAATGTAAGAATTTTTTAATTATATTTAAGCACATAATTATTTGTAAAAATTTTCAGAATATAAAAATTTTGATTTGCGTACACATTCAGTTGTATTTTCATCATTTTTGAAAGATAAAATTAAATGTGATATAATTAATTTAAAATTAATTTGATTAATGTTATCATCAATAGAATAATCTATGGAAAAATTTAATGATTATTTACAATGTTTACTATTTAATATTACAAAATATTGAAAAAATTAATGATACGTATTTATGTTTAATATAGACAATATTTAATATGGTGATGATAAAATTTATTTATTTAAATATTATTTTCAATAATAATTGTTTGTAATACAAGCATTACATATGATATTTAATGTTATTTTATGAGTCACAAAATTATCCAATAGAGAGATTCACCTCGGAGTGTATCCAGACATCCAACAGGGATTACTCTTCCACTGGAGGCAAATTCAACCACTCGAGGATGAAATCGGGAGTCTTGCCAGTCAAGAGTGCCGTGATGGCCTCGCGAGATGACATCGAGTTCAGGCGGCTGGTGGCCTCATGCCCCATAATGTTGCCGTGATTCTGCGCTGTCACAAAAATCTTGGTGGTGCCAGATATCTAGTCATAATTTTGGTAAGGAGGAATGTTAGATTCGGCGAGGTATGTAAAATTTTATAACTATTCAGGAACCCCTCCATTGAGAAGCTTTTTCGGGGGACAGAGCCATGATGAGCAAACATTTAAGTTGCACAGTCAATTTTTAATACTTCATGTGGGGGTAAATAGTTTCTGTAGACGGTCTTTGGGTTGATTAAGATCCCTCTGTTGAGTCCCGCTTGGGGATACCTGAATGTTTGCCAAAAAATTAGCAATATGTCAGTTTTCATGGCGCACGCAAAAATTTTGACATGACCAGAGAGGTTGGCCAGGCAATATCCATGCCAATACGGCACTGTTGCTTCATTAGAAACGGCCGGTCATCGGACGGCTCGATTTTCCTGGCTCTGCCGGCTCGGTTGTCGCCCTCATTCGGATAGAATTGCATTGGCTTGCCAGTAATGACGATGTTTTGATCGGTCGTAAGAGACGGCTGGGCTTTTGGGAAGTTGCCGTCTCCTTAACAGTATCTTGCCAGTATGGCTTGGCGGAAGGGTTGCTTTCTGCCGCATTCATGTGGTATTATACAAAATATGCTTCGGTATTGCCTTGAATAGGCACGATCGGTTAATGTTGAGAAAGGAGGTATCTGGCGTGAGCGAGAAGAAAACCGAAAAGGATCCGTTTGGCGTAGGCGTGGATACCTTCGATTGGATTATTGACAATGATTACGTGTATGTTGATAAGACTGAGCTGATCCACAAGCTCATATCTCCCGGTACCTGGTCTAACGCGCCATGCTTTCTTTCGCGGCCGAGGAGGTTCGGCAAGACTCTGTTGCTTGACACCATGCAAAATGTATTCGAGGGAAGGCGGGACCTTTTTTCAGGCCTGGCGATAGAGAAACTCATTGGAAAGAGGTGGGACGTCTTTCCCGTGATCCGAATCTCGTTTAACACCGGATTCAAGACGAACCCTCCGGAGGAATTGGAGGCTAGCCTGCTCTCCTCAATCAAAAGGGTAGCCTCCAATTATAAAATGGTCCTTGACAGCAAAAATTCCCCCAGTGCCATGGCCGATCTCATCACAATGCTGTCAAATAGCCACAAGGAACACTGCCTCAAGAGAAGAAAAGCTCCGTCCAAATTTGGTTCCAGAAACGTCGTGGTGCTCATCGACGAGTACGATTTCCCTCTTATTGCCAATATTGGAAATCAGGATAGATGTAAAGATATAAGACTCACGTTGCACGACTTTTATTCAACTATAACAGGGTGTTCGAAGTACCTTCGATTCGTGTTCATAACCGGTATCACTAAGTTCAGGGAGCTTTCCCTGTTCTCTGCTATGAACACTGTTCGGGACATTACTCTTGACCCAACTTTTGCCGGCATTTGCGGTTTCACGATAGATGAAATAAAAAAATCATTTTCTAAATATCTTGCTCCGACCCTTTCGATCCTCAAAAAAAAGGGACAGCTTGACAAGGATGCGTCCATTGACGATCTGCTTAAAACTATGGAATATTGGTACAACGGATACACCTGGGATGCCGAGACGGAGGTTCTCAACCCTCTATCTGTGTTGCGTTTTTTTCAAGAAAAATCATTCAACAACTATTGGTATCAAACAGGTTCATCTCTTCTCACGAGCCGTATTGCACATAATGGCACTGACTACTTCAAGGTGTTCGCCAAGGATCTTTCATTCAAAGAGTCCTTGCCAGAAATGCACATTAACAGTCTGAACGATACCGTGCTCCTTATGCAGGCAGGCTACCTCACTGTCAACGGTATCACTGGATCAGGCATCGATACGAAGTATCACCTGAAAATTCCCAATAACGAAATCAGGGATTCTGTCAGGCTCGAGCTCCTGGCGAACCTGCTCGCTCCTGACAAGCCGCCTTCAGAAGCAAAAGAATATTTGAATGAAAAATATTTGAATCTTCTGTATGCCTTCGCAACCCGTGACGAAGCTAAATGCGAATTTTACCTGTCTACCATTTTAGCCGGCATCGTACAGAACGGTCCTGGCTGTCCTGACAGCCTTGACAGTCCTGGCAACAGTTACGGAGCTGTCAGCAGCGGCAGCACTGTCAAGCAGATCGACTTGTTTAGCCATACCGAGTTTTTCTTCAGGACCATAATTCAGCTTCTTCTGGAACTCGGCAACAAGGTGGTTACGCCTGAATCGCCTTCGGACGTTGGCAGGTCCGATCTGGCAGTACAGGTTCCCGGAAACGGGTGGGTAGCCATCGAAATAAAGCATGAGAAGGCTGATCCGGCCCACAAGGGCTCGGACGTGTCCTTTGCCGGCGAGACACTTGTTATCAGGAAGCCTAGCAAGTACGTGAACGGACGGCTTGAAAAAATGATATCTGCAGCCTTTGTTCAGATAATCAACAAAAATTATGCCAAGAAATTTCTTTCCGAGGGTGTCGATGTATATGCGGTAGCCGTGGCTGTCTACGGCACTTCAGATGTAAAGGTGAGGTTCAAGAAGGTCGTCTGGGCCGGGAGAGGGAAGCGGCGGTACCGCAGTTGAGATAGCCTTAACGTTTCTGTACCGTTATCCTGCCCCATGTCACTTTCCCTTCGTCCTTCCTCCTCCGGATCCGGAATTGACTGACAGGATGTCTGTGGTCTGGGACTGACTCCGACCGCTATAAGGATTATCGTTCACTCGCCATCCCTCGTAGTCCTCCTCTCCTCATCTCTGAGGCTGTTCACAGTTTTCTCTGATGTGCATAACTATTCAGGTGCCCCCTTAATAGATTGTTATTGCGACCATCCTGATCAATTAACATCGTTTCGATTGGGAAAATCTTTATATAATAATATTAATTATACAGAGATTCATTTTTGAATTGCTTTTCTTGATACACATGATTAGTCATTTAAATTATTAGAATGTTTTGGTAAAAAATTTAGGACAAGCACAAATATCTGTGACTAGAGATAATATCTGTGACAGGCGCAAACCGCGATATCTGATTGCCATTTTAGATATGTCAACGGTTCATGTACGCGGCATGTCACTTTCCCTTGACGCCTCTGGCCTCCTCGAAGAACGCGTGGTCAACGGCTTTGAGCTCGAGCTGTTTGACGGATATGACGCCTATGTCATACGTGAGCATGAGCTGGGCCAGCTCTTTCAGGCCCACCATGGCGATGCGTCGGGGATTTTTTCCAGCGAATTCCGTCGCCTCGCGGGTAAACGGTGCCGTAGACACCATGATGCACCTTGTCGCCCCGCGCCGCTCCCTCTCATCCTCCAGAGTCTCCATGTCATTGCGGCTCACCGGGCCGTCCGAGAATGACCTGAGGCCCAGAAGAGTGGAGTCCTGTTCCAGCGCCTCCTCGCCGAAGAGGGTGGGCACCATGCCTGCGGAGGCGGCCTGCGCGTCCGTGTAGAGCTCCGGGGGGACCTGGGACATGGCGGTCAGGACCCGTATGGCGAGCTGGTGCAGGCTTTCGGGAACGAGGCGCCGGACCTTCTCGGCAAGGTCGTCTGCGGCGGCCGACTCCAGTGACTTGAAGGCTTCTTCGACCCTCTTCAGGAGGGGCGGGGGCGGCACCTGCTGCGGGGCGGCAGGTGTCTGGTCCTCGGCCTGATCTGCGGCCTTGACCTGATCTGCGGCCTCGGAGGGTCCTGCGGGCTCGGACGGACGTAGGGCCTCGGCAACACGTGCGGCCTCGGCGGACAGGGAGGGAGTTGCGGACGTGGCCATCGCGAGTCTGAGGTCGCGGGCGCGGGTCAGCCTCTCCTCGTAGCCGGGCATGAGCCTCAGGAACGCGAAGTCTATCCGGTCCGTCCCCAGCGCCACCGCCGCGCGGCCCCTGTCAGTGGCCAGGAGCCTGCCCTTCCTGGTCATCTTGATTAACCTGGCGGCCATGAGGTGTCTTGTCGCCTTCATGATCCTGGTCTCCGCCAGGAGCATTTCGGGAGGAATGTCTTTCTCTTCTCCGGCGGCCCGGTCCGTCTCGCGGGGCACGTCCTTCCACTCACCGGCGGCACTTTCGGTCTCGCGAGGCGCGTCTTCCCCCTCCCCCGAGGTCTGGTCCGTCTCGCGAGGCGTATCTTCCCCCACACCCGAGGTCTGGTCCGTCTCGGGATGCGTTGCTTCCCCCTCCCCAGAGGTCTGGTCCGTCCCGAGTGGCGCGTCGTCCCGCTTCCCGGAGGCACGGTCCGTCTCGCGAGACGTTGCTTCACCCTCCCCCGAGGTCTGTTCCGTCTCGGGAGGCGTTGTTTTTCGCTCACCGGAGGACAGGTCAGTCTCGGGAGGCTTGGCTTCCCCCTCGCCGGCTGGCGGGGCCGGCTCGGGCGTCGCACATTTTTCGGCGCCGGCGGGCAGCTCCAGGCGGCGGGCCATCCGGCGGAGGATCCTGGCGGTCGTCCTCTGGCCCTCGCAGACGAGGATCAGGACGGGCAGGAGAAAGGCTTCGAGGCTGGGGACGTGCATGCTGTCCTTCTGGGGTGGTAGTTGCGCAGTGAGCGGCGGAGGCTGCAGGCGGGGGAAATCTGTCAAAGGCTGCGGTCAGGTCGCGGGGGATGGGGTTGCCGGAGCGGCATGTCGGCTTCCGGTTCAGGCCCGGTGGGGGAACGCCACCGTTAACGGGGCATGAAACTGGAGTCATGGTTGGGGACGGGGCCTGCCACCTTCCTCCGAGCTTCGGGCCGCCACCTTCCTCCGAGCTTCGGGCCGCCCCCTTCCTCCGGCCTTGGCCGCCCCCTTCCTCCGGCCTTAGGGCAACCCTCCTTCTCCGGCCTTAGGGCAACCCTCCTTTTCCGGCCTTAGGGCAACCCTCCTTCTCCGGTCTTCGGGCAACCATCGTTACTTCGGCCTTCGGGTTGCCTCCTTCCTCGGGTCTTTGAGTAGCCCTCCTTCTCCGGCCTTCGGGCTGCCCCGTCCCCAAGACCTTCAGGCTACCTCCATCCGAAGACCTTGGGGTCGGCCTCCTTCGCCGCAAGGACGCCGACCGTCCGGACACCCACTCCGTAGCGGTACATGAGCGCCGCCATGCGGGAGGCGTCGGCGACCTTAGCGTGGCCGGGGAGCCTTGCGACGATCTCCGCCGCCTCAGGGGGGAGCTCGCCGGAGATGAAGAGGGCCCAGGGACCGGCGGATCTGGACAGCATGTCCATGGCGAAGATCCTGAGCCAGTCGAGCCCGTCGCGGGCCTCGGACTCGGTGACGGCCCTCACCTCGCTGGGGGCCGGGGCGCCTCCGGGGTCCATGCCCTCCCAGATGCCGGGGGCGGCGGCTTCCGCGAGCCTGGCGAAGCTCTCGGGGTCCAGCTCCAGGATGAGCCTCTTGAGGGTCCCTATGACGTCGGCCTCGTATTCCCTGACGGCGTCCGCGACGGCGCTGTAGTGGTCGCGGGGGAGGGGACTTCCCGACCGGAAGGGGCCCGTGCCGAAGGCGATGGGGTCCATAAGCCTTGCATTTTCGGCATCGATCTGGGCCCGGATGGCCCGGGCCTCCGTCGTCGCCGCCATGGCTTCCTCATGGAGCCGGACGATGGAGGACATGTCCTGCGAAGCGCCTGCCTCGTGCCGGGAGGCGCGGGCCGCGTCGGATGGCGCCCCATTCTTCAGTCCGTCATAGTCCGCCTCCCTGCGGGAGACGGCTGCCGCGAGCCCCTCCTTCATTTTCGGGCCGAGAGCCGCCGCCCAGCGGCCGAGCGCTTCGCGGAGCTTGGCGGCATCGTTCGGGGAGGCGAGATTTCTGGCGGGCGGTGCCGGCGCGGCCCGGCGCGGCCCGGCGGCGCCCTCGAAATCCGGGAAGTGCCTTGTGAGGGTCTCCAGGCCGAAAGGCGTGATTTTGTATATGCCTCTGCTGACGCGTTCCGCGCGACCGGAGCTTATCAGGGACGTGACGGCCTGACGGATTTTGACGAGCAGATCCGGGCTGTCCGGATCAAAATGCCTGATGCCGCTGGCCGCTGCCTGGGCCGTGAGCATGTTCAGCGATTCGGTCCTGATGTCCGTGCAGGAGGCATGGCCGAGGCGGGCCAGGGCCGCGAGCGCCGGCAGGCGGCACCCGGCGGCGGAGAGCGGGCCGCTGTGGTCCCGGGCGGCGGGACCTGCGGGGAACCGCCGCTCTTCCGGGCGGGGACTGGCAGTCCGCGGGTTGCCCCCGGCCTTCCCGGCCATGATTTCGTTCAGGATGACGGCGAGGGGCCGCTCATACGTGATGGACGGGAACAGGCCCATGCCCTTCTCGGTAATCTCGAATGTCCTGAAATCCGTACGGGCCATGAGCCCTGCCCGTTCCAGGTCGTCCAGGGCCCTGCGTATGGAGTAGTCGATCCCGGTCTCGTTTCCGGAAGGGGCCGGGGCGTCGGGCTGGCCGTCCAAGATCTTCAGCCGCCGGCCCACGGGACCCCTGAGCGAGTCCACGGACACCGTCCTGAAGGTGAAAGAGAACTCGAGCACGGCAGGATAGAAGATGTCGACGGGAGGCAGGGGCATGGTCAACCGCACGGGGTGCCGAGACGGGCACGGGACTGGGTGAAGGACTGGGGTCTGGCCGGGGGCGGACCGGGGCCGGGGACCAGGGGAAGCCCTGGCCGGGCGGCATGGAATTAGGCCGGGCCGCAGACGGTCGTCCGCCGGACAACACTTTTGAACTCAATATAGCGTATCTCGCCGTTTCTGTAAACTGTTCGCCCCCTTCAGGGCCGTCCGGCGGGCATGACCTCACGGCCCGTCATGGCATGGCATGGCTGTACTAAGATGAGTGCGAACAGGGCGCGACCCGGACTGTCCGCCTGCCTGATGTTTCAGGGCGCGGCATGGCGTGGCGTGTCCAGCCTTCCGCATGAACGGCGGGCGCCCGCAGGGCCGTCCGTCCGCAGGCGGGCCCGGGCGGGGGCTGGGCGCTACTCCTCCAGGGCGGCCAGGTAGTCCATGTCCGCCAAGGAGCGCTCGACCGAGAGGAAGACCTTCGTGCCCACCCCGAGCCTCAGCATGAGCCGGGCAGTATCCTTCGCTTCCAGGCAGCGGATCCTTCCTGAGAGGGCTTCCGCGCGGGCCGCAGCCCCGCCGTCCAGACCGAGGGGGGCGAACAGGACGGCCCTCGAGACCCGTGCGGTCTCCATGTCCTGGACAATGCGTTCCAGATCGCCCGCCTCCGCCAGTCCGGAGGCCCTGGCCCTGACGGGGAGCACGTGCTGGTTCGGGCAGGTCTCGGGAAAGATGCCCGGTAAGCTCACGCCCCAGTCCCCGAGACCGGAGACCCTCAGTTCCGGCGAGGTCCGCCTGGCCGCGTCCGCGATGATGCGGCCCAGCTTAAGGAGCGGCTCCTCCCCGAGCGCGAGGACGTTCTCCTCAAGCTCCCTTTCCGCAATCTCGTCCATGCGGCATGACCACTCCCTCAGGAACTCCTCCGGATTGTCGCAGGGCCTGGGCTGCGGGCGAGGATCGTCGTCGTGAGCCTCGTGCCCGGCGGCGGCCTTCTGGGACCCTGCCTTCGGGTCAGGAGCCGCGGCGCCATCTTCGCTCCCGGCGGCGGCCTTCTGGGACCCGGCATTCGGGTCCGGAGTTGCGGCGCCATCTTCGCTCCCGGCGGCGGCCTCCTGGGCTCCGGCCTCAGGGGCCTGAGCTGCGGCGCTCTCCTCGCTCCCGGCGGCGGCCTCCTGGGCTCCGGGCCCGGAGGCGGCCATTTCAGGGGAAGTTTCGGCGGCGGTCGCTGACGGGGTGCCATCTTCGGGGGCGCCTGCCGAGGTTCCGGCGGCTTCCGGGGAGGAGGCCGAGGCGGGAGCCGGGCATTCGGTATCTGCGGAGGCAGAAGCAGTGTCTTCAGCAGATGATGTCGCAGGAGCTGGGCTTTCGGGGTCGGCCCCGGCATCCGCGGTACCGTCGGCCGGCTTCCGGGTGCCGTCCTCATGGCTGAAAAGGGAGGCGTGGGTCCATTCCGGGGCCGTCTCCTTGCGGGCCATGGCCTTCCGGCGCTTGGCTCCGGGGTCAGCGCCGGTCTGGTCAGGGGAGTTCGGCGATGGGGACCCGGCCGCGTCGCCCCGGTCCGCTGGATTCGACGAGGCGGCACCGGACGTGCCGGCCTGGTCCGCAGGGTACGGCTGGGCGTTCCCGGTCGCGCCGGCAGAGGCAGCCGGCGTCGGCTGCCAGGAAAAGGCCAGCGGCCATTCGCAGTCGACCATCTGTCCGGCGGGGGTTTCCCAGACGCCGTTCCCCACAATCCGCGGCTTCCTCCCCGGTCGTTTCCGGCCCGTGTCGGCCGGGCGGGGGGCGGTCAGGGAATCGAAGAAGGCCCGGTCCGGCATCCGGAACTCCAGACGGGGGAGGGGCGTCACCCCGCATCCCAGCGCGCACATGAGCTCCGCCAGGCGGGTCTCGTCCGCGGCCTTGAACCTGGGCGAGGCCGCCGTAACGGCGTCCTGGACCTTGGGGTGGAGATTCCCCGCCGCGAGGAGGGCCCAGCAGCCTGTGCCCCTGCGCTCCATGCGTCCCCGCAGGGCGTCGACTTTCCTCGCGGCTGCGGAGCCGTCCCCGGCCCGGACGTCCTGGAAGGGGATGAGGGACCTGCGGCCCGGCACGCGCGCCGCCGCTGCTGCGGAGACCTCCGTCCCGAGCCGCCTGAAGGCTGCGCGGCCGGTGGCGAGGATCCCCCTGGCGATGGGGGCAAGATCCCCGGCCCTGAGCTCGAGGGCGGCCCGCTCCAGGTTCAGGAGGTCGTCCGCGCCCATGCCGGTGGGCCCTGAACCGGGCCGCAAGCCAGAACAGGCGGCGGAGCAGGCCAGGAGGCGCCTGAGCGGGTCCAGGCCCAGGGCGACGGGCCTGCCCGCGTCGGTTATCCTGAAGGGCACGGTGTCGCTGCCGGCTCGGTGCAGGAGCCCGGCACTGGCCAGCGTGCCGGCAGTCTCCTCGAAGACGCGGTCAAGATCCGGGCAGCTCGGGTCCGGGGGGCGGAGCCCGGAGAGGTGCCTTGCCGCGCCCGCCAGCCTCAGGGCCATGGCCAGGAGCTCGCGGGGCCCGGACCGAGGGTCCCACGAGAGATCCAGCGCGGCCGCCATGAGCGGCATGGCTAGCCCGGAATGGGTCAGTGGGCTTGCCCCCTCCCAGGGGGCCACGGCCTCCAGGTCCCCGGACCCGAGCCCGCCGGTCGTCTCCCAGGGTTCCGGCTCACGCCGGGAGGGGACGAGGCGGCCCAGGCCCGGGTACCTCCTCACGAGCGAGCCTTCCGGGCCGGCGATGCGGAGGACCGTGGCCAGCACCATCCTGGCCTCGGGGGTGATGGCGTGGAGCCCGGGGACGGGCGAGCGGGTCAGGTGGCCCATGTCCTCCAGGCGGCGCACTGCCCAGAGGATCCGGCAGAACATCCCTCCCGGGTCGCCCCCCTCCATGCCGGGCCCGAAGGGGTCCTGCGGGGGGCAGCCTGTCCCGTCCGGCTCCCCGGCCGTTAGACCCAGGACGTGGCCCTCCAGGGCAGCGGGATCGGGACTGTTGTGCAGGGCGTGCATGGCCAGCACTGGAACGAGTATTTCCGCGAAAGGGGCGTCGGTCATGGCGTTACGGCACTGCCAGGATGTCGGAGGGGTGGGTGGCTCCCGGCCCGGCAGGAAGGGATGGGAGCGCGGTCGGCAGCCCGACCTGGCAGGCAGGTCGGGAGGGGAGTGCTGTCGGGTGCCCGGCCCTGCGCCGGAACGCTGGGAGGGGCCAGGAGGGGGGCGAGGAAGAAGGGCCGGCCCCGGTGTTGCCTTAGGCGGGGGCAGGGCGGTGTCTCAGGTTCCGGGGGCTGGACGGTCTCTCAGGTTCCGGGAGCTGGACGGTCTCTCAAGGTTAGGCGGCAGGGCGGTCTCTCAGGTTCCGGGGGCTGGACGGTCTCTCAAGGTTAGGGGGCAGGGCGGTCTCTCAGGTTCCGGGCAGGACATCCACGCAGTGTCGGGAGGCCTGGCAGTACCGAAGCTCAGGGGGGAGGGGCGGCCCCCGGTTCGGGGGAGTGCGGTCACTCCGCTAAGGTCTTACGGCGGTCCGCCGTGATACGGAGGCGGTTCAGACTCGGTCGAGAGAGCCGAAAAGGCAACTGAGACACTAAATATTACCCGTTTAATTAAATGTCGGAATTTTAGCTATCAGCCTATGGGGGGGGGAGATCGGGAAACCACCCATTCCTGGTATCTCCTCGCCATGATTCGCTCTCAAAACATGGGAGAAGATTCCGACATTTAATTAAACGGGTAATATTATATGTTGTCCGCCCGCTCGGGGCAAACCTTCCGGTGGGTTCCGTCATGCAGGCCTCCGCAGGCTACGGAGCTCCCTCGCAATACGGCGGCGGGGGCCGGCCCGGTTACTGAGGCGCGGAGCCCAGCCCGGTCCGGCCTGGATCCATGTGCTTCTGAGCGGGCGGGCGAGAGGTTCGACGTTAGCGGGGCACAGGGAGGGGGTCACCGAGAGGGTGGACGGACGCGGCTGGCGGGGGGAGGGGGCGCGTCCTGGGCGCGGTCGGTCTCCTCCCGCAGGGCCTCTTCCTCCCAGATGGCCTCCGCCTCGAGTCGGTCGGTGGCAAACTGCAGGGCCCTCTCCTCAATCGTGACCTCCTCGTCACGCATGAGACACTCCTCGCACCCGGCATCCAGTGCGCGGCGGTCACCCTCCGCACGTTCCGCCTCCTCGGCCAGCGCCATCCTTGCCAGGAATGCCTCCTCCTCACGGCTCGGGTCCAGATGCCCGTACTTCCTTAGCAGTTTGGCCTTCCTGGCATTCCTGGCCTCCCGGCGGATCGCCCTCAGAATCTCCTGCTGGTTCCCGCCCGTCCTGGCCCTGAAGTCCGCCTCGGCCCTCCTGGCGTCCTCCGACCTGCGGGGATCCTCGGGCGTGACGATGGCCCCGGCCATCCAGGGGGCCTTTCCTCTCTCCGGCACGTCAGGCGGGGACGGCTCCGGCGTCGGACGCTGAATATTTTGTGCAATGGTTACTGAACTGCCAGAAGCTGGAGACCGCGGTGGCTGTTCATGGAGGACCTCCGAAGGAGGGGCCGTGCTCGGGTTCACGGGTGCTTCCGGAAGCCTGCCTCCGTCAGACTGCAGGGCACCCGGCTGCCGGGGCGGCTCGGGAAGCCGGGCGGCGAAGGTCGCCCGGGGCGGCTCGCGGATAATGGAGCCATCAGTGAAAGCCGGGGAGGCCTGTCCGGCAGCATTCTTATGCGAAAGGTATCCAGGCGCAGTGGAGGCGCGAGGCGGCGGAGCAGTACCGGGCTGGGGGACGAGGATTCTCGGGGGTGCGGAGCCGGGCGGCGAAACTGTACCGGGCTGAGGGGCGGGGATGCTCGGGGGAGCGGTGCCGGGCGGCGGTGCAGTTCCGGGCAGAGGGGCGGGGATGCGATGTGGAACGGAGGCGGCCGGCGGAGCGGAGCCAGGCTGCGCCGTAAAGGGGCGTGGCGGCGGGGCAGCACCGGGCTGAGAGGCGGGGAAGGGCTGAAGAACGGAGGCGGTTGGAGGAGCGGAGCCTGGTGGCGAAATCAGGCCGCGAGCCGGCATCGCGGTTCCGGGCTGGGGGGCTTGGACGTGGGGAAAAGCGGAGCCGGGCGGCGGCATGAAGGCGCGAGAAGGCGGGGCAGCACCTGGCTGAGGGGCGGGGACGTGAGGGGGAGCGGAGCCGGGCGGCGGGAAGGCGCGAGAAGGCGGGGCAGCTCCTGGCTGAGGGGCGGGGACGTGAGGGGGAGCGGAGCCGGGCGGCGGCGTGAAGGCGCGAGAAGGCGGGGCAGCACCTGGCTGAGGGGCGGGGAAGTGCGGGGGAGCGGAGCCGGGCGGTGGCGTGAAGGCGCGAGAAGGCGGGGCAGCACCTGGCAGAGGGGCGGGGAAGTGCGGGGGAGCGGAGCCGGGCGGTGGAGAAAGGGCGCAAGGAGGTATCGCGGTTCCGGGCTGAGGGGCTTGGACGTGGGGAAGAGCAGCGGCGCGAGGAGGCGGGGCTGCTCCGGGCTGATGAGCGGTTCCTGGAGGCAGCATGAAGGCGCGAGGAGTCGTGGTAGCTCCGGGCAGAGGAACGGGTGCTCTCGGCGGAGCGGTGCCTGTCGACATGAAGGCGCGGGGAGGCGGGACTGCTCCGGGGTGGGAGGCGGGTACGCGCGGCGGAACGGTGCCGGGGGGCGGCGTGGAGGCGCGAGGAGAAGCAGCTGGGCCGGGCGGCGAGGCTGTGCCCGGAGGCGGCAGAGCAGGGCTGAAGTCCGCGTTGCCGTGCGGGCTCGGGGCCCTGGGTGCGAGTTCCCGGAAGCCCGGGCATCTTTCGAGGAGAGACGAGTCCATCCTCTCGATGGCCATTTGGAGGCTCCGCTGTCCGCGGGGGGTTATCCCGTAGCGTCCTCCGGAGAGGCGGTCGAGGAGCCCGGACATGGCCAGGCCCTCGCATGATGAGCTGATGAGGCCTGGGAGATCGTGGAATTCCGTCTGGAAGCTTGATGCGGGAAGCGGGCTTCCCGGGTCGCCGGCCAGGCGCAGGACCGCTTCCTCCAGCGTGCCGGGTCTGACTGGTCCCCGGCCGGCAAGGACCAGGATCGGGATCAGGATGTCTTCGGGAAGGGGAGCGGGCATGGTCTCTCGTTTTGGTGTTGCCTGCTGGCGGTGCGATTCGAATGCGAATCGCAGCCGGCACTGACAGACTGCCGGGGCATGGAAATGCCGCGGGACAGCGTCTGGCAGCGGAACAGGTGAGACTTGCGGGAACAGAGGAAATTATATGCACGTTTCGGGAATATTGCAAATCTATCATGCGGCGAGTTACCCCTTGAGCAAGCCAGCATGACAGCAGTCCGGCCGATGCGGTCTGTCAGACTAATGCGGATAATGGCAACCATTCAGGTGCTTTCTTCAGCTTTCAGGGACAACAATCAATTTTAAGGCAAATCAAAACTATATGTGAAATATTATATGTTAAAAATTATTTCTATATCACATATGCTAAAGATTATTATGAATAAGTATCTAAATATTCAAATGATTTATATCGCTCATAATCTCTCGTTTGGTAATGAACAAGAGTCATTGAATTATCCTTGAAACTAGTTTGGACACGCTTCATTGCCTTCTGCTTGAAACTGACGCTCACAGACGATTGGGATATAACGTCATTCAAGTGATGAATTAGGCGTTCCTCGTCCTTCTTTGCAGTTAAACTAACTTGATTTTTCAGTGCATGACCGAACGCATATGCCTGACAATGTCTTGGCATCCAGGAGCCTTTCAAAACATCTGCAGCCAGCCTCGGCAACAGTATCGTCTTAGGCCAACATGTCCAGGCATTCGCGGATCAAAAGAGGAGTGGCGTCCTTCACATACATTTCAACAGCATCATGGTCATTTGTCCCGTGTTGCCTGCAGGTCATGATGTTACTCATCAGGCGGCTATGGCCATGGACAGTCACCGCGCTCCTGAAACATCCAGAAATTTTCTGATGCAGTTTTACCAAGCGGAATGGCATTCGGTAGCTAATACGAAATTCCGGATTTGATAGCGAGTCCAGCATTCGTCCTAACAAAAATTGCAACAAGATATCTGCAACAGAAAAGAATTTTGTGACAGCGTAGAAGCTCGTCAAAATTTTGGGGTATGAGGTCACCTGACGTCAGAACTGGATGTCATATCGCGAGACCATCATGGCATTCTCGACTGGCAAGAAGGCCTATTTCAATATCGAGTGGCTGAAGTTAAACCTGTGGAGGAGTAGTTCCTGCAGGGGGTTCTGGAAAATTCCTAGGGTAATCTCTCAATTGGATAATTTTGTGACTTATTAAATTTAACTAAATATTTGTAACCATTCAGGTACTTTACTCAGCTTTAAGGTTAAAAAATCAATTTTAAGGAAAATTAAAACGTTATTTGAATTTTTGTAACCATTCAGGTAGCCCTCTATTGAAGACACTTTTAGGGGGAAGAGAGCCATGATGAGGAACCTTTGAAGTTGAAGAGTCACCTATTGATACTTCATGTGGGGGTAGATAGTATTAATCGAGGGTGTTTAGGTTGGTCAAGATCCCCCTATTGGGTCCCCCATTAGGAAGGTCCCTGAATGGTTACGAGTTTCTGGAGAATGCCACGGCCGTAACGGCTGACCAGTTGCCGAAGGATTCGGTTGGGCTCCAACCCGTAATTGATGATGTAGGGGGCCCTGCCAGCATTGGCTTGAACTCCGTGTCGGCCGAGACAAGGGTCCAGGATGTCACGGAGTTGTTGCCGGTCATGACGAAAGATCCGGAACATGTCCTAAAGGCCATTGCGAAGACGGCCGCCGCGATGCAGGAGGAGCTTCGCAGTGAGGACCGGACGGACGACGCTCTTGGGGTGAATGAACCAGGGAAAAGGTCCCTGGGGGGAAAGCAACTGGGGAAGGCGATCCGTGAAAAGGAGGCCCTGCAGAATGCGGCCCTGGCGAAGGAGGACCAGGAGAGGGTAGCCAGTCAGGCGGAAAGACTGAAATTGAAACAGGACAGGCAGTTCGAGAAACGTCCCAAGCGGAAACTGGGCGGACAGCCTGGGAGTGTGGGTAAGACCCATGGTATCTGTTCACGAGGGGGGGTGGAATCTTAGGATTCTCAGGTGTATCTGTTCATTGGGAGGCGAGGCTGTCGGCCTATGGGCTGGAGTGCTGGGGCTACAGCCTAAAATGGCCGTGGAGCCGAAATCCCTGCAGGCCCCCCTGGACGCCGGGGGGACTGGAGACCCGGGGTGAACTGAGGGGCCCTGAGGGCCGAATTGTATGAGGGCGAGAGAGTTTTGGGCCTGCGCCGATGGAAGGGTCCAGCGCCACAACCTTGCCTCCCGTGAACGGATACGACCCATGTACTGGTTGATAAGCCTGACGAGATTGTATATGTCGAGTTTCCGGACAAAGGGCTTTATGAAGGCAATCCGGAATGGCGCGAGCTTCCACCCAAAAGGTACCAGATCTAGAAAATTGTCAGGCTGGTGTGGAATACCGAATATCGGAAGAGACGTTTCGAAAATGTCAGGACCGGCGAGATTGTTGTAGCCAAAGCCCCGTCCGAAGCCAACGCTCCTTTCAAGTACGACGTCAGCGTGAAAGTGAGTGCGATACTTCACAGGGGAGTATAGCTCTTGCCATTCGAGCGAATGAAGAAGACCATGCCTGACATGCACGGATTCAATATTTCAACTGGAACGCTGTGCAACTTTCTCAAAGAAGTGTATAACTCAAAAGTGCTTGAGGATTTCGACAGGGGGGTGTGCCATATCTTTACGAAGTCCAAGTGCGTCTGCTTTGAGGAGAGCGGCGGCAATGTACGTGGTGATCTTGTCTATTACCACGTAGCCGTGAACAAAATGGCAACCTGTATCTTTCTTCATCCCAAGAGGGGAAAATAAGCAATGGATGCGGGGGGGATTTTGAACAACTTTAAAAATATTGCCGTCACCGACTGTCTGGCTTCATTTTGGGTTTACGATTTTGTCCATGCCGTCTGCGGTGTCCATATACTGAGGGAGCTATTGACCTCCGCACAATGCGGCTACGAGTGGGCTGTCAAAATGAGCGCACTTCTTGTATGTCTGGTCAAGAAAGTTAACGATAACGGTGGAGTTCTTAGGCCGCGCATGCAGAATAATGCCAGGAATAAGTACAAAGAAATCATTACCCAGGCTTATGCCGAGACCATGCCCAGGGAGAAGACTTCGAAGCTTAACAAGCACGGTAAGACAACCGTGGGGAGGCCTCCTAAGTCGCCTACGATGAACCTGCTAATAAGGCTTGACGAGCGCAAAGACGACATGCTGAGGTTTACAACCGACAAGGAAGTGCCCTTCACCAATAATCGTGCCGAACGTGCAATCCGCTGGGTAAAACTCCATCAAAAAATTTCTGGATGCTTCAGATGCATGGAGACTGGCCAGGGCCATTGCCACTTGATGAGTTACATCATGACCTGCAGGCAACACGGGATAAGTGACTATGATGCTGTTGAAATGCTTGTGAAGGGAGAAACTCCACTTTTCATCCGCGAATGGCTGGACATGTTGGCTGAAGACAAGACAATTTCTGAGGCTGCCTAGCGATGTATTGAAAGTATATTGGATGGCAAGACATCGTATGGCATATGCATTTGAGCGTACAAGGTAAAATCAAAAAAGTTTATCTGGAAAAGAAAGACAAGGAACACCTAATCCATCTCTTGAGTGACGTGATATCCCAATCGTCAGCAAGCGTCAGTATCAAGCAAATGACAATCAAACGAGTCCAAACAAATCTCAATGATAATTTAATGACTATTTTTCATTACCCAACGAGTGATTATAAGGCATATATATTAATTAAATAATTGATTATAATTCATGAAATCCTTTAGTTTGTATGGGTGGCAGAATAATTATTTATTTTAAAAATTCACATAAAGTTTTGATTTACCTTAAAGTGGATTTTTGAACCTGAAAGCTGATGAAAGCACCTGAAGGATTACGAAATTTGTAATTTGTTCCCACGGCGATCCTTTCGTGTAATAGATTGACAAAAGTTCCCATTCTTACTTTTTGGCATAAGTTTTCCAGACAGATTCCATGAAATTTTAAATATTATTATCCGGGAATTTTATCTTAGGGATACCTATTGAATATATGCCATCCTGAACAATCGGCCCTTCTATCATTTTTGTTATTACATCTGTTTTGTCGGATGGACTGAGACCGGAATATGTTGAAACAATCATCGACCCGCATTTTCATACCTCAACAGGATCTTCAAATAGGGGATAATCAAAATACGCAAGATGCCATCCCTGGGCGAAATAAAGTATCTTCTGGAGCTTAAGGGGGGTAAGCTCACTCTGGTCCGTTTGATTCTTGTCAATCAGCAAGTTGGATACGGCAATGGCTGATTGAATTGGTCTTACAGTTTCCGGCATCTGCAACCTCCTGTACAAGGGCCCTTGACCGGGCCTTTCTATTTTTTTTGTCGTTATTATCAATTTGCTGCTTTTTGTCCCAACGCAACTTTGTTATCAACGGCCTTATATAACAAACACTTGCGGAAGATATTACAATCGCCGCCCCAGCACCCTTGGCGATGGTTATAGGAAACAAATTACCATCCGAAGCAAAGATGATACTCCGACAGCTGTAAGAATTGTGCCCCAAAAAAAGTTATAAAAATAGTCATGGACCTGGTTTTGCAAAGCCTTATGATCCTGCATTTGTAAATTCAGGCCCTTATTGTCTAGACGAACTTCCGAAATCTCCATTCTTAACCTGTTATTCTCCCTTCGTAGAGAGAATGATTCCCTTTCGTGGACAGGAATATCTAAGTATTCGTATTCTTCAGAAGCAATTTGTACAGCGCTTGATATATCCGCAATATATCGTCAATATTTGGAGGAAGGGGGTTTTGGGTGATGCTAGGCATTTTGATTCGCTTTCTGCAGCCACTCCTCGAAATAACTTTTTATGATTTCAACAGGTATTATCTGACTGTCGCACAAAGAGTCTTTTTCGACCGAAGACATTATCTGGTCCCACGGGCTCCCCTTCTTATGGCTTGAAGCCACAAGGCTCCAGGGAGAGTTTTTTGCATAAACAGACCAAAACGACTCCATGAAACCAACGACATCAGGCGACTGTATCATCGGAGTTCCCCAAACGGAAACGCCGTTCTCGATGATGAGTCCCTTGATAGGCTCTTTTATATCGTTAAATTTTCCTTTCCCGCACAAGGCGTTGTAAATTGACCTTATTACGAGTTCAGTTAAATGTTATAATTTTGGGTATCGTTCCAGGGGTGAGAAATCAGTGTAAGGCCCCAGATCTGGCATCTCTTTGTCATGACTTGCTCCCATAATGTGGGAAAAGCTTTCAACATTTTCTAATATTTATCCGGAAGCGTAATATGACCGGGCCGTACCGCCATGCCTCGATAGGGTCATTGAAAAGTGGAAAGCCGCTGTAAGCAAAACGCCGGCCCTGGGCGAAGTACAACAGCTTCTGGAGCTTGAGGTGAGTTAGGTCGCTCGGGTCCTTCTGATTCTAATCAATTAGCCAGTTGGCTACGGCGACAGCTGAGTCAATGGCTGGGGCCGATTGAGTTGTTTCTGACATTCGACACCGCCTGGCATTAGGGCTTAAAATGGCCCCTTAAGTTACCAAAACTTTACCACCCGTCCCTGCCGGGGTCAATACTTTCGCAGCGGCGCCGACTCTGATATACTCAACTCGCAACGCTGGCATTAAACAAGTCAACTTAAGATCTGACTTAGGAGCCAAAATGACCGATATCAGACCCGAAATAGCCTCCAGGCTGTTTAACGAAGACTGTATCAAGGGCATGGACCGTATCCCGGATAAATCAATTGACATGGTACTCGCTGATTCGCCGTATGGGACGACAGAATGCGCGTGGGACATACCCTTACCGTTACCTGAAATATGGGATCAGCTTAAGCGAGTATGCAAGCCAAGAGCGGCTATCCTAATGTTTAACCAGTGCCCGTTCAGCATAATTTTAGGAACATCTAACCTTAAGATGCTTAAATATGAATGGGTATGGATTAAAAGCAGGGCTACTGGTTCTTTATGGGCCAACAAGAAGTCTCTGAAAAGACTGAAAATATTTTGGTCTTTTTAATTGTCTGTCTTAATACAATCCACAATTATCTAAAGGCAAGCCATATAGCAAGAGAAAACAAAAGGCCAGGTTTTCATCTTTATATGGCAAACATTTTTCTGACACGTTTAACAGAGATACCTTCCACAAAGACACCAGGCATCCGGATAACGTATTAATTATGTCAGGAATTAATTACCCCGAACATCCCACTCAAAAACCCGTTGATTTATGCGAGTATCTTATCAAGACTTACACTGACCCCGGTGAAACTGTCCTGGACATCACGGCAGGGTCCGGGACTACCGCAGTAGCAGCAGTTAACCTGGACCGGAACTGGGTTGCTTTTGAGAAAGAGAGGGATTATTATCACATAGTGGCCCGGAGAATCGGCAAAGCTTTGGAACAAAAGGAATGGAGCTTGTTTTTCACTGGTTTCCCTAAGAAGAAATTTCAGATGGAGGCTTAAATGTCATTTGAAGACACAATGAAACACGTTGAGGAGATGGAAGGCGGCTGGGCTAACAATCCGGCTGACAGCGGCGGTGAGACGTTCCGAGGCATAGCCCGCAATTTCCACAAGTCCTGGCCCGGATGGGCAATAGATAGACGCGGCCCAAAAGTCAGGCGCTACCACGGCCAAACTCATTGATGCTTACTTCAAAAAGGATGATTCAATGACAACGCTTGTTAATGATTTCTATAAGAAAGAGTTCTATGGCGGCGTTGTAACAAATAGGTACGAAGGGGCTATGCCCAAGGATGATGGGGGGCCATCTTCAAGGATGATGGGGGCCATGTCCAAGGAGGAAGGGGGCCATGTCCAAGGATGAAGGGGGCCATGTCCATGGATGCAGGGGGCCATGTCCATGGATGAAGGGGGCCATGTCCATGGATGAAGGGGGCTATGCACAAGGATGAAGAGGGCCATGCCCATGGATGAAGGGGGCCATGTCCATGGAGGATGGGGACATGAACGGAGGAGTTTACTTCGCACCGAAAAAGGCTGAGCTGAGCCCTAATATAGTCAGCCAGCTATCGCCTGCGAACTGCTCCTTCACGAACAAAGTCGACGGAACACTATGCATGACCATTCTGACCAGGCATCTGCCGCAACCAAAGATAGAGCCTGCTATTCCAAATGAATAGATCATACATTTCAAGCTCAAACGATGTAGCCTACATCGTAATTGTAACTAAATACCTGCTTGAACAGAACGTGCAGGTCCTAAATCAGCGAGAGACAGTCTTACATACACCTGAGACATGA
>JAISFP010000487.1 GCA_031263525.1 Deltaproteobacteria bacterium | reverse complement strand
TAGCTATCAATCCAAAGGTGAAAAGGTCGGGAAAACCCCCAGACATGGTATCTCCTCTCTATGATTCGCCACTGAAATAGGGAAGATGATTCCGACATTTACATGGACGGGTAATATTTAAAAGGTGCTGAGTGCGTCTGGTCGCGCCGCAAGATGCCGGGACACGCCGGCCCGTCTCGTGCATGCGCCCTTGGCTTCGAGGGCCCGGATCCCGTGGCTTACGAGAGCCGTGGCCAGTCGTTCGGGAAGGTCCAGGTTCCGGGGAGGCCCCGTGGCGGGTGCTGGCAAGGCTTTGTTCACGGGGGCTGGCGAGGGTTAGGTGTCGGGCTTCTGTAAGGCTCAGGCTCCGAAAAGCTGGGGGCCGGGCGAAGGGTTCCAGGAAGGCTCAGGTGTCGAAAGACTGGAGGCATGCGAAGTGGTCCTGGAAGGCTAGGGTTCCGGGGAGGGTCAGGTTCCGAAAGGCTGGGGGCCATGCTAGGTGGTCCGGGAAGGCTCGGGCGCCGAAAGGCTGGGGGCCATGCTAAGGGGGCCCGGAAGGTGCGGGCACTGAAAGGCTTGGGGCCATGATAAGGGGGCCCGGAAGGTACGGGTGCCGAAAGGTCGGGGGCCACGCGGGGGGGCCTTGAAGGTTCAGTGACTGGGGGGATGAGGGGATCAAGACCTGTCATCAGTGGCAGACGGTAGTCAATCATGGCGTGGCGAACCAGAAATGGGGGGAGAGATCCTTGCATTTGGCCAGGCTCATGCCTTTTGGCGGAGTGGCTGAGGTGAAAAGACTTGCTTCATGGTAGGTCAGGTATGGCGCCTATTCGGAAGTCGATCGAAACATCATGTGAGTAACGTTGAGGGATAAAGGCTCACGATGAATCGATTGGTGTTGGGATTGCTGGATCGCATATCCTGAGTTGGCTGGGGAGCGAATCCGCGCAAGGGAAATGAACGAGTCAGGAAGAGAGGATTTTTGCGCTCGAAGATGGAAAACGCTCGAAAAATTCAGGAGCGGCGAGCGGGAGGATATGCCTGCATGTTGTTAAGGCGCTAGTTTATAACGCTCCATATTGATAAGGCAATAACAAATGGATAAAAATTATTAAAAATTAGGGCGGTAGTGGCTTTGATGAAATCAAAAAAGTTGTTGACAAAAGGGATTTCGTTTTTGTAAATTATGTCAAAGTTGAAACAGGCGGCCCGGGGCCTGATTAGGCAAGCTCAGTTTTTTTTGATTTGAACGCCTTGCCGTTTTTCGAAGCGAGCCGGTTCTGGACCGTATTTCCGGACAGGGTGCTCGTACGGGTGGCAAGGGGTTTCGTCCGGCTTGAGAGTGTCGCCAGGTTCGATTTTCTGATCAAGATTTTTTTTGAGGACGTTTTCGGTCCTGAGGAAGTTAGAGTGCTGACAGCCCTGACCGCCAAAATTTCTGGCTCACCTGCCGAACGGCTTTTCGGAGACGGGCGCGAGATTTTTGTGGGCGCAATTGGCGGTCTTGGCATGATAATTGCATCTCTCTCCCTCTCTCTCTCAGGGGTCGGTTGACAGCGCGTTCTTAACAAAACTTGACGTAACCCGTCACTTTCCGAACGGCAAGGGACGGGATTTTTTTTGCCGCATGCGCAAGATCGCTTAGCGATTAAGTGCTATGCGGTTTTTTTATTTTTAAGCAGCCTGCTGGCTGCCTGGCAGATCGGATTGTCGTCCCCTCCGGCCTGAAGCAAACGGCTCTCGCATCTGTCGTCGATGGATCCCTCAGGGCGTCAGCCGTTGCGGACCGGCAGCCGGCATGACGACAGCCTGTCTCTCGGCCCGGGGCCGCTTGGAGGTAGCTGTCCCGGCCCAAGCCCTGAAAATTTCGAGGAAGGATTTTCATCGCCCCAGGTCCGGCGAAAGCCGGCTGGTGACATGCCGGCCCGGCACGACGGCATGTTAAGGGGGCCCGCGCCCCTGCGGGAGTTCCAGGAAACTATCCGGTTCTGAAGCCTGCCCGCGGATATGTGCCGATTAACGCGCTATCCAAGCGCATCATCTATCAGGAGACGATATGACGAAGGACAAGAACATAATCGACCCGGCCGTGGTGAGCGAGCTCGAGCAGTCCAAGAACGACGTCCTGAAGCGCGTCGCCGACAAGCTCAAGAACCAGATGGAGTCGTCGCACGTCGGCGCGGGCCACAGCTCCCACTCGTCCGGGACGGGGAGGGGGCACTCGTCCACCACGTCCGGCCACTAGGCAGTTCCGGTTCCGGCGTCCTGACAGGCACGACAAGGACGGCCGGGCAGGGCATTGTCGGGTCAAGACCGAGCCCGGCGAGGGCTCGGTCGCTGGCCCGCCTGCAGGATGCCTGCCTGGCAGGACGCGTTCGTCCTGCCGGTAGGGATTATGCCTGATGGCCAGTCTTGGAGGCCTGCCGCAGGGACGGAACCGTTTCTTTCCCTGCAGGCCGGTCGTGAGCGGCCGGACCCACGTCCAGCCGGCAAACTGCCCTTTATGTAGGCATGCTGTCCTTCCGGACATCAAACTGCCCTTCTGGCTGGCAAACTGGCCTTCGGGCGGCAAACTGCCTTTCCGGACATCATAGTGCCCTTCGGGAGAGCACAGTGCCCTTCGGGAGAGCACAGTGTCCTTCTGGAGAGCACAGTGTCCTTCTGGCCGGTAAAATGCGCTTCCGGAAGGCAGACTGGGCTTCCGGACGGAAAACTGAGCTTCCGGCCGGGAAACAGCTCTCAGGCCCGGCAAACTGGGCGAAACACAATATGGAAGAGATTCCAGGAACTTCTCGTAATCTTATGACAGGCGTTACCCTTCAAAGCGTCGGCATTGCGGAAGATGCCGTGGTCGGTACCGGGGCGGAGGCCTTCCGCGAGCATTACCGCCCGGTGCCGATGACAAGCTTCCTCGTGAAGGTGCATTCTCGCTGCAATCTGATGTGCGACTACTGCTACGAGTACAACTGCGGCAACATTTCCTGGAAGAAGAAGCCCCGGGAGATGCCGTGGGAGGTGTATTCCAAGGCGGTCGACCGTATCGTGAGCCATGCCGTCCGGCACTCGGTCCCCTGCTGCTTCTTCAGCTTTCACGGCGGGGAGCCGCTCCTGCGCACGCCCGACTTCTTCCGTAGGGCCGTCGACTACGCCAGGGAAGCCGGCAGCCGGGAGTCGGTGGAAATCAATTTCGGAATGCAGACGAACGGCACCCTGCTGAACGCCGAGTGGGCTGAGACGCTGGCGGATCTGTCCATATGTTGCGGTGTCAGCCTAGACGGGCCGGAGGACGCCCATAACGAGTTCCGGGTCTACTCCAACGGGCTCCCGAGCTACAGTGACGTGATAGCCGGCCTGGAGTGGCTGCTCACGCCCAGGGGCCGCACCGTGTGGACCGGCTTCCTCACGGTCATCAACCCCGTCCGGGACCCCGTCGAGATTTTCGATCACCTAGCCGCCTTCTCCCCTCCCTTCACGGATTTCCTGGAGCCGCACGGTTCCTGGAACAAGATGCCCGTTGGCAAGATGTCGCCCGAGGACACGACTTATGGGGACTGGCTCATCCGGCTCTTCGACAGCTGGTTCGGCACCTCCAGGGGCATCGTCCCGATCCGGAAGTTCGACGAGATAATCGAGCACGTCTACGGGGGACGGGGCATGCTGGAGTCCTTCGGCCTGGAGTCGGTGGACATCGTCACCGTCGCCACCGACGGCGCATACGAGACCGTGGACTGCATCAAGGTGGCACATCCGGAGGCCGAGAATCTTGGACTGAACGTGTTCGACCACTCCCTGGACGACGTCATGAACCACCCCAAGACCATGCTCAGGCAGATGGGGCTAGCCGCTCTGCCGGACAGGTGCCGCGGGTGCGACGTGGTCGGCATCTGCGGGGGAGGCTACTTCGCCCACCGCTACAGCCCGGAAACCGGTTTCAGGAACCCCAGCATCTTCTGCGCCGATCTGTACAAGCTTATCCACCACATTAAGGATAGGATTTCGGAAACGCTGAAGGACAGCCCTGCGGAAACGGTGGCGCTCTGATGCGTTTCCCGGTCCTGATGGGCGCGGGCCGCCGGGCCGACGCCACCTACTTCACGCTGGGCCCCAGGCCGTCGGGCGGCTTCGTGCTGGCGGAGAACCTGTGGTCCAACATGGAGGAGAGTCCCGAGGCCCTGGATTTTTTCAAGCTCATGGCCGTTCGGTTCTTCCCCTGGGTCCTGGGGTGGCAGCTCTCCTGGCCTGAAGAGGAGCGAGAGAACCTCCGCGTGAGGCTCGGGCTTAAGGCACCCTGCCGCATGGTCGGCGACTCCTGGACCCTGCCGCTCCTCTTTGCCTTCGACTGCGTCGGTCGCGGCAAGCCGTGGCCGGACGGCCTGTTCGCCAGCGGGGCCGTCAGGCAGTGCAGGGGTCTCAGGTGCGTTTCCATGGGTGACGCCCTGGCCAAGCTCAGGTGGGCCAGAGAGGCCGCGACCCTTTTCCTGATTCCGAAAGCGAACCTGACCAGGCTGCGCAGGCAGGGGGCGGACGTCGCGGGGTGCGTCGCGCTTCCGTCCTCGGTGGAGCGGTGCCTCGGGCTGTGGAGGCAGTACGCGTGACGGGGACCGCCGCCCGAAGGGATCTTTACGGCTCGTTGAGGGGGCAGGTGAGCAACCAGGCCCTGCGCGAGGCCATGCTCGCGGCCCACGGCATGAAAGTGGCGAGGCTCTGCATCCCGGAGGACCAGGTGGGACGGACTGCGGAGACCTTGGAAAATGCGGGTCTGTGGGTGGACCTCCACGACATGAAGCATGTTGTCTCTTCAGACAGCGGGAAGGGCGGCTGGGTCAGCGGGTACGGCGTCGAGGTGCCTATCGAGTTCCCCGGCACGGGGTACCTGCTCCTTTACGCGGGCGATGACCCGGCCGAGGTCCTGGCGGCCAAGAAGGCGGAACATTCGAACAGCCACGCCCGGTTCGGCTCGCTTTTGGGATATCCGGAATGTTGCACCAGGTTCTATGACGAGAACCTGGCGATCGCCGAGGAGGCCCAGGGCGACTTCTTCCTGCAGCTTTTGGACGCTTCCGTCCCGCCTGGCGCGGAGGGTCCCTGCGTCTTCCCTGCCTGGACCAACGTGGCCCCCCAGTATTTCGGCTACGGGCTCATAAGTTTCTACCCCTGCTCGTTTTTCTGCGAGCGGGCGAAGACGGTAGCCATCCGGTCCCATCAGGTTCTCTCCGGCTACGATCCGGGGCTGGCCGACGAGTTCCTGCGCTATGCACGCGCCCCGGTGCTTTACACCGAGTACGAGGGAATATACCTCTTCCATGACGCCAAGCTAGCCGGGAACACCATGATCTACGATCCCGGCAAGGTCGAATCGACCCTGGACGGCGTGCTCGCCTCGGTCGTGAGGTCCTGCGACAGGGCCCGGGTCCTGGGATGCCACAGCGTGGTGCTGAAAGAGGGTGACAGGGAGGCGGCGTATCTCAGCAGCCCAAGCATGGGCCTGGTCTTTTTTGAATGAGACGGCTCTGGAAAAGACAGCTATTTGGCCGGCAGGGCTGACCTCAAGGAGTTCCCATCAACGCGAGGCGACGGTGGCAGGCGAGGCGCAGGTGAAGAGCGAGGTTTCGGTGGCAGGCGAGGTGCAGGTGACCGGCGAGGTGTCGGTGGCAGGCGAGGTGCAGGTGACCAGCGAGGTTTCGGTGGCAGGCGAGGTGTCGGCGGCAGGCGAGGTGCAGGTGGCCGGCGAGGTGTCGGTGGCCGGCGAGGTGCAGGTGACCGGCGAGGTGTCGGTGGCAGGCGAAGTGCTCGAGGCATTCCTTGACGGGGACCTGAATTTTACCGACTGCCTGGAGATCCTGGCCGTCGCTAACGGGATCAAGCGCGTGGCCAGGTTCACCGTGCCTGGTCCCTTGTTCGGGGCCCTGGAAAGGCTTTCAGGACGTCTGGGACTTTGTGCCTCTCTCGCCCCGTATCATCTCGTGAAGGAGTTTGCCAACAGCCTGGAAGACAGTTTCGCCCGAATCGTGCCCGGCTTTCCGGGTGCCTGCGAGGAGGGAGTCGTCTTCGTCGGAACTCCTGAGTCCGTGAGAGAGGCGGCGGAGATGGAGGCCCGCGGCTGCGCGGCCGGCGAGGCCGCCGACCTCTACGGCTATCCTTCATGCTGCGCCGCCAATTACGAGTCGGCCATCCAGAACGGCAAGTCCTTCTGGGTGGACTCTTTCCTCGGCACACTTACCGGGGTGGTGTCGGCGCCCTGGGTCGTTAACCGTTTCGGGAGGCTCTTCGACCCGTGCCTGTCCATGCTCCCGGACTACTTCCCGTGCCGCATAGGCTGCGAAGAGAGCCGCAGGCTCGGCGGCACCTACCTTTCCATGCTCCGTGACAGCGGCCTGTGCCTCATTGCCGGGCTGGCGGAAAGACATCTCTCGGCGCCCGTGGTCCGCCAGGGAGGGTGCCTTTACCGGGTCCGTCCTGAGAACGGGGCAGTCCCCTCGCCGGAAGGGCCCCCCGTTCCGGTGGAAGTTCTGAATCTCTGGTCCTATTCCGGGACGCCTCTTGCCGGGAACCGCCTGGAAGCCGCGTTCGACGCGGATGGCGCCCTTGCCCTCCGGCCCGCGGGCTCGCGGGCCCTGTCGGGAATGCCTGTTGTCCCGGCGGATTGCCGGGCCACCTACGTGGTCTTCAGCTGAACTCGCATGAAGGTACTCTACGACATAGATCTGGATTTCTTCTACGACGGCGAGAGGCCGCTGGCAGAGTGCCTGCGTCCCAAGCCGCTCGCAATCGATCCGGGTCCACTGCTGGAGGCCTGCCGCCATGTCCCCTGCGCCCTGCACGTGGAGCACGGTGAGGCCCTGGCGGCGTGGGAGGAGGCCGGTCTGGAGGGCTGGGAGTGCTGGCATTTCGACGCGCACCCGGATCTGGGAGCGCCCGGGGGCGGGTCCCCCCTCCAGCTCCCCCTGGGCAGGAGGGCGGACCATGTTCACCTGGGGAACTTCCTCATCACCGCCTTGAGGGAGGGGATTCTCTCGTCCGTCCGCTGGGTGTTGCCCCCCCTGGATGACCGAGCAGTTCGCGCGGGAGAGCCTGGCGGACCTGGACCCGGCCCTGATCAAGCTCGTCTCTCTCCATCCGTGGAACTCCGTCGCGGGCTGGATTCTCCCGCCTGACAGGGCGGACATAAGCTTCTCTCCCTCCTACACTCCCCTGGAGGCCCTGGGGCTTCTGTCTGACTTCTTGCCGCCTGAAGACGGTCGCCTGGACTCTTTCGTGGAAGGCGTGGTTCGCCGGAGGGCCGTGTCCATGCTCGGCCGGCCAGGGGAGCCGCCCTTCGTCCCCGACGCGGCTGCCGACCCCCGGGACAGGATCATGTACCACGGGTCCGGGGTGACGGATCTGGAGATCCTCAGGGGGGAGCCCCTGTTCGTCTCGCCGTCGCCTGCGGTGGCCGCCTGTTTCGGTCTCCCTCTCGACTCGGGGAAGGGCTGGATTCACGGGGTCGACCATCTCTCAGGTTCCATGCCGGTACCATATCTGGTAGTTCCTCCAGGGGAGGAGTGGCGTCTGTCGGAGCCCATGGCCCTTTACCACGTGAATGGCGGCGGCTCGGTCCGGCCTGCGGGAGAACTCAGGGGCTACGAGTATGCCTCTTCGGAACCCCTCCGGCCCCTGGGGAAGGTGCTCTTCCCGAGCGTGGGGGGGGCTATGGAAGAGTACGGGGTCCAGGTAGGCTTGCACGGGCAGGTCCGCTTCGATCCCTCGCTTCGCGAGGCGGCGGTCCCGCTGCGGGCTGAAGTCGAGGCCTATCTCGGAATGCCTCTGGAGGCGGTCTTCTCGGTCCCGGCCCTGGAGGCGTCTCTGTACCTGTATCTCACCGGGCTCGGGGGTCTCGCTGCCGACGGTTTCGCCATCCCCCCCCGGATATTGCGGCACGTTCTGGACAGAGTGATCCTGCTGGCCACGTTTCCCTTCATGACGATGGCCGGAGACGGCTTCCACGGGCTGGCGCACGCGCGGGAGACCGCCCGCGCCGCCGCGCTCATAGCCTGCACTGAAAGCATGGCACCCTTGGCCCCGATGCTCGCGGCCTGCCTTCACGACGCGGCACGTAAGGACGACGCCGGAGGGGAACGCCACGCGGCCGACGGGGCAAGACTTGCGGAACTGTTCCTCGAAACGCCTGCCGGACGCGGGCTGCCGCTCTCCGAAAAGGACAGGCGGAGCGTCGTCTCGGCCATTGCGGGCCACGCAAGCCCTTCCCGGACCCATGACCCCGTAGGCGCCTGCCTTCAGGACGCCGACAGGCTCAGGCTGTCCTGGAGCGACGGGCTCAAGCCGGAAATGTTCACCACGTCCGCCGGCTTGGCTCTCGCGTCTCACGGTCCGGGTCGGCTGGCAAACGACCTGGCCTTCCTCGACCGCCTGGGCTACCTGGAGGAGTCCGGGCTGGAGGTGAAGGTGGAGATTACGGACGCCTGCGACATGGCGTGCTCCTTCTGCCACCAGGGCTTCGGGTCCCGCTCCGGGGGGGCCGTGATGGCGTTAGCCGAGTTCTCGGAGCTTATGGACCGGGTGTCGGGGGAGGGCATCGGCTCGGTCCGCCTGACCGGCGGGGAGCCCCTGACCGTGCCGGAACTCCCGGAGTACCTGGACCTCGCGAAGAGGAAGGGGCTCAACGTCACACTGAACACCAACGCGCTCTCGGACGACGGTCACGTCTGGGAAGCGATCCTGGATTCGGCGGACTGCCTCAAGATTTCCCTTCCGGCCCCCGACGAGAAATCCACTGCCGCGACGGTCGGGGTCAGCGGCGCCTTCGAGCGGAAGATAGAGGCGGCGGCGCTGGCAGCGGCCAGGGGTGTCAGCGTCGAGTTCCTGACTCCCATGTACCCGGAAGCCATATCCGGGTTCGCCAGGTTCGCCCGGCTTCTGCACGACATGCCCTTCGTCCGCTGGGTGCCGCTCAGGGCCGAGCCGTCGCCCGGAAACTCCCGTCCCGTAAGCCGGGACGACATGCTTGCGCTTCTGGAAAGGATCTCGCTCGCCAGGTACGGCGAGCTCTCGGGAAAGTCGCCCGTGACGCTCCCGGCGGAGTCCGGCTGGACGGTCTCGCCCGAGGCCTGCGTTACGCTCCAGGAGGAGTCAGGAAGAACTCTCTTGCGTGAGTCCGGCTTTACGTTCCAGCAGGACCCAGGAAGTACGCTCTCGGGCGAGTCCCGCGTCACGCTCCCGATCGAGTCCTGTGGGGTTTTTCCGTGCAAGTCCGACGGGACGCTTGCCGGCGAGGCCTGTGGGGGGGTGCCCCCGCTGGACCTTGGCGGAGAAATCGACGGAGCCGGGGAGGAGCTGAGTCACAAGGACCGTTTCGAGGATCTGAAGCTCTACCTCGGAGTGCCGTTCTGTCTGCTCGACTCCCCATCCGTAGCGGTAATCCTGCTGGAAGGACGGCAGGGCTGCGGTCCTTTGAGGAGCCTGACCGTGGCACCGGACGGGTCGATCATGCAGTGCTATTCCCGCCGCGAGCCGCTGGATGTCAGGAATGGCATGAGGAAGGCCGCCATGACGGCCGCCTGGGAAGACTTTCAGGCGCTTCCGGACGTCTGCCGCTCGTGTCCGGTGGCATATTCATGCATGGGCGGCTGCCGCTGCGCTCAGGCTCTGACCCGGGGCGGCTTCGACTACCTGGCCAGGCCCGGCGTGTCCGCCGGCTGGCAGGCGGAACGGGAAGGGGGCGGCAGGGCATGAACGGGCCGTCGGTACTCCTGGTGTCAATGCCGTGGCAGCGTGACGACGCTCCCTCCATCCAGCTGGGGATCCTGAAGGCGGATCTCATGGCCAGGGGTTTCCGGTGACGGCGCTTCATGCCGGGCCGCTCCTTGCGAGACGTCTGGGCCATGAGCTGTACTGGAAGGTCGCGAACGGCCTGCACCCCCTGCTCGGGGAGGCGTTTTTTGCAGCGATGCGCGTTCCCGATTTCCCGCACGAGCTGTTTGAGGGGACCGTGGCCGGGACGGAGGAGCTTGACGAGGCCGAGTTCAGGGAGACTGTCGCCGGGGTCGCCTCGTTCTGCGGAGAGCTCGGCCGCAAGAGGCCCTGGCTGGGGTTCGACGTCTGCGGGTTCTCCTGCACCTTCAACCAGCTCCAGGCATCGCTGTGGGCTGCAGGTCTTGCCAGGCGGGACGGCTGCCGCACGGTTTTCGGGGGCTTCCTCGCGAACGGGCGGCTCGGAAACGAGCTCGCGCAACTTCGTGAGGTTGACGTTGCCATAGGCGGATGCGGCGAGGGGACGCTTGCCGCAATTCTTGAAAGGGATTTCGTCCAGTCGGAAAGACTGGTAGCCGCAGGCGGCATGGAGGTTCGTGTGGGCGGCGACGCAGGAAGACGCGCCCGCACTTCCGTTTCCCTGTTTGCGCCGTCCGCCGGGCCGTGCGCGCCGTCCGCCGGGCCGTGCGCGCCGTCCGCCGGGCCGTGCGCGCCGTCCGCCGGGCAGTGCGCGCCGTCCGCCGGGCCGCGCATGCCGTCCTTCGGGCTGAGCCCGCCGTCCACCGGGCCGTGCGCTCCGTCCTTCGGGTTGTGCCCGCCGTCCCCCGGGCCGGGCTGGCTCATGCCCGTCGTGCCCGACTACGACGAGTACTTTGCGAACGCGACCGAGAGCGAGCTGGCCCGCACCTCCCTGCCGGCGGAGGCTTCGCGGGGATGCGAGCACGGGGCCTGCACGTTCTGCAGCCAGAACTCTCTGCCAAGCCGCGACTGCCACCGGCCCGGGTTCCTGGCCATGTGCCTCGACACACTCCGTTCCCGTTACCCCAGCCGAGATCTGGATTTCGCGGACACCAGCTTTCAGGCAGAGATCCTGGACGATCCAGCCGTGTCTGCCGCGCTCGGCCATTTCAGGGCGTTTGCGGAGTTCCGGGCCCTTGCTCGCGGGGAGATGGGCAACCTGGCCAGATCAGGCTTCACCACCGTCCAGGTCGGGGTGGAGAGCTTCAACACGGCAGTCCTGAAGCGCATGCGCAAGGGAGTCACCATGCTGGACAACGTCCTGTGCCTGCGCGAGGCGGCTGAGAACGGCATCGACATCCACTACAACATCATTCTGGACATGCCGGGGACCATGTCGGTCGAGCTGGACGAGACGGAAGCCCTCCTGCCGCTTCTCCACCACCTCCCTCCTCCCACTGCGCTGGTGCCTTTTACCCTTCAGCGCGACTCCCCCGCGTTCAACAAGCCCGGGAAGTTCGGAATAAGGGACGTGACGCCTCACCTGCACCACCGTTTCCTGGGGCCGGGACATCCGCCCTTCTATTTCGCTTACGAGCAGGCGGGCGATCCGCCTCCCCTGGCCGCGGTTCACGAGGCCTTTCTTGCATGGAGCAGGGCCTACGACCACGCCCGTCCGCTCCTGACCGTGAGTTTCCAGGACGACACTGCTCGGGTGAGGGATCTGAGGCCAGCCCGTTTCGCCGGTTCCGCCGAATACGTCCTGGACGGCCCCTGCGCCGGTGCGCTCAGGCGGTGCCGGCCGGTCACGCCGGAAGACGGGCTCAGGGCCGCTCTCGGGGACGCTTTCCCTTCCGCCGTCCGACGCCTCTCGGAACTCGGCCTTGTCGTGCGGGATCGCGGGCGTTTCCTTTCGCTCCCGGTCTTCGAGTCGCCTGGCTCTCCCGCGGGGCCCCTGCCCCCCCGCGAGCCCTTGGACAGCTATTTTTCATGAGGGCGTCACCCGCCCCCGCTCCGGAGAAGCCTATGCATGTTGACCTTAAGCTGGGACTGTCGTGCAACAACAGGTGCGTCCACTGCATCATGGAGCCGATACGCGAGGATCTCGAGTCCAGGGAGCGCCTCCTGGACACGACGGCACGGGACCTCGTCAGGATCATATCCGAGCTTCCCTCCAGGGGCGTCACCTCCCTCACCCTGACGGGCGGGGAGCCTACCGTGAGACGTGACTTCTTCGAGATCCTGGACGCGGCGCTCAGGACCGACCTTGACGTCCTGGTCCAGACGAACGGGAGGCTCATTTCCTCGGGAAGGGGCAGCCTCGAGGCCCTCCACAGGCGCGACGTCACTTTCGTGGTGGCCGTGCATGCCCCCGGCGCAACCCTCCACGACCGGGTGACCAGGGTCGAGGGCAACTTCGGCCAGACCGTGGAGTCGGTGGAGGCGCTGCTGGAGCTGGGCTTCCCCGTCTGCGGGAAGACGGTCCTCTCGCGGCTGAACCTCGACGCCCTGGGCGGCACGATTGAGTTCATGGAGCGGATGGGCGTACCCGAGGCGGTGGTCGCCTACCCCCACGCGGAGGAGTTCCCGCCGGAGGCCCTGGAAAAGGTCCTCCCCCGCTACGAGGATCTGGGGCGGGTCATGCGCTCCCTCCCGGAGTGCCGCGGCCTTCTCCGGCGCACCACATGGGAGACCGTGCCCTACTGCGTCATGCCCGGTCCTAACTTCTACAGGAACTCACAGGACCTGGGCTTCATTTCCCAGGGTCTTCACGACGAGAAGGTGGTCATAGAGATGACCATGACCGGGCAGAGGGTGGAGTGGGAACGCTGCCGGAAGGCCATCAAGGCCAAGCCCGAATCCTGCCGGAAATGTCTTCTGGACTACGTCTGCGAGGGAGTGTGGGCGGAAAGCCTGGAGTACCTCGGCGGCGGCGCCCTTGTTCCCGTGGAGGATCCCGCCCTGGTAGAGAGCTTCCTGGAGGCTCTCTGAAGTCCTCCGCCTTGCTGTCCGGGCCGGCTGGCCTCCTGCCGGCAAGCTTTGGGGCCTTACGGCTCCGGCAGCGGACTCGGACTGACGGGCGCAGGCCGACTCCTTTGCAAGACTTCACCTCCCTCTTCCCCACGTTTCAAGCAGGAAGAGGACCCTGAGCCGGCGTTTCGGCGGCATCTGGGCTGGGCAGGGTTTCCGGCGGCCTCTGGCCTGGTCAGGGGTTTCGGCATCCTCTGCCCCGGCCGGCGTTTCTGTGGTTTCAGGCAGCTCAGGCGTTTTTTCAGCTGTCAAAGGAGCAAAATCATGGCGATGTGGGAAAGACTCAAGGACAAGGCCAAGAAGAAAGCCGAAGCCACCGTCACGGATACCAAGAACTTCGCACAGAAGCTTACGGACATGGGGACCGCCAAGGACGCGATCAAAGCCGCCGGCAAGGCCGCCGCAAAGGCCGCGATCTCCGTCGGCCAGGTGGCGGTAGACGTGACCACGAACGTCGCCACGGATAAGATTGACTCCTACATCGGCGAGAGGGGGGCGATGGTCCGTCAGGGTCTTCTCGTGGACATCATGGCCGAGGACGAGGCGGATGGGTTCGACGAGGACGAGTCCAGCAAGAGGGGGTTCTTCGACAGCCTGAAGGTAATGGTCGACGGCGAGGAAATCGGCAGCCTCAGGGAGAGAATCGGCGAGGGCGACCTGGAGGCCCTGTGTACCCTTGCCGACGAGTACATGGACGGCACGAGAGTGCTTCGGAACGAGCGCAAAGCCGTCAGGTTCTACGAGAAGGCCGCGAACCTTGGCAGCGACAGGGCCATGGCGGAGCTCGCCGACATCTTCATGTCCGGCCGCAAGGGGATACCTCCTGACCCTGACCAGTACCGGAAGTGGGTAGAGAAACTCGCGGTGCTGGGCACCGAGGAAGCGGCTGCCAGGCTGTCGCCCATCCTGTTCGGGGAAGACGAGCTCAGCCCCGAGGAACGGGCCGGTTTGGTGGTGTCGGCTCCAGCGGCAGGGTCCAAGGCCGGTTCCGGGTCAAGGTCCGGGGCAAAGTCCGAAACAGAGTCGGGGGCTGAGTCCGGGGCTGAGTCTGAGGGTGAGGGAGAGGAAGATTCGGGGGCCGAGGCGGAGTCAGAGGACGAGGCCGAGCCCGTGCCTGTCGACCCGGCGGAGCTGGCGGGTCGGGTCGCCGCCGGGGCAACCCTCAGCCATGCCGAGAAGATGCTTTACGGGGAGCTCCTGCTGAGAGGGGAGGGAGTCGAGCGGAACGAGGCGGAGGCCGCAATCTGGCTGAGACAGGCGGCGAGAGGCCACGACAAGGCGAAGCTCAGTTACGGAAGGCTCCTCCTGGACGGGACAGGCGTAGAGGCGGACGAGACGGTCGGGGCGGCATGCGTGTTCCTGGCCGCCAGAAGCCTTGACGAGGCCAGGCTCCTCATGGGCGAGCTTTTCCTTTCGGGCAGAGGCTTTTCCAGGGACGACGAGGCGGCGGCGGGCCTGCTGAAGGAGGCTTCGGGCACCCATGACAGGGCCAGGCTCCTTTACGGCGAGCTCCTCCTGGACGGCAGGGGTGTCGAGAAGGACGAGGCGGCCGGAGCCGCCATAATGAGGGAGTTCTCCGGAACGGTCGATTCGGCCAGGCTCCTCTACGGGGAGCTTCTCCTGGACGGACGGGGTGTCGAGAGAGACGAGGCAGCCGGAGCAGAAATCGTGAAGGAGTTCTCCGGATCAGTAGACAGGGCCAAGCTGGTTTACGGCGAGCTTCTCCTGGACGGCAGGGGTGTCGAGAAAGACGAGTTTGCCGGGGCCGCCCTCGTACGGGCGGCGGCCTGGACCCTCGACTCGGCCAGGCTTGTATACGGAAAGCGTCTCCTGGAGGGCAGGGGAGTCCCGAAGGACGAGACGGCCGGGGCCTCCTACGTGAGCATGGCATCAGCCAACCTCGACTCGGCCAGGCTCCTCTACGGCGAGCTCCTCCTGGAAGGCAGGGGGGTCGAGAAGGACGAGGCCGCCGGGGCGGCACTTGTAAGGGAGGCCTCCGCGACTCTCGACTCGGCCTGCCTCGTTTACGCAAGGCTGCTGCTGGAAGGCCGCGGGGTCAAGAAGAACGAGGCTGCCGGTGTCGCCATCGTCAAGAAGCTTTCGGGAAGACTTGACTCGGCCAGGCTCCTCTACGGCGAGCTCCTCCTGGAAGGAACGGGCGTCAAGAAGAACGAGGCCGCCGGAGCCGCTCTGGTGAGGGCGGCATCCGCGACCCTTGACACGGCCAGGCTGCGCTACGGTGAGCTGCTCCTGGAAGGCAGGGGAGTTAAGAGGGACGAGGAGGCCGGAGCCGTGCTCGCGAAGGCGGCCTCCGCGACCCTCGACACGGCCAGGCTGCTCTACGGCGAGCTCCTCCTGGAAGGCAGGGGCGTCAAGAAGGACGAGGAGGCCGGGGCCGCATTCGTGAAAGCGGCCTCCGAGACTCTCGACGAGGCCAGGTTGCTCTTCGGCAAGCTCCTCCTGGAAGGAAGGGGCGTGGAGATGGACGAGGCCGCCGGAGCAGTCTTCGTGAACGAGTCTTCGGCGAGTCTCGACACGGCAAAGCTCCTCTACGGCGAGCTCCTCCTGGATGGCAGGGGTGTCGAGATGAACGAGCGTGATGGGGCGGCCTTCGTGAAGGAAGCTTCCGGGACGCTCGACGAGGCCAGGCTCCTCTACGGCGAGCTTCTTCTGGACGGCAGAGGTGTTGAGAGGGACGAGGTTGCCGGCGCCGCCCTGGTAAAAGCGGCTGCGGAGACCCTCGAGGAGGCCCGCCTCCTTTACGGCGAGCTTCTTCTGAAAGGCAGGGGGGTCAGGAAGAACGAGGCTGCCGGCGCCGCACTCGTGAAAGCCGCCTCGGAGTCCCTCGACGCGGCCAGACTCCTCTACGGCGAGCTTCTTCTTGAAGGAAAAGGGGTCAAGAAGGACGAGGCAGCTGGGGCCGCCCTCGTGAAGGAGGCATCCGTTACCCTCGACTCGGGCAAGTTCCTCTACGGGGAGCTCCTCCTGGAGGGCAGAGGCGTCGAGAAGGACGAGGCCGCCGGGGCCGCCCTCGTGAAGGAGGCGTCGTGCACGCTCGACTCGGCCGGGCTGCGTTACGGGGAGCTGCTCCTGGAGGGCAGGGGCGTACCTGAGGACGAGGCTGCCGGTGCCGCACGCGTGTGGGCGGTCGCGGCAAATCTCGTATCGGCAAGGCTCCTCTACGGCAGGCTTCTCCTGGAGGGCAGGGGCGTCCCGAAGGACGAGGCTCGCGGGGCGGCCCTCGTGAAGGAGGCGTCGGGCACCTTCGACACGGCGAAGCTCCTCTACGGGGAGCTTCTGCTGGAAGGCAGGGGCGTCCCGAAGGACGAGGTTCGCGGGGCGGAGCTCGTGAAGGAGGCGGCGGCCACCCTTGACCAGGCCAGGCTCCTCTACGTCCGGCTCCTCCGGGAGGGCAGGGGGGTCCCGAAGGACGAGGCCGCCGCGGCCGCGCTGGCAAACGAGGCTTCCGGAACGCTTGACACGGCAAAGCAGCTGTTTTCCAGGATCAGCTCGGTGCCGGGATCGTTTTTGAGGAGGAGCGAGTAGCGGACGTTTTTTAAGAATCGCTGGCAGGGCCGGAGGCATTCTGAATCACGGCAGATTCGTCCTGGAGAGCGCCGACTGCCGACCGTCGACGCCCGGCTCTCGGGCACGGCTTTGCAGGCGGTCGCGGAGCGCAGTTGACCGCCAGGCATTTGTCCCGTCTTTTTGGGGCAGCAGAACCTTTAGGCAAGGTTGCCAAGGCTTGCATCCGTTCGCCATGGCGTCCAGGCTGGCGGGAGCGCATGAGGCTTTGAGATCGTCACATGCGGAAAGAATGAGATTTCTGGTTTGCGGAGGTCTTTTTTGAGACAAGGCATGAGCTGGATTTATGGCTGATGAAGTAAATTTCGTTTCGCAGACGAATGAACAGCTGATGCGCTGATTTGAATTTTCGTTTAAAAATTAAATTAAATGTTAATTATAATAATGATTGATATCATTAAAAATTTAAACTGCATGTATAAAATTAACTTGATATTAAAAATTGCAAGAGACAAAGGCAATCATTTAAAATTATTAAGTCAGTTATGTATTTGTCAGATGAAGACATATTATGTAATTTATTTAAAATGAAATATCTTCAATTTTTTGTTTTCGGTTTGTCTGTATTTAAGGTATAAATAATATTAACTGAATTAGCTTTATTTTCGGTTTGTAACCTTATCAAGGGAATGTCAGTATCCCGACATATTTTTCATTAAATATTGTTATGTTTTCCACTTTATGAGTGATAAAATTTTAGGTATATAACCGTCTCAATTTGACTTCAGAATAATGATTTAATAAATATCTCTGATATTTCAGATTGAACTAAGCGTGATTTGAATATAGTTATAATATAGATACGGTCAGTTATCATTGTCTATGGTTTTGGATTGAAAAGAGTGTAGGTCTTAGATTGAGCATGAATTTCGTTTTGATTAAAATTGGGTATTGATTTTGAACTTGCTCCAATTATGGATTTGACTTAATTGTCAAGCTGGTGGAATTCCGTAATTTTATAAAATTGAATAATAGAATTTTTATAAAATTAAATTATAGTCTTTTTATAATGTTGAATCATAGTCATTTTATAATATTGAATCATAGTCATTTTATAATATTGAATCATAATCTATTTATTATATTGGATTATAGTCCTTTTATAATATTGAATTATAGCTTTTTCTAATATTGAACTATATTTATAATATCAGCATGAAATTTTGTTTGATCTTTTGCCTGACTTTCTTTGTTGATTCTTTGTATAATATTTTGTGTGACCATATGTTTTGCTTAAAATTCGACCATATTTAAATTTCAGATAGAACTATATTATTTGTCTGGTCAAAGATTATCTTAGAAGTGGATATCATTGTGTTTGGGGATAAATAAATTCAATTTTAATATTGCCATAAATTATTCTTGGTTGATTATTAACATAGTTTTTCTTATGATTGAACTTTGCTTTTGTTTATGAGAGAATGTCGTATTAATTTTTAATTATATCTCGCATATGTATAATGCTGTACCTCAGTTTTAGCTTAAGTTTAGCATCGGTTTATTGTCATTTGACAGGCTTGAAACTGACTCATGGCGACCTGCTATATCAGCGTTAATATTTAATACTTTAGAGTTGCAAAAGTATTTTTAAAAAATGATTGAATTAGTAAAATATTAAACTGATAATTTAATTTCCTATGTTGAATAGTTAACGATTTCGTTATTGTTATTAAAATATTTTATTAGCTTATTGAGATTAGATTTAAAGTGCGCAAGATTTTATAAGTATTGAATTAAAATTGAGTCTAATCTATCTATTTAGATTGAAATAGAGTTAAATTTGTATAATTAATTATTATGCAGTTTGACAGTTGATGTGCTTGTTTGACAGTTGGTGTACTTAAAATAATTTGTTACAGGTACTCAGTACCGAAGGAGTTTCAAAATGCCTCTGCCCATACTTTTGGGAATTGGTGCCGCAATAGCCGCCGCAGGCGGAGTGGCAGCCGGGGTCTCCGGCGCGAAGGACATGAAGAAGGCCAAGAAGCGGATAGGATCCGCCAACGAAAGGCACGCGGAGAACATCGAGCGCTTCAAGAAGGCGTCCGACGAGACGACGCTGCTCATGGACGAGATCGGAAACATGGAACTGGATGCTCTCAAGGACTTCGGCGAGTTCTCGTACATGATCGAGAGAATACAAAACAGGCCGCAAAATCAGTACGTCGGCATGAACGACGTTACTCTGCCCCAGTACGACCCCCAGAAGCTGAGGGAGGTGTCCATCGGGGCCGGAGTGCTCGTGGGAGGGCTGGGCGGCGCAGCCCTCGGCACGGCGGGCGGCTTCGCCGCTGCCGGAGCGACCACCGCCGCCGTCATGGCGCTTGGCACGGCATCCACAGGGACTGCCATCGCCACCCTGACGGGCGCCGCCGCGACCAACGCGACCCTCGCCGCCCTGGGAGGAGGAGCCATCGCGGCGGGAGGCGGAGGGGTTGCCCTGGGAACGACGATTCTCGGGGCGTCCACCCTTGGGGTCGGCCTCCTGGTGGGAGGCGTGATCTTCAAGGTCATGGGCTCCTCGGTTTCCGGCAAGGCGGAGGAGGCATGGAGGCAGATGGAGAGCGCCGAAGCAGAGATAGACCAGATCTGCGACTACCTTTTCGAGCTCAGGTATTTCGGCACGGCTTTCCACAACACGTTCAACACGCTCAGAACGATGTACGACATCGTGTCAAATCGGGTCAGGCGGGTTGTGTTCGTCGAGGGCAAGACGGACTGGTCCGCCTTCCTGCAGGACGAGAGGCTGGATGTTCAAAACTCCGTGTTGCTCGTCAGCCTCATGGACATAATGTGCCAGGTCAAGCTGGTTAAGGTCAGCGAGGGAGACAAGAACGAGGTCAACAAGATCGACATCAGCCAGGCAATAATGGACGTGGAAAGGGGGCTGGTGGGCAGCCCTCTCTTGTCCCGCATGGCGGGAACTCTTCCGATAATGCACAAGCCCCTTCCCGTCAAGTCATGAAATCAGTCTGTCCAGACGAATATTACCCGTTTAATCAAATGTTGGAATCTTCTTCCATATTTTAGTGGCGAATCATAGCGAGTAGATATATCAGGGCCGGGGGTTTGCGCAACCTTTTCACCCCTGGACTGATAGATAAATTCCAACAGTTGATTAAACGAGTAATATTACCTGTTAAATTAAATGTCGGAATTTTGGCTGTCAGCCTATGGGTGGAAAGACTGGGAAACACCCCAGCCCTGGTATCTCGTCGCCATGATTTGCATTATAACATGGAATAAAGATTCCGATATTTAATTAAACGGGTAATATGTTGATTTGCATGGAGACAGACATCCTAGTTATTTCAATGCAAACGCTGGCCAGTCTTTATGAGTAAATTAATTTTTGTTTTATGATAGAGTAAAAAATGGAATGTCATTTTCATATTATATTCCTCGAAATCAGCTGTTATTACAACGAAATATTAATGATTTTTGTTGTTTGATCTCTAGTTTCATATTAATGTGCTGCTCCCATCATTCATTTAAATTTACGTGAAAGGTTAATATTATATTATGTCGAATCGGAAATAACCCGGCGGAGGGAGAAAGGAAGGTTTACCGGTTGGCAGCGGCCAAAGCAGAAGCAATGCTCTGGTGCCAACCAGTGCAAACCCATAAGGCCGCCCAGAGCCCGGAGGACGGCCGCCCCTGACCTGAAGGAAGGGCAGCCCAGGACCCAGAGGAAGGACGCCAAGTAGCCGGAGGAAGGTCGCCCCGAGCCTGGAAGATGGCCGCCTGACCCTGAGGATGGCCGCCCCGGCCTCCGGCCCTCCCTCCACCTGACTGACCGCCCAGCCCCAGGCGTTCTGCCCCCTCTGCCGTACCCTGCGATGCCCCCATCGTCCGTCAGCTGCCAACTTGGTCAACCCCCCATTTCTTGTATTCAAGGGGTTATTGCCGAGTAGACATATTATATATTTATGATATGCAATATTTATAAATTAACTAAGCCTCAGCTTTAGTATTGTTATGTTGTAATAAATTAATTGTAAAGTATTGAAAATGATGTTTCTAGGATCAAACACTATAAATTGATTGATAATTATTTTGATAATTTATTCTGTATTTAAAATTCTTAAATTATTTTTATTGCCAGTTCAATTAAATATCGGAATCTAATTCCATGTTCTAAGAGCGAATCATGGCGAGGAGATACCAAGTCTGGGGTTTTGCCAAACCTTCCCGTCCATGAGCTGATAGCGAAAATTCTGAGATTTAACTAGACGGGTAATAGATAATATTTGACTTTATCGTAATAATTTAGTTGTTTTCACAGTTTACGTTTGGCAGCTTTTGTAAAAATTTAAGTAACTGTTCAGGGGCCTCTCCATAGAGGAACCTTTTAGAGGAAGAGAGCTTTGATGAGGAGCCCTAGAATTTGTGACCACAACTATGGATGCTTCATGTGAGAGTGAAAAAAAGTTTATATAAAACGTATTTCGGTTAGAAAGTTCACCATCTTGAGTTCACCATGAGAACACCTGAACAGTTATAAATTAAATTTTATATAAATTAATGTGAAAGCAGTAGATAGTAAAAATGCTGTAAGTGATATGGATGAAGGATGTCAGAAAATAAGATTTTTGAGAGGTTCCTAAATGCTTTGATCAATTGAATATTAGTAACTCAATTTTTAATTTGGACCGAGGATTAATATTTCAAAAAACCATGCGCATGACTCCTTCACATGCCATTGCAACTCACTGCAAATACAGGGATGTCAGACCAGCCTACTGGTGTAATATTAATTCCGAAACAATCGCATCCTCTTGGAAGAAAGATAAGTTAAATTTCTCAACCAGGTATTAGACTATGTAAGTACACAGCATGTCATACCTGACGATATCGTCAGTTATTAATTTTAAAAGATATATCCGATTAAATTAATTATTATTCTGTAATCCAAAGCCCGGATGAATGATGAAAGGACGAAAGAGATATTCTTAAATTTTATGATCTGTGTTTCAAAAAGATGCAGACCCATCATGATTTTCAGACGCTGCAAAAGACAACTTTCCACATTGTAGGACGCCTTTGGAGTTTGGAGATTCCATGGAAGAGGAAATGTCCACTTCACATTTGAACAGTAAAGGGTTGAACGACTCGATGCCGGACAGGCAACAAAGCTCTGTTGCCACGCCTGGGCAGCAGCCCCTGCTGGCTCATGCGTTAAGCCCAGTGCGACAGTCCCAGCAAGCCCAGTCTGCCGCACTCGGCCAGCATACCCAACAAGCCCAGGCGACCTCGCGGGGGCAACAGGTCCTGACAATCATTTCAAGTCAGCAGGCCCCGTCGGGTCAGCCGGATTTGCCGCAGCCACAGCAGGGCCAGGTGGCAGCGCCGGGTCTGGAGGGTTCGCCGCAGCCACAGCAGGGCCAGGTGGCAGCGCCGGGTCAGCCGGGTTGGCCGCAGCCTCAGCAGGGCCAGCTGGCAGCGCCGGGTAAGCCGGGTTGGCCGCAGCCTCAGCAGGGCCAGGTGGCAGCGTCGGGTCAGCCGGATTTGCCGCAGCCACAGCAGGGCCAGGTGGCAGCGCCGGGTCTGGAGGGTTCGCCGCAGCCACAGCAGGGCCAGGTGGCAGCGC
>JAISFP010000193.1 GCA_031263525.1 Deltaproteobacteria bacterium | reverse complement strand
ATTTAGCTATCAATCCAAAGGTGAAAAGGTCGGGAAAACCCCCAGACATGGTATCTCCTCTCTATGATTCGCTAATGAAATAGGGAAGATGATTCCGACATTTACATGGACGGGTAATAGCATTGCCGCAAGCCAAATACTCACATGGAGATACCTCATATCTTTCTTCGGGACAGACAGGGAGGTTCGCGCCTGCGCCATGGCCATTCATGGATGGAAACACTGCAGGTTTCGATTTTTCGACGTCGACTGGGACGCCAAGACAATCATTGAGCCGGAACCCGCCAGGAAATCTGAAGAAGAAGAATGAAGCGCGGCTCCTGTCGTCCCGGAATCCCATGACCCGACCATGCCTGAACGAACCTTGACAAGCCTGGACAGCTCAGGAGCCCGAGCCGTGCCAGGAGATGCCGTGCCAGACCAGGATGTCCCGCTTGACGCCGTAGCTAACTGGCATCAAGAATCAGGACACGCACGGCGGAACCTTCCAAGTTGACTTGGGAGCCGACATGGCGCGCTGACATCTGTTACAATGAAGGGGGCTGAGCCCGGAACAGTTCATCAGGCAGGGTGACTCTGTCTGAACGTATGGGCATGCGGGTTCGCTGAAGCCGGGGACAACAGGCACCGGCACGAACGGACGAACATACCATGCCTGTCCTTCCGTCCGATCGATCTATCAGCCTCACGGCCTGCCCGTGACGCTGAAGCTTGGGAAAACGTTTCCCCGGCATGAACGTACCATTACCCGTTTAGTTAAATGTCGCAATTTTGGCTATCATCCCGTGGGTGGAACGGTTGGGCAAACCCCCAGCCTTGGCATCTGCTTGCCATGATTCGCTCTCAAGACATGGAAGAAGACTCCTGCATTCAATTGAACTGGTAATGAAAGACCATGCCCGTCCTCCCGCAAGGTCGCTCCGCCACTCTGCCTGAACCGGCGTACGGCAGTATGCGGCGAACACGTGGAAAACGTCGCACCGGCACTAACGGACGGACAGACCATGACAGCCCTTCCGCCCGGTAGCTCGGCCGGCCGGCATTCCGGCCTGAACTGGCTGACTGCCGGGCACGCCGAAGCATGGGGAAACATTCTCGCGCGGGAACGGACGGACAGCTGGCGGCCTTCCGTCCGGCCAGCCTTAACCGCATGAACGTACTGACAACATCGCCGCCGGACCGGCCGACATGAAAATGACAGCTATGCAGTGCCTCTGACACGGCAAAAGAACTTACGCTCCTTCTGACGCACTGAAGCCAGTACAGGACATCCGTCCGCTTGAGCTGACAGGCTGCCTGACTGCCGCCGGCAAGGAGACTGCCACACGCTCCGACCGGACCGGCGGCATCTCATCAGGAATCCGCGCCGGACCCGGATCCGCTCGGACGCGGGATCTCCGGCGCTCCCGGCAGCCCGGCGGCTTCACGGAACGCCGGACATGCACGCCGTCCGCCCCGATGGCTTCACGGACCGCCGGGCATTCACGGCGTCCGCCCCGGAGGCTTCACGGAACGCCGGCCGGGGACGAGGTCCGCCCCCCGTAAAATGCCAGACGCCGCAGGGCCGCAGAAGCGGCTCCGATAGCGCCGGGCCGCACATATCAGGTGACACATGGAAGAGCCAGTCGGGCTGACCGAAAAACCGAACTGCAGGCGGCACCCGGCCGCTATCTCCGCGCGCTCCGTCCTCGCGGCCGCGGCGTTGGCGCTCGCCATCCTTTTCCTCATGCAAGCCGGGACGGAACGGTTCGGTGCCCCGGACGGCGGGGGCGGTCCCGGCCCGGCCTCCGTCCCGGTGACCGACGCTCCGTTCCGCGTCGCCGTGGTCACCAGCGCGAACAGCTGCGACGACGAGCTCATGCTCGGGATGGATGTCCTCTACGACCGCTTCGGCAGGGCCGCTGAGGGTGGCTACGTGCAGCACGTCTTCTTCCCCGAAACCTCGATTTCAGAGCCGTCCGCCGCCTCGGCGGCCATAGTGAGGGCGGCGGAGGATCCCGAAGTCATGGCCGTGGTGGTGACGGAGGGGGTGGAGGGCACGGCGGAAGCGTTCCGGAAGATCAGGGCCGGGCGTCCCGAGGTGAAGCTCATGGCGGCCGAGAGCCGCGAGGACATAAGGGAACTCGCCGAGACGGCCGATCTGTCCGTGAACTCCGACTACGTGTCCCTGGGCTACACTATCCCCTGGGCTGCGAAGGCGATGGGGGCGGGCGCCCTCGTCCACGTGTCTTTCCCCAGGCACATGGCCGTCGAGAGCTCGTTCCGCCGCAGGGTGATCATGGAGGAGGCGTCCCGGGAGCTGGGGCTGAGGTTCAGCTACGAGAACGCGCCCGACCCCACCGCCGAGGGCGGCCTGCGGGGGGCCGAGGACTTCGTCGGGCGCCGCCTGCCGCTCTGGCTCAGGGACCACGGCGCCGACTCTGCATTCTTCACCACCAGCTACGGGCTCGCCGCCCCCATAATCAGCGGCGTCATTGCCCACGGGGGCTACTTCGTGGAGACGGACGAGACCTCGCCGTTCATGGGCTTCCCCAGGGCGCTGGAAATCACCCAGGAGGTGGCCTGCGGCGACCGCGACCGGCTCATGCGCGCGATCGAGCGCAGGCTGGTGTCGATGGGGGCCGGGGGACGCCTGGGCGCATGGACCGTCTCGGCAAGGCAGAGCGTCATGCTGGCCATGACGGAGCTCGCCATCCTCTCCGTGACCGGCAGGTCCGACCACCTTGACGCCGCGGCCGTGGACGCCGCCCTGGACCGCGCCGCGCCAGAGGCGGACTGGCACGTCTCGGCCTACTCGGACGCCGCCGGCCCCGAGCTCCGGAACGTCTATCTCATCTACCAGGACACCTACGTGTTCGGGCGGGGCCCCCTGGGCACCCGGAACCTGGAGATCCCCGCCAGGTACCGCGCCATGGCCTCGAGCCCCCCGCCTCCCGGCGCGGCCGGCGAGGGCGGCAGGACCGCAGGCGCCCCGTCCGGCGAGCTCTCCTCGTTCGGCGGCCGCGCTCGGGGCCCAGGCCTTTCCGCCTGGGGCTCCGCCCACGCCGCGGGCCCGGCGGTCCTGGTCATAACCGGCTCAAGGCTCAGGACTCCCCAGGAGCGCCAGGGGGCGCTGGAAGCCGTCCGCGCCCGCGGCACCTCCCTCACAGGGGCGAGGGCGAGGCACCTGGCCATGCCCGACGACGTGTTCGACGACCCCCGCGCGGCCGCGGCCTTCATCGAGAACGCCGCGAGCGACCCGGCCCTGAAGGCGCTCGTCGTCTCCCCCGCCCCCCGCGGGAGCGGGACGGCGCTCTACAACCTGCGGTCGGCGCGACCCGGCCTGGCCCTCCTGACATCTTCCGCCTCGCCCTCGTCCCCCCCGGCGGCCTGGACGGCGCACGTGTCCCTGGTCCCGGACATGCGGGTCCGTGGGGCGCTCATGCCGGCCATCGCCAGGGGCCTGGGCGCCAGCTCGGTCATCCACGTGGCCCGCGACCCCTGGAACCTCAGCCCCGACGAGGCCGCCTTCGACTCGGCGCTCCGCAAGGCGGCATCCGGCGGCGGGATGCTGTACGCCCTCGCCGGACCCGATACGGCGCTTTCCGCGCGCCAGTCGCCCCTCCCCCGCGGCAGGCCCTCCTCCGGCGGGAGGTCCATCCGGGCCGAGGCGGGGGGGACCCCGTCCTCCCCTCTCACCGCCTCCTCTTCCGCCGGCTCCGTTTCCGGCTCCCCTTCCGGAGCGGACCGGTCACCCTCTTCTTCCGTCCCTTCCGCCTCCGAACCCCCTTCCCCGCCGACGCCAACAGCCACTCCCGTCTCCGAACCCCCTTCCACGCCTCCGCCAGCAGCCACTCCCGTCTCCAAACCCTCTTCCCCGCCTCCGCCAACAGCCACCCCCGACTCCGTACCCTCTTCTCCGCCTCCGTCTTCCTCCTCTTCCGCCTCTTCAGCCACTTCCAACTCTGGAAATTTACATAATTACCCCTCTTCTGCTACCGGCCGCCCCCCAGAGCCGTCACCTGGCCGTCCCTCAGCATCTTCCCCTGGCCGCCCCTCAGCGCCGTCACCGGGCCGTCCCTCTGCGCCGTCACCGTCCCCCTCTCCGGCCCTCCCGCCGTCCATACCCGAAGAGGGCAGGGCCTTCTTCACGTCATCGCAGCTTCTTGCTGCCGCCCTCATCCTTGCCGCCACCGAAGGCGGGCACTCTTTTCTGGGTTCCCCCCTTCCGGAGGCCACGGAAGGCTTCCCCGAGGCCTTCGGACTGGATCTGAATCCCTACGCGGGGGAGTGGCCCATGGCGCTCAAGCGGGTGGAGGACGAGGCGACAGCCAGGGGCGCCTCGGGCCGGCTCGTCACCTGGAGCTACCCGTTCCGCTTCGCCGCGGCGGCCGGTCTCACCCACTTCGCCCTCCTGATAGCCGACGGGAATACCGGGACCCGCGACCTGGCCGGGCTCCTGGAATGCATGGAGCGCTACACCCCCGGGGCCGGCTGGAACGGGACGCCCTACGCGGGCACGGACGGCGCCGAAGTTCCGGGGTCCCTGGCCGTCTGGCAGGACACTTACATCCTGGGTTCAGGATATGTCAGAAACACCAGAACGGAGCTCCCGGAAGGGTTCGCCGGGGTGAGGCAGGCCTCCCCCCCGCCGCCCCCGGCACTTCCCGGCGCAAGGCCCCGGGCCCTGCACTGGGGCATCGCGCAGGAAGACGTCCCCGAGGACCGGGACGGCTGACGCTCCTTCCGCCGGGGGATGCGGAACGGCCTCACGCGCCTGACACCGAACTTTGACCGCGACTCAGGCCTTTGCGGCAGTTTTCGCCGGTTCCGGGCGCGACGGGCCGGCCGGGACGTCAGGATCCTGCCAGGCAGGCCGGGCCCGGCGAGTCCCGGAACCCCGGGGCCCAGCAAGCGGATGGCGGACGGCCGAAACTGCTGGAGGCCGTCCCGCCCGACGGGGAGCTGGCTACCGGAACTCCGGGAGGCCGGAATCAAGCCGCCGGGGGGGGGCAGGCGACCGGAACCGCGGGAGGCCGGAACCTCGGGAGGCCGGAACCTCGGACGGAGGGAAACTGGCGACCGGAGCCGCGGGCGCCCTGGAACCGGCGGACGGACCCCCGTCCGCCGGCGGAGCCGGCAGCCGGCCGGGCGACCGGGGCCCGGGCGGGTTCCGGGGGCGCTGGCCGCAGTCCGGCTCCGGAGGCTGCGGACCGGTCGGAAGGCGTCCGGCGCCGGGAACCGGACGCTGCGGGGGCCGGGGGACGGGGAGCCCCGGCCGTGCCGCACCGGCGGCGCTGCCCGGCCCTTACCGCGGAGTCCCGTGACCCCGGCGGCCGCCCTCCGGGTCCAGGCGGGAAGGGGGGGCGGCCGGGCGGGCGAGAAATCGTTGATAAAGGCTCTCGCAGGCTCTATACTGGCCGGAAGACGTTCATCCCCGACAGGCGTCCCGGTCCCTTCCGGGGGCCCCGCCCCGCCTCATGCCGCGATCCCCCGCCGCGTCCGGGGCCCTCCCCGCCCGCGGCTGGCCACCGCCGCGGCGGCCAGCCGCCAACAAGAGCTCACCTGCCGCCCCCCCGCCGGGACGCACCCTTCCAGAGGGCCACATGTCTGCCAGCTGCATCTTCTGCGAGATAGCCAACGGACGGATCCCTTCCATCAGGATCTACGAGGACGACGACTTCATATCGTTTCTGGACATCAACCCCCTGACCCGAGGCCACCTGCTCATAATCACCCGCGAGCACTACCCGGCGACCGCGGACGTCCCGGACGCGATCCTGGCCAAGGCGCTGCCGCTGGCCAAGAAGCTGGCCGCCGCCGCCGTCACCGGGGTGGGCGCCGAGGGCTTCAACGTCATAATCAACAACGGGCCCGTGGCGGGCCAGGCGGTGGAACACTGGCACCTGCACGTGATCCCGCGCAGGGACCGCTCCGAGCTGCCCCTGAAGGAAGGCGGGCCAGCGGACCTGACGAAGCTCCCGTTCACCGCGGCCGACATCCGCGGGAACCTCTGACGCCGCGTCGCCCCCCCCCGCATCTGGCCCCGCGACCGAGCGGCGCTCCCAGGCCAGCGCCTTGTTTTAATGATCCTCCCTGCCCCTTCCGAAAAGAATGGCGAGGGGCCGCGCCCATGCCGCATCCCGGCACGCCTTGCCGCCCACAGCACGAGGACCCTTCATGCCCCCTGTCGGAGTAATCGTCGTCATAGGCTGCGTCCTGGCCGGATACCTGATGCATCACGGCGTCCTGGGACTGCTGTGGCAGCCCAACGAGATAATCATAATCTGCGGTGCCGCGTTCGGATCGTTTCTAATCGCGAACCCCATGTCGCTCATAAAGGAGACATTCAAGTCCATCCCCAAGATCTTCCTGGGCAAGGAGCTCAAGAAGCAGCAGTTCGTGGACGTGCTCCTGCTCCTGTTCGAGTTCCTCTCCATAGCCCGCCGCGAGGGCATGCTGGCCCTGGAGGAGCACGCCAACAAGCCCGACAGCTCGGCCATCTTCGCCAAGTACCCCTCGATACTCAAGAACCACCACCTGAAGGACTTCCTGGCCGACAACCTCAAGGTCTTCGTCTCCGGGAACATCGAGCCCGTCGAGTTCGAGAACCTCATGGACATCGACACCGACGCCCACGAGCACCACGGATCGCTCATCCCCTCGTCCCTCACCACGGTCTCGGACTCCCTCCCGGGCCTGGGCATCGTCGCCGCGGTTCTCGGCATCATCACCACCATGAGGCTCATGACCGAGCCCCCCGAGGTCCTGGGCGCGAGCGTGGGCGCGGCGCTGTGCGGGACCTTCCTGGGCCTCCTCCTGAGCTACGGGTACATGGCCCCCATGGCCAAGACCCTCGAGAACCAGGCCCACGACCAGGACAACATCCTGAAGGTGGCGAAGTCCGTGCTGGTGGCCTTCTCCAAGGGCCTCCCCCCGGTCATGGCCATCGAGTTCGCCAGGAGGGCCGTGCCCTCCCACTGCCGCCCCGGCTACGAGGAGCTGGAGGAGCTCCTGAAATCCGTCAAGAAGTGATCCCCGCGGGGGACCCGGCTTCCCGCTGGCGGGCCTCGCCGCCGGTGCGGCCCGCCCGGCCCCCCCGTTCCGGGCCGCGCCCGAAGCCCCGCGAGGCCCGCACATTCCGGGCCGGCGTCCATCCTTCGGGCGGCTTCCGGCCCCCCGCGAGGCCCGCGCTTCCCTGCCGGCGTCCATCCTTCGGGCGGCTTCCGGCACCCCGCCGTCCCTCCTCCGGGTCCCGCCTGCCGTGACCGCCCCGATCCCCTCCCAACGGAGCGCCCGTGTCAGCCGAGAAGAAACCTCCTATCATAAAGAAGGTCATCAAGAAGGGCCACGGGGGCCACCACGGCGGCAGCTGGAAGGTGGCCTACGCGGACTTCGTGACCGCCATGATGGCCTTCTTCCTGGTGATGTGGCTCCTGGCCATCTCCTCGGAG
>JAISFP010000279.1 GCA_031263525.1 Deltaproteobacteria bacterium | reverse complement strand
CCAGGACGCCTCGCCCGCCTCAGACGCCGGCTCCACGTTGGACGCCGCTCCCCACGACTCCGCCCCCGACTCCTAGCCCGCCTCAGACGCCCGCTCCACGAATGACGACGCGCCCGACGCCGCCGCCCAGGACGCCTCGGCCGCCTCCGACGCCGGCCCCACGTTGGACGCCGCCCGCGCGGCCGCTGGCCAGGACTCCTCGCCCGCCTCAGACGCCGGCTCCACGTTGGACGCCGGTGCCCAGGACTCCTCGGCCGCCTCAGACGCCGACGGCACGAAGGACGCCGGTGCCCAGGACGCCTCGGCCGCCTCAGAAGCCGACGGCACGAAGGACGCCGCGCCCGACGCCGCCGCCCAGGTCACCTCGCCCGCCTCAGACGCCGGATCCACGTTGGACGCCGCGCCCGACGCCGCCGCCCAGGACGCCCCGGCCGCCTCCGACGCCGACGGCACGAAGGGCGCCGGCACCCAGGACTCCCAGGCCACTCAGGCCGCCGCGCCCGCCAGGACCTTCCTGCCCCCTCCGGACGACGGGGGGATGCTTGTGAAGGCGCTGACGGAACTCGCGCTCACGACGGACGAGGTGCCCCAGTCCCTCAAGGGCGCCTGCGAGGCGCTCGCGGAGGCTGGCTTCACCGGGGACGCCGTGGGCGCGGCCAAGGCCCTGGAGGCCGTGGGCGTCTTCGGGCCCCACGAGGACCTGGACCTGAGGAGGCTGGGCCTCCCCCTGGAATTCCCGGAGGAGGCGCAGGAGGAGGCGGAGCTCCTCGCGGGGTCCACCGGCTGGATGTCGGAGGACAGGCTGGACCTGACGGGCGATCTCGTCATTACGGTGGACTCGCCCGGGGCCATGGAGTTCGACGACGCCGTGAGCCTGAAGCCCGGCCCGGGCGGGACGCTCACCCTGGGCGTCCACATAGCGGACGCCTCGGCCTTCGTGACGCCGGGATCGGCCCTGGACCGCTTCGCCTCGGAACGGGGCGCGTCAATATACCTCCCCGAAGGCCGCTATCCCATGCTGCCCATGGTGCTCACCGCGAACAGGCTGAGCCTCACCGCCGGGACCGAGAGGCCGGCGTTCTCGATAATCGCGGAAATCGGCCCGGACGGCCAGGTGACGGACGCCTCGTTCCGGCCCAGCATAATAAGGGTGGCCAGGCACCTCACCTTCACCGACGCGGACGAGATCCTGGCCGGGACGGCGGAAAGCGAGCTGGCCCCCCTCCTTTCCGGGCTGGCCGAGCTCTCCCAGAAGTTCCTGAAGCGCAGGATCGCGGCCGGCGGGCACATCTTCAACATCCCCTCCCAGCAGGTGATCCTGGACGAGCGCGGCGAGCCCGTGACGGGGCTCGTGAGCTGGGGCACCCCGGCCTGCGTGACCGTGGGCGAGCTCATGATCCAGGCCAACAGCCTGGCCGCCAACACCCTGCGGAACGCGGACTTCCCCTGCCCGTACCGCTACCAGCTCCTGGCGAAGGGCGGCCAGTCCCCCCTGGCGACCAAGTCGGACAAGACGCCCAGGGAAATCCTGGCCTGGCACCTGGCCCTGAGGCGCCGCCTGGGCCGCAGCGGGATGAGCGGCGAGCCGTCCCGCCACCGCGGGCTGGGGCTGGACTGCTACACCTACTTCACGAGCCCCATGCGGCGCTACTTCGATCTCCTGGTCCACCGCCAGCTCCGGGCCCTCTGCCAGGGCGAGGGCCCGGCCTACGACGAGAACGCCATGATGGCCGAGGCCTTCAACGCCGACGCGGTGCTGAAGGCCATCCACAAGCTCCAGGGCTCGCGCACCCGCTACTGGACCCTGTACGTGCTCTCGAAGCTGGAGGGGAAGACCGTCCCCGCGCTGTGCTTCGACCGCCAGGGCCGCAGGGTGAGGCTCTGCCTCACGGACTGGATGGTGGAGACGGAGTCCATGTCCTTCCCGGAATCCGTGGAGCCCGGCCACGAGCTGGAGGTCAGGATCCTCCGCGCGGACCCCGCGAGGAAGCTCCTGGAGTGCGGCTTCGCTGCCAACCTCTCCCTCAACGCTTCTCTTCGGGTCTGAAAAATTGTACCATGTCGGTTGCGCCCGGACGCAATGGCCGGACGCGCCACCCCAGCACCCCACAACCTCTCTCCCCGGCCCCCGACCGGGACCCTGTCGCCTCGGGCAGGGTGCGCCCGCGCCGCCGGGCCGGGCACGGGCTTGCTGCCCGGAACCCCGGGCGGCAGGACAGGATCCCGCCCCGCGCGCCTCACGCGTCGGGGCTTGCGGCCCGGCGCCCCTGGCGGCAGGCCCGGAACCTTGCCCGCCCGGCCCGCGCGTTTGGCCTTGCGGCCAGGAACCCCGAACGGCAGGCCAGGATCCCCAGGCTGCGGGCGCGGTCCCGGCAGCGCGGCCCGCTCGTCGGGGCATGTAGTCCGGAACCCCGGGCGGCAGGCCCGGATCCTGCGGCCCGCGCGGCGGAAAGGGGCCTTCGGCCGGAACCCCGCGTCCCGGGACCGGGCTGCCGGAAGACGACGCCGTACCCTGCCCGCAACCTTCCGTTCGGACTGCCCTGCCCCGCAAGCCCGCTCTCCAGACGCCCTTGCAGGCTGGTCGCCCGGTCCCGCGACCCGGCTCCCCCTGCCCCGCCCGGCCCATGACCCGGCTCCCCTGCGCCCGACCGGCCCCGGCCCGGACATCCCCCAGCCCGGGGCCGCGATCCCCCCGCGCCCCTGAGGTAGCCCCGTGAGCGTCCTTGGCCCCCCGCCGCTGGTGAAGATCTTTCTCGCCGCCTACTCGGGGGACCCGGAACTCACGGACCTGGCCGCGGAGGACCTGTTCCGGGAGTTCCGGGGAGGCGTCCTGGGGGCCCCGGACGTCCAGAGCCCGGACATGCCCATGCCGAGCGAGGCCTACTACGCCCCGGAGATGGGAACGGGGCTGGTGAAGCGCTACCTCTCCTCGCCGGCGAGGCTGGAGCCCGGGGCGCTCGTCGAGCTGAAGCTCCTGGCCATGGACATAGAGTCCAGGAGGCTCTCCCCGTCCGGCGGCAGGAAGGTGAACCTCGACCCCGGCTACCTCTCCCTGGGCGGGCTGGTGCTCTCCACCGGCAAGTGCGCCGGGCACCGGCTCTGGCTGGGACGCGGCGTCTGGGGCGAGCTGACCCTGAGCTACCGGAAAGGGTCCTTCAGCCCCCTCCCCTGGACCTACCGGGACTACCGCGACCCCGCCGTGCTCAGGCATCTCGCGGCCATGCGCCGCATCCTGGTGGCGGACTCCCGCGAGGAGCGGAAGGCCGCCGCGGGGCCGTCCGGCCCGGACCCGGAGCTCCTGGCGGAGCTGGAGGATCGCGCAAGGGCGCCGGAGGACGGCGCGCGGGCCGGGACAGGCGGAGCCCCGTCCGGGGCCGGCGCCTTGACGGCGGCCGCCTCCGGGGCCGATGCCGGGACAGGAGGCCCGTACGGGGCCGGCGCCAGGACCGGAGGCCCGTCCGGGACAGGCGCAAGGACGGGTGCCGCGACCGGGGCAGATGCCGCGGCGCGGCAGGGCCCCGGCTGACAGGAGGCCCGCCCCGGGGACGCCGGGGCCGCGAATCAGGCTGGATCTTCCGGCGGGGCACGAGCCCCCGTCCGGGGCCGCCCGGCGAACGGGCGCCCCGGGTCCCGCGCGAGCGGGAACATCTCGCGACCTGACAGGACACGATCGATGATAAAGAGCATGACCGGCTTCGGCGCGGCTGGCGGGGAGATCCTGGGCTGCCGCGCCCGCTTCGAGATAAAGACCCTGAACAACCGCTACCGCGAGTACCTCTTCCGGACCCCCCACTTCATGGGCGCCCTGGAGGAGCCGCTGAAGAAGCTCATAGGGCAGCACGTCCAGAGGGGGCGTATCGAGGTCTGGCTCCAGCTGGACCCGGCCAGGGGCCAGGCCGCGCAGATAAACGTCGAGGCGGCGAGGCAGCTCGTGGGAGACCTGAGGCGCGTGGCCTCCGAGATCGGCCTGTCCCCGGAGGTGGAGCTCTCGCACCTGCTCACGCTCGACCGGCTCTTCGTGAGCCAGGAGGCCGCGGGCCTGGACGCCTGCGACCCCGCCGCGGCCTGGGACGACCTGAGGCTCCTGGCCTCCGAGGCCCTGGACCAGCTGGTGAAGATGCGCTCGAGCGAGGGCGAGAGCCTTCACAAGGACATCTGGGGGCGGCTGGGGACCATCACGGCGGACCTGAACGACCTGAAGCTCGCCGCCGCGAACATCCCGGCGGCCGCCACCCGCCGCTACCAGCAGCGCCTGGAGGAGCTGGCCGAAAACGTCATCGATCCGGGCCGCCTGGCGCAGGAGGCGGCGATACTCGCCGAGAAGATGGACATCACCGAGGAAATCACCCGCTTCGGGACGCACATCCAGAGCTTCAGGACGCTCATGGGATCCGGGGAGCCCGTGGGCAGGAGGATAGAGTTCCTCCTCCAGGAGCTCGTCCGCGAGGCCAACACCATGGGCTCCAAGTCCCAGTCCCTCCCCATAACCGACACCGTGCTCCGCTTCAAGTCCGAGCTCGAGAAGATCCGCGAGCAGGTCCTGAACATCGAGTAGGGGGTCCCGCAGGAACCCATGCAGAACATCTTCCTGAACATAGGCCACGGCAACTCGGTGAGCTCCGCCCAGGTTGTGGCGATCCTTAACCCCGCCTCCGCCCCGGCCATACGTCTCCGCACGGACGCCAAGAAGTCCGCCCGCCTGCTGAACGCCACCCAGGGCCACAAGACCAGGGCGCTCATCGTCACGGCCTCGGGCCACGTGATAGAGTCCGCCCTGGAGGTACCCGACCTCACCACGCGGTTCAACAGGACCCTGGCCGCGCGCGGCGGCGCCTTCGGCCAGATCTCCCGGGACGGCCGCGACATGACTCCCGGCGCGGAGGGTCAGGACGGGGACCCGGACGGGGCCGGGGAGGCCGGCGAGGGCGCCGGGGACTGAGGCCGAGGCCCGCGTCCGGCCCGCCCCGAGACTGAGCATGAGACTGATCCTGTCGGGAAACTGGCCGGGCCGGGCGGCACACGGGAGGCAGGGCATGGCGGCAGGGCCGGCAGGGCGTTGCGCCGGGAGAGGCCCGCAGGGCGGGACGGCGGGAAAGGCCGGCTGGGCGTCACGCCGGGAGAGGCCCGCGGGCCGGGACTCCGGAAAAGGGCAGCCGGGCAGGACGCCATATGAGGCCGGCCAGGCGCTGCCGGCTGAACAGGACCGGTCGTCTAGGCCTGGAAGGCGTGTCCCTCTTGACAGTTTCCGCAGACCGCGCCCTCGGGTGAGGCCGGAGAAGCGGCCTGCCGGACAGGACCAGGCGTCAAGGCCGGGAAGGCATGCACTTCAGGGCAATTTCCGCAGGCTGGACCCCCGGCGGATGCCGGAAGCCGCGCCCATGATGGCGCGGTCAGCCTGACTGGACGCCATGGCAAGGCCAGGAAGGCGTGTCAGCAAAGCCAGGCCGAGCATACAGGACCCCGTGGCCAGGCTGGCACTGCCGGCTGAACAGGACCAGACAGCACCGGCAGTCGAGGCCAGGAAAGAGCATCCCTTGGGACAGCTCCCGCCGAAAGGGCCCGTGGCGCGGCCAGGAGGGCCGGCAGAAGCGTTCCCCGCTGCCGAGCCCCCCCCGGCGCTGACGCCGGGGGCCGCCCGCCGATACGTCCGGCATAAGGCGTGAATTCCCCAAAGATGTTATATAATGCCCGTGCCGCCTCGGGGCGGGATTTTCGTGGGGAGGCGGCCAGAGGCGGCCCGGCGGGCGGAGTCCCGGGGCTGGGCTGGGCCGGACGCGGGGAGGGAGATTATGGGTAACGGCGGTCTCATCGTGCTCTCCGCGCCGTCCGGCGCGGGGAAGAGCTCCCTCATAAAGGCCGTGCTTGCAGACCCCCGTGCCGGGAACACGGCGTACGCCGTGTCCCACACCTCGCGCGAGCCGCGGCCCGGGGAGGTCGACGGGCAGGAGTACCACTTCGTCACTCCCGAGGAGTTCCGGGCCATGATAGGGAGGGGGGAGTTCCTGGAGTGGACCGAGACCTTCGGCCGCTACTACGGCACATCCCGCGTGCTGATTGAAAGGCTGATTGCCACGGGCCACACCGTCGTCGCGGACGTGGACGTGGTGGGTGCCAGGGCCATCAGGGGGATCTTCCCCCATGCCAGACTGGTCTTCGTGGTGCCCCCGTCCTTCGCGGTCCTGACCGAGAGGCTCGCGGGACGGCAGACCGAGACCGAGAGCGCAGCCCGCGAGCGGCTGGCCAGGGCCGCGCACGAGACGTCCGAGCGGGTCCTCTTCGACTGCCTTCTGATAAACGACGACTTCCAGAAGGCGGAGGACGAGCTGGTGGACATAGTCAACGGGGGCCCCGGTGCCCCCGTAGAGGGCCCTCCGGGGTTCTGGGAGGGCTTTTTCAAGTGAGACGGATCTTCAACATTCTCGAGGCCCCCGAGGGCCGCGGGGGGGGCCCCGGAGGCGGCGGCCCGCGCAAGGGAGGCAAGGGTCCCGGAAAGCCTGCGGGCCCGCGCCCGGGAAGGCCCGGCACGGGCGGTTCCCGAGGGGCCGGGCGGCCACGGGACGCGGGCGGTTTCGGGCCCAGGGGCCAGGGCGGCGCGAGGCCCCAGGGCCAGGGCGGCTTCGGGCCCAGGGGCCAGGGCGGCGCGAGGCCCCAGGGCCAGGGCGGTTTCGGCCCCAAGAAGCCGGGCGGCTTCGGGCCCAAGAGGACTGGCGGTTTCGGCCCCAAGAGGCCGGGAGGTTTAGGGCCCAGGGACCAGGGCGGTTTCGAGTCCAGGGGCCAGGGCGGCGCGAGGTCCCAGGGCCAGGGCGGTTTCGGGCCCAAGAGGCCGGGCGGCTTCGGGCCCAAGAGGACGGGCGGCTTCGGGCCCAAGAGGACGGGCGGCTTCGGGCCCAAGAGGACGGGCGGTTTCGAGTCCAGGGGCCAGGACGCCCCGAGACCCCAGGGCCAGGGCGGCTTCGGGCCCAGGGGCCAGGGTGGCCCGAGGCCCCAGGGCCAGGGCGGCTTCGGGCCCAGGGGCCAGGGCGAGTTCAGGCCCAAGGGCCAGGGAGGATTCAGGACCGAGGGCCAGGGCGGATTCGAGCCCCGCGACGCCGACGACTTCATCCCGAAGGGCCCGCGCGGCACCAAGCACGGGGCCCGCCCCTTCAGGCCCGGCTCAGCTCCCGGCAAGGGCGGCTTCGGCCCCTCCGGGGGCGGCCCCCGCAAGGGTCCCGCCAACTGGGGCAAGGGGATGCCTTTCGGCGCAAGGGACCGGGACTTCGCGCCCGGCGCCGCCGAGGAGACCGCCGGCGGACCCGGCCACTTCCCCCAGAAGAAGCGCAAGAAGCCTCCCCGCACGAGGCCGGGCGCCTTCGACCCCAGGACAGGCGTCGGCCAGGCCCCCCAGCCCCCCCGCAAGGGCGGGGGCCGCGGCCAGAGGGACACCGAGCGCCAGGAGCCCTGGACCGCCGAGGACGTGTCCTGGGACGAGGAGCTGGACGAGAGCTGGGACGAGGAGGAGACCGAGTCCTGGAACGAGGACGATGACGGCTCCTGGGACGAGAACGGCGAGGAACTCGAGGACGAGGACGGCTCCTGGGACGAGGACGGCTCCTGGGACGAGGACGGCGAGGAGCTCGAGGACGAGGACGGCTCCTGGGACGAGGACGAGGAGAAGTTCGAGGAGGACGAGGAGCCGGAGGCCGGGGACGGCGAGAAGCTAGTGGCCGGGGACGAGAGCTCTCTGGAGCCCGTGGGCGTAGTTCCTCCGTCCGGGGACGAGGGCCAGAGCGGGGTCCTGACCGACAGCGAGTCGGCGGTCGAGGAGACCGGCAAGACTGAGCCAGAGGCGCTCGGAGAGCCGGAGCACGTGGCCGACAGCCCGGAGGCTGCCCAGGACGCGGGCGGCTCCGAGACCGCTGCCGCCGAGAGCCTGGTGCCCGAGACCGTGGCCGACGATCCGCAGGATGCCCAGGAGGCGAGCCGCCCGGAGGCCGGTGCCGCCGAGGGCCAGGAGACTGAGCCCGAGGCGGAGGCGGAGGCCGGTAGCCCGCCGGAGGCCAAGAACGCGAGCCGCACGGAGGCCGGTGCCGCCGATGGCCAGGCGACCGAGCACGAGGCGGAGGCAGAGAACCCGGCGGAAGCCCAGGACAAGGACGGCCCCGAGGCCGATGCCTCCGTGGCCCGGGAGCCCGAGGCTGCGGCGGAGGCCGAGAGCCACGAGGAGGCCCAGGACAAGGACGGCCACGAGGCCGGTGCCGCCGAGGGCAAGGCACCTGAGCCCGAGGACGATGCCGGGGCAGACGGCCCGCCCGTCGCGGCCCGCAGGGAAACGGGCGACGGAGGCACCTCCGAAGTGGTGGGCATCAACGCGGTGGCCGAGGCTCTGGAGGCCAGGGGGAAGGCGCTCAGGAGGCTCTACGTGAGCTCCACGCGCAAGCCGTCCACGGCAGTGAGGGCGCTCATGCAGAAGGCAGCCTCGCTGGGGGCCCCCGCTAGGAAGGTGCCGCCCTCCTTCTTCGCCCGCTTCGCCCCGCTCGCCCACCAGGGGATCTGCGCCTCCTTCGACGAGCAGGCCCCCCTGTCCCTGGACGACTTCCTGGACTCCCTTCCCGCGGAGGGCCCCTCGCTGGTCCTGGCACTCGACCACGTTGGCGACCCGGGCAACCTGGGCGCCCTGGTGCGCTCGGCCTGGGCCTTCGGGGCCCACGGGGCCGTGGTTCCCAAGGACCGCTCGGCCGGCATGACCCCGGCGGCCGCCAAGGCGGCCGCCGGCGGCCTGGAGAGGGTGCCCCTGGCACGGGCCGTGAACCTCACCGCCGCCCTGAAGCTCCTGAAGCAGAAGGGCTACTGGGTGGTGGGGGCAGACCCCTCGGGCGGCGAGGCGCTGGGCGCCTTCGACTTCCCCGAGCGCACGGCGCTCGTGCTGGGCGGCGAGGAGAGGGGACTGGGAAGGCTCGTGGCCGAAGGCGCGGACTTCCGGGTCAGGATCCCCCTTGCCGGGGGCGCGGAGTCCCTTAACGTCTCCGCCGCGGGGGCCGTCTTCATGTACGCTTACAGGACGCGGTTCCCGCTCCCCTGACCGGCATGTCGCGGCCCCGTGCCGGGTGACGGCGGGGACAGGGGAACCCCGCGCCCGGGACGGGACCGCCCCCGGCCAAAGGCCGGAAACACGGCCTGCCAGGACCAGGGGCCGGGACGGCGGGACAGTTCTGACCAGACCTCCCGGAGGTCCGGAACATGGCCTGCCGGGACCTGGGGGACCGGGACCTGTTCGCCCTGCCCGAGGCCCGGACCAGGTCAGACATCTCCTGCTGATAAGGGCGCGGCAGGGGCGATGTCCCTGGAGTCAGCCATCAAGCGGTTCGGGATCCGTACCGGTCGCCCTCATGGCTGGCAGGGCGGCTTTCTCGCCACTTCAAACTAGAGCGCGGTTAATTTTGCACGGGAATGCACAATTCAGGAAAATCCCTTCAAGGCAGGGCTCCCCTGCAAAATCAGTTCCAGTCCAGTCAACCGATCTCCCTGGAATTCTGTCCGCCCCGGCCTCCCGTTCAGGTCCAGCTGATCTGAAGCCTGAAACTAAGGCCTTGCGTTGATGAAGAAAATAACTTAACTTGCGCTGATGAAGAGAATAACTTAACTTGTTTTGATGAAGAAAAAAACTTAAAATGAAAAGGTTGTTTCTGCAGGAAGAAGTCGCCAGCCTGCAGATCGAGATATCATTGCGAACTTGAGGCGAACTAGATTGTATTACCCGTCCAATGAAATGTCAGAATTTAGCTATCAATCCAAAGGTGAAAAGGTCGGGAAAACCCCCAGACATGGTATCTCCTCTCTATGATTCGCTAATGAAATATAGAAGATGATTCCGACATTTACATGGACGGGTAGTAATCGCGAATGTGGCGCAGAGGGAGCATGAAAATGGGAAAAATATCTATATACGATCTTACTTTTCGGGAAATAATACAGGGCAATTTTATCTACGCCGACAAGACTGGGTATATCTACGATATTCTCAAGGATAATCCTACCAGCTTTTGTTTCCTGTCCCGCCCAAGGCGGTTCGGGAAGACACTCTTGCTTAATACCTTGGAGGAGCTTTTCCAGGGAGAACGTGAGCTTTTCAAGGGCCTGTTGATAGCCAAGAGCGGCTACAAGTTCGAAAGGCTCCCGGTTCTGAGCTTTAACATGGCCTACTCGCAAATGTCTTCCAAAGGAGAACTCATATCCAGAATCAGGAATAGCCTGATAATGATGGCAATGGGAGAGGGAGTTGAATTTGTCGAAGATGCCTACGGCGAGATGCTGGGCGAGCTTATTCGGCGCATCTCCGTCAAGTATGGAACCAAAGTGGTCGTATTGATTGACGAGTACGATGCCCCTTTGACCAGAAATATAATGAAGAAAGATATTGCCGAGGATATCAGTGAAGTTTTACATAATTTTTATACGTCATTGAAAACAAATAGCCGATATATTCGCTTAGCATTCGTAACGGGTATAACTAGGTTCGCCATGACTGCACTGGACTCCGGACCTAACAATTTCTTTGACATTTCACTCGTGCCGGAATTTGGCGGAATCTGTGGCTTCACTAAAAGTGAGACGAGAGCACTTTTTGCTGACAAATTCGCGGATACTCTGACTGTCTTGAAAGACAAAGGCAAAATCCCGCTGAATACCAGTATCGACGATTTGAAGCTGATGATTGAGGAATACTACGACGGCTACAACTGGCTCGGGAAAGAAAATGTTTTCAACCCTTACTCTTTGCTCCGATTTTTCGCCTTGAGTGAATTCGACTCATATTGGCCGTTGTCCGGACAACCATCACATCTTTCCGCACTTGTTAGGCAAAATCCGCTTGCATTCATCTTGCCAAAGTTGGACGCCTACCCGGCAATTGAAACCAGGAAAGCAGAACTCCGTACGCTCAAGCCAGTCCCGGTCCTGTTTAACAGCGGTTATCTGACTATAGATGCGCCAGTAACCATAGAAGAGCTCGAGAATGGCAAACTTGTCAAAAAAAGTGGGTACTCTTTTAAAATTCCCAACACTGAAGTGAGACAGGATTTCGAATTCAACCTTTTCCTTTATGCTTTTGACCCTAAAAACAATTTCTTTGGACTATTTGCAAAAGAACTGCCGAAAGCTCTGATTCAGAACGACTCCAGCAAAACGGCACTTCTGTTACATAACCTTCTCTCAGAAATTTCTTCGGAACAACATGAGCCCAGCGAAAAACATTACCATGCCGTAATGCAGGCTGCATTTATCGCCACCGGGCTTGAGGTCCTTGGCCAGACTCCCTCAAGTTCTGACGGGAAGTCTGACATGAGCGTATTTCTTAATGACATTCGTTTTGTGATGGAGGTTAAATACTGCAAAGCAGACAAGAAAGATTCGGATGACAGAGAGAAGGCCGACAAGGCTCTCGAATCCGCTCTTGATACCGCTGCCGACCAGATTAGGTCGAAAGATTATGCGGCACCTTTCAGGGCGGCCGGAATGACGACTACAGGCGTTGCCATTGCAGTTCGAGGACGTAACGAGGTAGCGGTTCGCTTCTTTGAGCCTTAAGATCATGCCAGATGCTTTGCGCTCTAGCGTACATTCGAATTAATTCGCGATAGAATTCCAGGTAATTCAATTCGATCGGGTCAAGTGGAGCTTACCCGGCAGAAATGCTGTAAAGCAGCCGAACGAAGCCAGCACTGGCACCAGAGAAGGCCGGCCTGGACGAGGAAGAAGGTTGCCATGTATCCAAAGGTCAAAGGAATTTCACTGAATAGCTGAAGTATGACAACGATATGCCCGATTTAAATCCGACATGTAACAAATGAAAGGTAGCTATGGGCCTTCACAAATATGGAATTCGACTCGCTTCTAGATCTATAGAATCCGCAGACGGTGTGTGTGATGGCCGTTGTGAGCTGACTCGCAGAATTTAGGCAGTGGCACCTGGTTGGCAAGATGGCAAGGGGGTTACGTATCCGTTCACGGGATATTCTGCCCAAAAGAGAGTCGGCCTGGGATACAGAATGACCATATGTGGGTGGTTACCCGAGAGACACGTCTTGGCCCACTTGAGGGATTAGACTGGTGCCAAAACTCGGGTTCCATGGTTGAGAGTTGCAATCGTCGGCATCGTCCTCTCGGTTCTGGCAAGCCAGGGAGATCTGCTTCAGTGCTCACATCATCTGCTGGAGCCAACTCGTGCCGGTGCCCTGACGCGATGGGAAAGCTCGGGTTTCGGAGCCTGTCCGGAACAACAGCCCATTCAGTACAGCCCATTCGACAATGCCAGGAATATTCCCTGGTTTCCTGACTTGGCTGGGCATGGCTCCCCTTTGCACTCGTTCTAGGCGGGCAGGGATCTGCCTTGGCTTCCGACCCTTGCCGGGCAGGGAGCTCTCCTGGTTTCCTGTCCTTATCGGGCAGGGATTTCCCTTCGGGTCAGACCCTGGCGGTCAGGGATACCATCTGGCGACCGGCTCCGGTGGACAGCTACCTATTTTTACTGCCGTTTCCCGGAGGGCACGGGTCTCCCCTGACTTCCGTCCGGGTCGATTTCGTCCGGAAGCCTGCTTCCGCACGGAGCCGGCCTGGCCGAAGGCAAGGAAGCCAGTGCCGCGATATTCAGCCATATCCATTCATATCCATTAATATTTAAGCATCTTAAGATTAGACGCGCCTAAAATTATGCTGAATGGACATTGAGCAAACATTAGGATGGCCGCTCTGGACTGGCACACACGCTTAAGATGAGCCCACATTTCAGGCAACGGCAACGGTATGTCCCATGCACATTCAGTTGTCCCGTACGGCGGATCAGCGGGTACCATGTCGATAGATTTATCCGGGATACGGTCCATGCCAGAAATGCAGTCTTCGTTAAACAGTCTGGAGGATATTTCGGGTCTGATATCGGTCATTTGGGCTCCTGTTGGCGTTTCCATATGTTGTGTTCAATGTGCCATAAATCCACATCGGTAGATGTGAAGCGCAAAAACCCTGAACTCATGTTGACATAATATTACCCGTTTAATCAAATGTCGGAATTTTGGCTGTCAGCCTATGGGTGGAAAACTGGGAAACACCCCAGCCCTGGCACCTCCTCGCCATGATTTGCTTTAAAACATGGAAGAAGATT
>JAISFP010000374.1 GCA_031263525.1 Deltaproteobacteria bacterium | reverse complement strand
AGCCTGTACCTTTCGAGGAGGTCGGGGGACTCGTTGGAGAGCACCTTGAAAAGGTGGAATCCCGACTTCTTCAGGGCCAGCAGGAAGTCCCGGGCGACCCTGAAGAGAAGCCCCCGGCGGTCAAGCCTCTTGATGTTGGCGGGAAAGACGGAGCAGTCGCCCGCGGCGGTGTCGCTGTCCCCGCAGTAGTCTTCGGTGTACTTCAGCGTGATCGGGCCGTAGACGTCGTCCGTCAGGTCGTTGTTGGCAATCCTAGCTTGGACATTATAGAGCGTCTTCTCGCAGGGCTTATTGTTGGGCCCGTAGGGCGGCATTCGTAGGGCCCTTTTCAGCGTAGCAATGTGTCGTTTGGACCGAATACCTGCCGTCGGCACGGAGCAGGCGGCAGACTACGGTACGGCCAGGGCGGCCAAGAAGGCCAGGAAGGCTGCCGGGAAGGCTGCCGCCGGCCCTGTCTGCAGGCCGGCCGGGGCGAAGATTCTCGCGGCAACGGTCTTTTTCCCACCGTACCTGGCATCGTTCCGGGATCTCGACGATATACGGCGTGACTATTACTCTCATGCCGAGTATGTCGGCAACCTTCAGGACAAGTCCACGAGACAGTTCATCGGGGCGGAGTTCGGCGACGGGGCCGCTGCGTTTTCCCATCGTGCCAGCCGGATCCCTACGTGGCTGCGTTGCGGAAATCACAGAACTTGCATGGTGAAGATGCAATAATTCATTATTAGGATACACTCAGCGACGAGATGGAGCGTGAGGCGAGGACTCTGCAGAACGCAGCGATCGAGGCCGGTCAGAAGCGTCTGGGAGAGCTGGTGATAGAGTACGAGGAGGCGCTGAAAGCTCAGGACGAACTGATCGTGCTGCCCGAGGAATGGAGCAAGTTCCACAAGAACCACTTCATGGAGGACTGGTTCGCCATCTTTTCCAAGGAAGTCCTGGAGCATCTCGACACGGACGCCGTGATCGAAATGTACCCCGCCAAGGGGAAGTTCGGCAGGCCGCCCAAGAAGCCGGAGGTCATGTGCGCGCTCCTGTTCGTCAAGACCAAGTTCAATCTGACCTACGAGGAGACATCGGTGTTCCTGATGTCCAACGGCTTCTTCCAGGCGTCTCTCCACCTGGCGCTCTTCAGCAGGGAGACCTTCGTCCACCCGAAGACCATCGAGAACTTCGAGCACATGATGGAGGAGAAGGAGCTGACGGAGGCAATTTTCGGAGTCCTTGACGCGGCGTGGGTGAAGAAGTACGGCCCCGACTGCAGGGTCGCCAGGGGAGACGGCTTCAACCTCAAGTCCAACATGAAGAAGCTGAACCATCTGTTGCTCATGTTCAACGCCGTCAGGAGAGCCCTGAACGAGGCGAGGAAGTCCGACCCCAAGCTCTACGGCCTGATCCTCCCGGAGATCAAGGAGAGGTATCACATTGACAAGGACTGGGTGAGCGTCTTCGCCCTGATCCATGACGACAGGGACACGAAGAGACTGACGGCAGGCGCCGCGGACGACATGTTCACCCTTCTGCAGATGCAGGGGAAGAGGGGCGGCCGCGCCGTCGGGCTGAAGACCTGGCGTGATCTGGAGCGCGTCTTCGGCGACCAGCGCGAGACCGTCCTGTCGAGGCCGGCCCGTAAGGGCAGGAGCAGATGCCGGGGGAAAAAGCCCGGGGCGAGGCTGAAGCCCGGAAGCTAGGTGCCTGCCACCGCCATGCAGAACCCCTCCGACCCCGACGCGACGTACGGTCATCACAAGGGAGAGGGCTTCAACGTCGGCCTGCTGGAGAACGCTCCGCCCAAGGTTCGCGCGAACGTGCTCAGGGGCATGTCGCTGATTCTTTTCGCGGGCGTCATGCCCGCGCACGTCCACGACTCCGAGTTCTTCGGCCTGTTCATGGACGTCATCGACCGGATGCTGCCCGAGGTCGCCATGCTCCTGCTGGACGGGACCTTCGGAAGCCAGAAGAACTACGAGCTCGCCAGGGACCACGGCGTCGATCTCCTTTCGCTGGTCTGCCGCGGCACCCCCGGGGCCGGAAAGTCGGCGCGCGGGGGCCGCGGGATGCCGACAGACAGCTTCGAGAGGGACTCCGAAGTGAAGATCCTGGCCTGCCCCTGCCCCTGCGGCCAGGCTACCGCTACCACGTTCAGGGACACCGGGGACGGGCGCGTCTACGCGGCCAGGTTCTGCCGCCGCGGCTGCTCGGCCTGCGCCGGAAGCGCGGAGTGCCCCGTCAGCGTCCTGAAGACCAGGGCGGTCCTGCGGTACACGAAGAACGAGATGGGGCTCGCCGTCAGGATGACGACGCAGCGCAGCGACTGGTTCAAGGAAAACTACCGGCCCTGCTCCGGGGTGGAGGCAAGCATCCAGAAGCTGAAGAAGATGCTTCTACGCGGCGGCAAGCTGAGCGTGAGGGGCCTGCGGAAGATGCGCCACGCCATCGCGCTCGGCATCAGGGTCGAGAACTTCAACCGGATCGTTCACTTCAGGAAGGAACTGACCAGGCTCGCGAGGCAGGAGCGCCGCAGGCTCGCCGGCATGGCCGCCTAGCCGCAGTTCCGGCAGGCTCCGATGCCGGGGACAGGGGACGGGTTCAAGGGCGAGGCACGGCCGTGCGCACGCGAGGCGGACCTGCCAGCACCGTCGGCGGTGGCGGGCCGCGGCGAGCCGGATCGCCGCAGAGGAGCGGCCGGGCCGCCGGGCCCGGGCGCTCCCCGGCCTGACGAGATGCTCCGTCCGCAAGGGTGTCGGCCGTCCCGCCCCCTGAACCGCTCTGCCTCCATGCCCCCCTTCCCCTGCCTCCGGCCCTCCCGCCTGCTGCCGTCCCGCCCCCTGAACCGTCCCTGCCTCCATGCCCCCCTTCCCCTGCCTCCGGACCTCCCGCCTGCTGCCGTCCCGTCCCCTGAACCGCCCTGCCTCCATGCCCCCCTTACCCTGCCTCAGGCCCTCACGCCTGCTGCCGTCCCGCCCCCTGAACCGCCCTGCCTCCATGCGCCCCCCATACCCCTGCCTCAGGCCCTCCCGCCCACTGCTTCAGGTCCACCCAGGCCCAGCCGTCCCGCCCTCTGTGCCTCCATGCCCCCCTTTTCCAGCCTCCGGCCCTCCCTCCTCATGTGTCCTGCCCCCCTCTAACGTTCCCCGCCTCCCATCCCCTGCTTCCATGCCCCCCTCTGTCGTCCGCTGCCAACTCGAAAAACCCCCTATATCTAGATCCTCCGACTTTTTTTCTTCGCGACATAAATATTATTTTGTTAAAGGTTTTCAACATATAGACACTGAGAGAACTTACCGTTCCTCGATTTACCGTCAGGTTTCACAGAGAGCGTCGAATAGCTGGGTTTTTGGGCGTATCAGAAGATTATGATTGAATTCAGCGTGCCGATATCTTAAAATTTATAAGTTTTCGGACAAGGTGTGAACCTTGATTCACGCAGAACGGCCGTTGCCGTCCGCCGCAGCCCGGAACGGCCTGCCCCTTCCTCGCCCGCCGGGCGAATTCGGAGAATGGACGTTTTTATTCCCGCCTTCGCCGAAAGTCGAGGGCATGCCGGTTTCCCCGTTTCCGATCGGCCATTGCGAAAACAACCCGGTGTACGCCTGCCGCCCATGCACCGGGCCTGAAAGCCGTCAATCCGGACAAGCTGGGGGAGGATCCCCGCCCCTGCCCGGCCACTCCTCGCCAGATGCAGTCCGGGCCCGCCTGGAGATACCCCTATGAAAGCCATATGCGCTTCCGCCGCTCCTTTTTCCACCGCCGGTGCCAGCGGGGACGGGGAAACGCGCCCGAAGCACCGGCCAGCCGGATTAATCGCCGTCCTTTGCCGCCGGAAGATTTCGGGCATGACCGGCCGCGCCCTTGGAACCGCCGCCTTGACGGCCGTTTTTGCCTCGATCCTGTTCTGCCGGGTTTTCGCCATCCCCGCCCTCGGCGCGTCCCCCGACGTCTACGTCAAGACGGACGAATATATGAGAAACAACGGCCTTGACGCGATAAACGCGTTCGCTGCATACGCTTTGGGATATTCGGGGAAAGGCGTGACCGTTGCGGTGATCGATTCCAACGCTGACCCCGGACACCCTGAATTCTCCACTAAAAATCCATATCCTGTTCACACTTTCATCGGCAGTATCGACAACCCCGCTCACGGAGTGCATGTTGCCGGAACCCTCGCGGCATCGCTCAACGGGAAGGGCATGCACGGAGTTGCGTACGCAGCTGACCTCGTGGCGTTGAACGCGATTGACGGCCCTCCAAAATCACCAGGCGTGGATCCTGCCGCCGAAGCCTTCGGGAAAATCTATAGCGATTACAGATTTGTCACCATTATCAACAATAGCTGGGGGTCAGACGTTAGTCTTGCATCGGTTGCCCAAAATAATCTTCCATCGAGTTTTATCAGCGAAATGGAACAGACGTTAATCGCAATGCTTCCCCTTGCCTCGAACGCCCTTTTCGTATACGCTGCCGAAAACGCAGGCTTGAGCTCTCCGGGATTCCCGGCACCGCTGCCATCGGCTATCACGGGCGCGAATCTCATCGGGACGACCGTTGATAACTGGAGGAATAATTTTATCAGCACTTTATCCATCCCCGAAAACCCGGATAAAATGTTGCGCAACCTGTCGCTCGCCATAATCAACGTATCTGCCTTCGACCCCGGAGATACGTTCAACGGCATCCCGGCTCCCGACAGCGACAGCATTGCCTTTATGGGAGTGATCTCCAATATGTCCGATGGGGCCGCGCATTACACTCTTCTTGCGCCGGGAATGCAAATTTATTCCACCGTACCGAAAAACGGCGACGAATATTTCAAAAAATTTAGCGGCACATCAATGGCCACGCCTTACGTGAGCGGCTCGGCCGCGCTGGTTCTGGAAGCATTTCCCTGGATGAACGGCATTCAACTCGCCGATACTCTTCTTTCCACCGCTACGCACTTAAACGACTTGAAAGGGCTACCTCCTTTTATTATCCAGCTCTACAATGAAAACGGCCAGTTCAAAACATTCAGCATAACACTGCCACAAGGCGTCAGCGCCTCGAGCATCGACCTTGACGATTACCAGGATGAACTGCAGAGAATTTTCAGCGCGTCACTATCGGGTGATTTCGATGTATTTCTTGCTAAGCTTTCCGAAACGCTGAAATTCGGACAACAGAACGAAGACCCGGGAAAGGTCGTAGACGGGCAGAACCAATTATTCCCCATTCACAACGTCACCGATGCCCAATATCTGTCGTTGTTCGGAATGGGCATCGTTAACGCCGGGAAGGCAGTCGGCGGTCCTGGCTGGCTCGACGCCAACCGCCTGAACAACGAAGACATGGACGACACATTCCAAGGCAATAAATTCGCGCTTTACACAGTCAATACCATGGGATACGACGGCGTCTGGACCAACGACATCTCGGAAGTCAGGGTGGGCGATCTAGAATACCCCATTTCCAATGACGACCCTGATGCCCACGGAGTAGCCATTCCTGAAAAAAACGAATTTAACGAAGACCTGGAAGGCCTTTCCGTAGGGTTACGCAAACAGGGCGGCGGAACGCTGATCCTGACCGGAAATAACGGATATCTAGGCCCTACGTTTATCGAAGGCGGCGAAATCATCCTCGTTAACAGGGGAACGGATACCGCCGCCTTGAAGGGAGGCGTGCGAATTGAATCCGGCGGCGTCTTCGGAGGGAACGGAACGGTAGGCGGGAACCTCTATTCGTCGGGCCTTATCGTCCCCGGCCTGGCCGATTCCACGGATAGCGCCCTGACCGTAAACGGCAAACTGGAAAGCAACGGCGGAACGGTACGCATTTCCACCGGAAATAACGGGGATCCGAACAAGTTAATAGTAGGGGAAGCGGCATTCTTCGAGAACACCGTCTTCGAATTTACGCCGTTGGAAGGCGGCGCGATGCCGCCTTCATCCTATGACGTCGTCCAGGCGACCGGCGGCATCGTACTGGCTTCAGGTTCGGGGGCTAACACGGTAACGCCGGTAACGCAAGGCGTAACCCTCCTCCACACCTACGTGCTTCAAGACAACGGAACAATCCTTTCGATCCAGTACGCTTCGAGCGAAGTTCTTCCGCAGGCCAAGTCGCTGTCGGAAGGTTTCCTCGCCGGGACGGCCCTGGTAAACCTCGGCTCCGATCTTGTCGCCGGGCAGGGAATGAACGAAGCGGTGAAAGCATCGGTTACGGGAATGACGGGCGGATTCGGCCCCGGTGCCTTCGGGGCGATATCCATCGGCCAGTCACGATACAATTCAGGTTCACACGTGGACATGAAAAGCATTTCCCTGCTGGCCGGGTTTTCCTGGGGCATGGACACGGCACCCGGGCATTTGACTTTAGGCGTTTTTTTCCTATACGGGACAGGAGATTACGACACATACAATTCTTTCGGAAACTACGCTTCCGTGTATGGCACAGGCGATGTTCACCATATCGGCGGCGGAGTACTTGCCCGCATGGACTTCGCCGACACCGGCCAGGGTCATTTTTACAACGAATTATCCGGGAACACCGGCAGGGTCCACAACGAGTACAACAATTCAGATCTTCTCGATCCGTGGGGACGTTCAGCGAAGTATGAAAGCTCTACAGCGTACTACGCGTATCATTTGGGAGTAGGTTACGTTTGGAATATTTCCGACAAGCGTGATTTCGAAATTTTCGGAAAATATTTTTGGACTCGCCAGGAACGGGATTTCTTGAAATTATCCACCGGGGACGCAGTCAAGTTCGACGATGTTAATTCTTCCCGCTTGCGTTTAGGAGGACGTTTCTCGTGCGTCGTAAACGACTATGTTACCACGTATTTAGGCGCGGCATGGGAGCACGAATTTGACGGTAAGGTGTCCGCCTCCGCCAACGGCTTCAGGATTAACGCGCCTTCCTTGCGCGGCGACACCGGTATAGGCGAACTCGGCTTAGTTTTTAGGCCGTCCCCGGCATTCCCGTTGTCCTTTAACTTAAACGTCCAAGGCTATACCGGTAAGCGAGGAGGCTTTTCGGGCGGATTTAAGATCCGGTTGGACTTTTAATTTTTCAAGCCAAGATATTTTGTTGACATTTATGGCGGCGTTGTAATAAATAGATACTAAGGGGCCATGCGCAAGGATGAAGAGGGCCATGTCCATGGATGAAGGGGGCCATGTCCATGGATGGTTCTTCGGGGGTTTGCGTTCTCAATCAGGAGTATATAGCTCACAGTCAATACAGCATGCTGATTATGGTCAAAAGACTGAAGCACAATATAATGTGTACTATAAAAGTGGAAATTTTCTAAAATATTTTAAAAAATTTAAATATTAATAAATTTATAATTATAAAATTCTTAAATGGATAAAAATTTAGAGTGAAGAAAATATTAAAATAAGACTATATTATTTTGCCTAAGTATATATAAATTTTAAAAATTTTAATTTGCTGTAATTTGAGAATATATTTAAATTTAAAAATTTTTTCAAAGTTTTTAACTTTTTAATTTCTTTATTTTTAAGTTTATATACCATTATAATTTTTTTGTTTTAATTTTAAATTTAGGTTCCTCCGTTTTCGTCTGTGAACAGATACTAGCAGTGGGCGCTGCCCCCCAGACCCCCCGCGCCAATGGGGGAGAAAAAATGGCGCCTATTTGATTATATTGCCTTTGGTAACTGTTCAGGAGTTCCTCCAAGGTGAGCTCAACGGGAGGCCTTGCCAATAAAAATACTCTATACGGAAACACTCGTATACGTTAACGGATAGGTCTTCCTGTCCACGCAGGTAGCCTGCCCTGGAGCTGGAGGAAGACAATCCCGGCCCCGGAGAAAGGCCGCCCAGGCCCCGGAAGAAGGCTGTCCTGACATCGGAGGAGGCTATCCAGCGCCAAGAATGAGGATGAGCTGGGTCCTGCTTTTGTATCTGTTCACAGACGAAAGTAGGGGCACCTACAGCAGGACCCAGATCATCCTCATTCCTGGGACAGGACGGCCTTCCTCCGGGTCCTGCGCGGCCTTCCTCCGGGGCCAGGTCCAGAACGGACTTCCTCACAGCCAGAGCGGCCTTCTTGCAGCTCCAGGACAGGCTACCTCCGTGTCTAGGGATACCTACCCGTGAACGGATACCTTCCTTAAAAGCTCTCAGCCATTCAGTACTTGTCCCGACTCAAAGCCCTCTCGCCCCTCGAACCAACCTGCCTCAACCCCGTCCCAAAGCACTCTCGTCCCTGCCCCTGCCTGCTTCAACCCTGCCCCTAAAGCCCTCCCGTTTCTGTCATTTCCCTTTAACAATCTAGCCGTAAAAATGATACCTGATGGCCAGATTTAATTCCAGAGGTAATACAAACACTAATTTTTTTTAGATACAAAATATAGTTATCACACTTTATATTTTATAAATATTTTGAACGAAAATGACTACAAATTACCTAAGAACAATTTATATATTGACAATATTTTTATAAGCATAATTAATTTCATATTTTCTAAAATCTATTATGTCCAAACTTTTGTGTTGTATCACATGTCAATATCTGGTATTTAATTTAAGAATTTTTGAAATTTACTTATATTGTATATATACAACCTTGAACCAAACATGTTGAAAACTCATTCTTTATCATAAATTGCAGCGGGCGTATAAAAAGTACACACATTGTGTATAAATTTAATAATAATAATTATTTACTGAATGCTAACTATATAAGGATTTAATTCATTTTTAGTGTGACAATATAGTCACTTTTGATGATCGTAATTAAAAATAAAAATTTTTTAGGTACGCAAACCCCCCAAGCCCCTGATTTATTTGGGCCCGGTCTCTCGGTCCCCGGCTATTCCGACTGGTAGCGCCTCGACAGTCGTGTCGGCGAGGATTTTGTCTACCCCAGAATAGAACGTCTCCTTCGCCGCCTCCAGCTCCGCTATTGACTCCTGCGTCTTCCGCCTCGCTTCGGCATCTCTTTCCGCCCGCTCGTTGAAGGACTTTTTCGCGGACGCTATCTCCTCGTCGAGCAGGACGTTGTGGGCCTTTACCTCCTCTTCCCACTTCCGTTCCTCGTCCCTGATCTTTCCGGAAATCTGCCATATCGGTCCAAAAACTGCGTTGAAAAGCGAAGACTTGCCGCCTCCGGAGCCGGCTATGATGAGATGGTACATTCCGCACGGGGTTTCGCGTTCTTTGACGTGTCCGTCAATTTCGATCGAGGCCCCAACCGTTTTCGCGTGGCGGCACGCGCCGGCCCCACCGAGAATCGTTGCCAGGACGGCTACGCGAGGCAACCTGGTCGTCCCCGAGAGGAGAGCAACCGCCCTGGGGACCGTCCTCGGGGCCGCCACCGCGCCCTGCAGCCCGGAGGTCGGGACCATGAGCTCGTGGTCCCTCGCCATCCCGTGCCGGATGACCCTGCCGATGATGCCCCTGGCCTTCCGCCAGGTGCTGAGCTTCCCCTCGGCCACCAGGGGAGCCAGCGCGGCCATCACGTCCATTTGGCGGATGCCGTCCGCCTTGCGGTCGCCGAGGGAGGGCAGGACGCGAGTCGCGGGGACGCACCTGACTGCCGCCACTGTGCTTTCGGCGTGGTCGCCCGCTATCATGGCGAGGCAGTCCTCCGCGAGCCTGCCGAAGGTCGTGGAGTCCGCCTGGGGGCCGCGAGCTTCGCCTCCCTCTTCGCGTCCGCCGGGCTGATCCCCGAGGCCAGCAGCCTCCGGGCCTCCGCGTAGGCCGTTCTGGCCTCCGCGAGCGACACCTCCGGCCAGGTGCCGATGCTCAGGGTCTTCTCCTTCCCCTGGAAGCTGCAGGCGTACCTCCAGGACATGGACCCCCTCGGGGGCACCCAGAGGTACGGCCCGTGGCCGTCCGAAAGCTTCCTGGTCTTCGGCCTCGGCCTGACCGCCCGTATCGCCTTCTCCGTCAGCTTGTCCGCAGTCCTTCCCGCAATGCATGCCTCCTTTCGTAACTTTGGGGCGCTGACCGGTCACCACTTTATTATGCCCGGATGATACCCGGTAAAGAGGCCGGATGCAAGCGGTCCCGAGCGGACACATCCTGGATCATTTTTAGGCACATTCATAATCTTTGCCCTTACCATACAAGGGAGATTCAAATATAATCGGACGCTATCGGACAGCAACTTTTTCTTGCGAGATGTCCGTGAACTGATACCTACATTTTTACTAACTGTTCAGGGTCCCCTCAATGGGAGTTCAACAAGAGGCCTTTCCAGCTAAAATGCCCTCCACAGAAACTCTTCCCCTCCATATGAAGTATCCGTTATTGACGCTTCAACTTCAAAGGCTCCTCATCGGGGCTCTCTTCCTCCGAAAAGGCCCTCAATAGAGGGGCGTCTGAACAGTTGCCATTTTTAATCCAATGTCACAAACTCTAGAAACGAGACGCATTTATATACAATATGTAGAGCAGGTTTGGGTTATGATATGCTTTGAATAGTTGTTAGACATCTCTATCCAAAAGGTCGATTCGTCCCTTTCGCAGAGTCCCGTCCCTCACGGCGGGACTGCCTCCGACCAGCGTGTCACAAGGGTGATCAGAGTGTCCCTTCATAAGGATGGATTCCAAGTCAGCCCAGTGGCCTAGGTGAATTTTACTAATGGTTTACCAAGCATTCTCTGTTAATTGTTGCCTCATAAGACGATTCCTTAAGTTGGTGACATTGATTTTTAATCTATAATCGGTATCGGCTTCGGCGCCGGGCGGTCCGTGCCGCAGGCCACTCCTGGCCTCAAGCGCCTTCCGCCATCATTAATCCAGAGCCGTCCCGACGAGTCTCATCGTCCGACTGAAGCGTTCGTCCGGAGATCCCTCAAGATTGTAAATTTAGTTATCCGCCCGTAAGTCGACGATCCGCTTCCTCCGTAAGATTCTCCTCCGGATGCGACAAGCCCCAAATCCGGCAAGGCTGCAAGGCCGCTAATATAGTAGCTTGGGCTATCTTCCTCGCTTAAGGCCATGGTCCGGACGGTGTTCTGAGAGATGTCGATGCCGATCAGCCAGTCTGATAGCATATGGTCCACTTTTTTTTTTTACCGCTACCGTTATCCTCTCGGAGGTCCCGGCCACAGCGTCCACGAAGTATTTCATACGACGTTCCTTGCTGAGGAACACTAGCCTGAACTCGCTGTCAATGACAAATATCCATTGCCAGTCAAGAGACTTGTCGTCGCCTTCGGACTCCACTCCGAACCCGGCCACGCTCCCGTCCGCGAGCGCGGAGATCCCGCCGAGCTTCCTCAACAGGCCTGAAGTGCTGAATGTGTATTCCCATATGGTGCCGAATGAAAGGTCAGGCGCGATATGTGTCGCCATGATCCTGGAATTGCCCTGATCTCCCACGGCCATGAACCCGTCCCCGGATGGCACGGCGAAGCCGAGGCTGACGCCTCCACCTGGATCCAGGCAGACGACGTCCCCGGCAGAGCCGGAACTGTCCAGGCGGAGAGCCCAGAGGCCGGGGCAGACCGGAGTTTCCTTGTTGTACTGGTGATTCTTCCCGATCAGAAGGTATCCTCCTTCGGCTGTCTCGCGGGCCGCCAGCACTACGCTGTTCCCTGCTTTTCGATACCTCCGAGACCAGACGGTTTTGCCGGCGGCGTCGAGTCTGATGGCGAAGGCGGTAAAACTGTTGATCTGCTGGCGCTTCGCTTTAACATAAGGCATCTTGTCCAATGTTCCTGTCACGATCGCCCCGCCGTCGGAGGTGAAGGCGGCGTAGCTGGGACTTTCGTCTCTTCCTTCAAAATCCACTGTCCTGCTCCACAGGGTTGCGCCCTGCGGGTCGGTCCTCAGGATAGGCATCACGTCGCTGACGGACCGGCCCTTTCCCGAGGAGGCTGCTCCGGCGGCAAGAATGCCCCCGTCCGGCGATACCGCCAGCGCGTTCCATGAGAGGTACTCGCTTGGTCCCTTTTCAAGCCTGGTCCATTCCACTCCCGGTGCCGGGGAGGCAGTGACGACGCCGTTGGGGAAGGGGCGCTGGGCCCAGGCGGCTGTGACGGACAGGAGCAGGGCGGCCAGAACCTGGAAGAGGCAGGCCGGGGCACCCGCTAAGATGCCGAGGCTGACGGAAGGGCGGCTGTCGCGTGTCGATGACGGCGGGTGTGAAAGGGAGGCGGCGGCCGAAGCCGGCGACTGAGACGCAAAGTCTCTCACGGGAGGCTCCTTTCGGAAGTTCGGTTCAGCATGGTCCTGGCCAGGGTGCAATGCAGAGGCGGAAGGGGCAGAGGCGAGATGTTCCGGGGAAGGCCTGGGACGGACGATGGTACCATGCCGGGCAAGTCTCAGCATAGCTCGATCGGGCGGCTGCCTGGGCGGCATGTCAGCTGTCGTAAGCCTAACGGACGCCGGCGGGTGTCCGTGCCGGGGACAGGCGCGCGACCCGCCAGGCCACGGGGACGGGTATTGGCGGACTGCCGGAGGGTGCCGGCATGGCCGGGGAACCGGCAGGACCTTGAACCCGGGAGGCGGGCCGGGTATCCGGAGTCGGCTGTCCGGCCACCTGCGAACTGATGCCGGCGGGGACGGGACGCCCGGCTTCTTTGACGGGGCGGGCCCCCTGCCGGGAAAGCCCCTGCCTCCTGGAATGGGCTGGACCCCTGACGGGGACGACCTGTCCTCCGGAAAGGGGCGGGCCCCGTGAGAGGGAGGCGTCCCGTCCACATGGAAGGTGCGGGCCCCGTGAGATGGAGGCGTTCCGTCCACATGGAAGGTGCGGGCCCCGTGACAGGGGACGACCCTGCCTCCCGGAAGGAGCGGGCCCCGTGAGAGGGAGGCGTCCCGGCCACCAGGAAGGTGCGGGCACCGTGACAGGGGGCAACCCTGCCTTCCGGAAGGAGCGGGCCCGTGACGGGGGCCGCCCAGGCCACATGGATGGAGCGGGGCCCGCGAGAGGAGGCGTCACTGCTTTCGGGAAGGGTGTGCCCCGTCATGGGGGATGTCCCGGGCTCCTGGAAAGAGCCGCCCCGTGGCGGGGGCTCAGACCGGACGCTTTGGGAAAATCGTCAATAAGTCGAAATGCTCCTTTTCCCTCTGAAATGCTGGAAAGTTTCCCTCTTCGAGCCCTGGAAGCCTGGCCCCGGATGCCTGGCCGTGTCGCAAGGAAGCCAGGCGAGGGCTTCCGGGAGCGGCAAATGTCTAAATGTTTGCTTATTTTGAAAAAATTTGGTAGATTAGTTACGATGATTGTCTTATACGAAATCTCTTTGCTGGATTCGTCCCCGGGGGCCCCTCCGTCATGGCCCCCTTCCGCCCCGCCGGTCGCCCGGCGGCCCGTCCGGTGGAGGTGACTCATGCTCAGGAGACTGTTCCTCGCGCCCGGCAGCGTTCTGTACCGGAGGCTCTCCAAGAAGCGCAAGAAGTTCCGCTTCGTCTCCAAGACCCACGAGAAGGGACCTGTCCTGCGCCTGTCGCTCCTGTTCTGGCTCTGCGCCTCCGTGGTGGCCTTCGTCTGCTACGCCGCCGTGTCAGGCCCGGGCGGCGGGCCTTCCACGGGCCTCCCCGAGGCGGCGGTTGCCCCCTTCCCGTCGGCCCTGGCGGCCGAGGCGAGGGCCGACGTCGAGCCCGAGCCCGCCCCGGTGGCCGATCCGCCGCGCCCGCCCACGATGGCCGAGAGCGCCCAGATGCCTTCCGACGCCCCCGACCAGGCCGCGGGAGCCCCCACCGCCCCGGCGGCGGGGTCGAGGGAGCCTGGCGGGCCTCAGGCTCAGGCCTCGGCGGCCCAGGGTGCCTCCCCGCAGGCCGGGGGGCCGGGACGCCTCGACGGCCCGCCGTCGACGCCGGCCACCATATCCGTGCCCCGCGAGCTCGTGACCCCCCAGGGGGCCACGGGCGAGAGGCTCCCGGAGGCCTGGCTCGTCATAGTGGAGTCCATTCCCAAGTCCAAGCGCGAGGAGGCCGAGCAGGCCCGGGCCCGCCAGAAGAGGAAGGGCGTGGACCTCTCCATCATGGACACAGACGCCTATCCCAGGCTCAAGAGCGGGCTGTGGGCCCTCGCGCTGGGCCCCTACGACAGCAAGCGCGAGGCCGAGGCTGCGGCCGCCGCCATCAAGCCCAAGGTCAAGGATCTGATGGTCCGGAGGGGGCTGTGACGGGCTCCTCCCCCCCGGGGGACGGCGGGCCGGCTGCCTCCTCCGCGCCCGGCCCCGTGCCGGGATCCGGCCGGGGCCCGGGACCATCTGCCGGCCCGGGAGCCGGGCCCGTGCGGGAGACCGGTCCCGCTGCCGCTTCCGGTCCGGGGACTCCTCACGTGACCGGCACTGTCCCGGCAGGCGCCTCCGCCGCTCCGGGTGACGGCCCAGCTGGCACGTCCCCTCCCGGAGGCACCGCGATCTCGGGCTCCTCCGCCCTTTCGGGCGCCGACCCAGAGGGCACGTCCCCTCCCGGCGGCGCCTCGGCCTCGGGCTCCTCCCCTCCCGGCGGCGCCGCGGCCTCGGGCTCCTCCGCCCATTCGGGCTCCGCCTCTCCCGGCGGCTTCGCGACCGTCTGCGATCTCTCCCGGGAGGACGACTCTGCCCTCATAAGGTGCAACGACGCGACCCTGCTGGAGGGCCAGGCCGCCCCCCAGGGCCTGGCACCCGTGACGGCTGGCGGGTCGCCAGGACCTGACGGCGGGGCGGGTGACGGCCGCCCCGGCTCGCCCGCGACGTCCGGGGGACTGTCCCGCGCCGAGCTGGAGACCCGCGCCAAGAGCCGCTGCGCCCTCCTGTCGGTGCTTTCCAACTCCGGGCTCATAGTCCTGAAGCTCACTGCCGGCATCGCCACGGGGTCCATCGCGGTCATCTCCGAGGCGGTGCATTCCTTCCTGGACCTCCTTGCGGCATTCATGACCTTCGCGGCGGTCAGGATCTCCGGGACGCCCCCGGACCACGACCACCCCTTCGGGCACGGCAAGGCCGAGAATCTCGCCGCGCTCTTCGAGGCGGTGCTCATCATCGGGGGCGGGCTCTACATAGTACGCGAGGCCGTCCACGGGCTGGCCGAGGGCAGGGGCCCGGACACTGCCGTCCCCGGCGCGGCGGTCATGTTCCTCTCCTCCGCGGCGAACTTCATGGTCTCCAGGCACCTGTTCGCGACGGGCCGCAGGTACGCCTCCCCGGCCCTGGTCACGGACGGCTGGCACCTCATGACGGACGTCTACACGTCCCTGGGCATCTTCGGAGCGCTCCTGGCCATACACGCCGCCGGCTGGATCGATCCGGGGCTCGACCTGGGCTTCCTGGACCCCGTGGCCGCCATGTGCGTCTCCTTCTTCATAATGAAGACCGGCTGGACGCTTGCCCGGGACGCCATGGCGAACCTGATCGACCACTCCCTCCCGGACGCGGACCTGAAGGTCATGATAGACAGCATCCGGGGCGGCGTCCCCGGCATCAGGGGCTACCGCCGCCTGCGCACCCGCCGCTCCGGCCCCTTCCAGATAGTGGTGGTGGATCTCCTGGTCGACGGGCGCATGAGCGTCTCGGACGCCCACGCAAGGGGCGTGGAGGTGGCTGGGGCCCTTTCGGCACGGTTCCCCAGGGCCGACGTGACCTTCCACCTCGAGCCCCTGGACGACCATGAAGAGGGCGTCGACGTGGGCGAGGCCCGCGGCGGCGAGGAGTGGGGGGACTCGGGGGCATCGGCGTCCGCCTCCCTGGCGGCTGGGACCGGGGGCGCTGGGTCCTCCGGCGGAGCGTCCGGGACGCCTGGCGCTGGGTCCTCCGGCGGAGCGTCCGGAACGTCTGGCGCGGGGGGTGCCGAGGCCTCGGCGCCCGCCTCCCCTGCGGCTGGGACCGGGGGCGCGGGGGCCGCCGGGGCCGCGGGCACGGATGTCCCCGGACGGGACGGGACCGGCGGGGGCGGCGGCAGGTGATAGTCCTAGCCCTCGAGAGCTCCTGCGACGAGACTGCGGCGGCCGTCACCGACGGCCCGAAGGTCCTGGGGGAGGCCGTGCGCAGCCAGGTGGACCTGCACCGGCTCTACGGGGGCGTCGTCCCCGAGATAGCCAGCAGGGCTCACCTGGAGGCCGTGGACGCTCTCGCCTCGGAGGTGCTCCGGGCATCCGGCATGTCGCTTCCCGATCTGGACGGCATAGCCGTCACCCAGGGACCGGGCCTAGTGGGGGCGCTCCTGGTGGCGGTGAGCTTCGCCAAGGGCCTGAGCCTGGCCTCCGGTCTTCCGGCCACCGGAGTGAACCACGTGAAGGCCCACGCCCTGGCGCCATTCCTTGCCGACTGCACGGGCTCGCGGGCAGGGGGGGTAGGGCCGGATCAGGGCTTGGGAGGCGGGGACGGTGCCGGGGTAACGACCGCGGGGGAGGAGCCCCCCGTCCCCGAGTTCCCGCTCGTGGCGCTGGTGGCCTCGGGAGGTCACACAAGCCTGTTTCTCATGGAGGATCTGGTGAGCTTCCGCACGCTGGGCAGGACCCTGGACGACGCCGCAGGCGAGGCCTTCGACAAGTCCGCGAAGCTCATGGGCCTGGGATATCCGGGAGGCGCCGTGATAGAGAGGATGGCGGAGCGCGGCGATCCGGAGGCCTACCGGATAAGCCGCCCGATGCTCCGGGACGGGCTGGACTTCTCGTTTTCCGGCCTGAAGACGCGGGTGGCGGACCTGTACCGCGCGCATCGCATGGAGGACGTCCCGGACGGGGCCCGCGAGCTGTGCGACCTCGCGGCCTCCTTCCAGGCGGCGGCCGTGGAGGTGATGGCCGTGAAGCTCGCCTCGGCCGTGACGTCCTGCCGAGCCAGGGGCGCGGTGCTCGCTGGAGGCGTCGCCGCGAACGGGGCCCTGAGGAGGGCCGCGCGTGACGTCTGTTCCGGGCTGGGCGTGCCGCTCCACGTTCCGAGGCTCTCCTGGTGCGCCGACAACGCCTCCATGATCGGCTACCTGGGCGCCCTCCAGCTGGAGCGCGGCATTAATCCCCTGACGCCCTCGTCCGAGGCCAGGACCCGCTGGCCCGTGGACTCGCCCTCATGAGAGGCCAGAGGGGACCTAAGGGGCAGCTGAGGGGCCTGGGACTCGCTCCCTTCCGCAAGAGGAGCCAGAATTTCTTGAAGGACGCCGGGGCGGCGGCCAGGATGGCCGAGATCGTCCTGGACGAGGCCCGCCTTAACGCGGCAGATGCCGCTGAGGCCGTAGGCGAGGGTCCTGGGCGGATCCCCGAGGATGTCCTGGCGGCCGGGGAGGCAGTTTCGGGGGTGCTCCCGAAGGCCGGAGCCGCCGGGCTCCCGGAGGCGGGAGACGGAGAGCTTCCGGAGGCCGGGGCCGCCTGGCTCCCGGAGGCGGTGCCCGGAGCCGGAGAGTTTCTTAAGGCCTGGGCCGCCGGGCTCCCGGAGGCGGCAAACGGAGAGCTTCCGGGGAGTCCCGCCGGCGGGCCTGAAGCATCCGCTTCTGTCGACGGGTCCGGAACCGGGGAAACCCTGGCGGGCAGGGAAGGGCGCCTTCCGGAGTCGAGGGAGGGGAGCCCTGCGGAGGGAAGTGCAGCTGTCGCTTCATCCCGGGATCGTGAGGCGGGATCAGGAAGCGGAGGTGACGCCTCGGGGGACGTGCCCGTGGCCGGCGGCGGTACCGCCGGGGACGCGTCAGGGTCCGGAGGTGTTGCCGCCGAGGGCGTGCCCGTGGCCGGCGGCGGTTCCGCAGGGGACGCGTTCGGGGCCGGCGGCGCAGTCGAGGCCGGGGGGAGGCAGGCACCTGGCGTCCGGCGGGGCGCGGACTTCCTGGAGGTCCTGGAGGTCGGGCCGGGACTGGGGGCGCTCACCAGGCCGCTTCTGGAGCTGGGGCTGGGGGTCCGCGCGGTGGAGCTGGACCGGGGCCTGTGCCAGCAGCTGTCCGGATGGCCTGATGCCTCTTCGGGTGCGCTGTCACTGCTTTGCTACGACGTGCTGAAGCTCCCCACGGACTCCGGCATCATGAAGGGCGTCCGCTGCGTGTGCGGGAACCTCCCATACGGGATAACCACGCCGTTCCTGTTCTGGTTCCTCGAGGCCACGGGAGGCCGGGTCCCCGGGGTCTTCATGGTCCAGAAGGAGGTGGCGGACAGGCTCGCGGCCCCTCCGGGCACGAAGGAGTACGGGAGGCTCTCCGTGGCGCTGGGGTCCTGGTTCGAGGCTCGGGAGGCCTTCGTCCTGGGGCCGCGCTCCTTCCACCCCCGGCCCAAGGTCGAGAGCGCGGTCGCTGTCCTGAGGCCACTTTCCGATCTTCCGGACCTCTCGCCGGGGGCGCTGGGCCGCATGACCAAGATCTGCTTCCACTCCAGGCGCAAGACGCTCGCCAACAACCTCTTCTGCGGTTTTCCGAGGGACAGGGCTATGGCGGCCCTGGACGCGCTCGGCATGGACGGGTCCAGGAGGCCCGAGGAGTTTTCTCCCCTGGACTACCAGCGGCTGACCAGGGAGCTGGGCGAGGGCAGGACAGCTCCCGGAGAGGCCAGGGACGCCCGCCGGGGAGACCGGGATGATTAGCGTCCCGTGTGTGCCGTTTGTCCGTAGCGGACACATGACGCCCGTAGTTGCGCCTGCATCCCGGAAAGCCTGAAGGACTGACGATAGGGGCGAGAGCATTTGAAAGTTCCCGTGACTGACGATGCCATGAACGACATGCCGGCGGGATACGCGGCAACACAAAGATGCAGGAATCCCTTTGCCTGGCCGCCTATATGATAATATTTATGATATTGGTAATAATATTTTGTTACATATTTGATAGGACATCATGATTTTCTTGAATTCAGGCAAAAAAATAACTAGCAGTTCGGCATATTAAATTATTCATGATCGATTTATTGTCTATTAAATATAAACATTTGTTGACATCACAAATATTTTATAAAATATCATATAACCCCTTCACTTAAATATGAACGAATGGGGGGCACAGGGCCTTTTACAAAACTAAGGGGCTCATCCGCTACAGGTTGCACCTTGTCCCTCTGATGACGCATCGTGTGGGAATGAGGGGCTGGCAGACGGTCGCCGCCAAACCCGGTCGGCTTCGCCAACTCGCCCCCCCATTCGTTCATATTTACAGGAAAGAGTAATATTTTGCATTTGAATTTTAATATCCAGGAATTTTTAATTATTTACAAAATCATGATGTATTGGCGGAGCTGTCTCAAGAGGTATGCTGATAATCCTTACGGACATAAGGCCTGCGGTAAGACCATCGGCTGTCCATGTCTCCTTTTCTCTCTTCCCTCTTCCCTGTTTCCTGTTTCCTGTTTCCTGTTTCCTGTTTCCTGTTTCCTGTTTCCTGTTTCCTGTTTCCTGTTTCCTGTTTCCTGTTTCCTGTTTCCTGTTTCCTGTTCCCTGTTTCCTGTTCCCAGTTTCCAGTTTCCT
>JAISFP010000174.1 GCA_031263525.1 Deltaproteobacteria bacterium | reverse complement strand
GTGCCCCTCTTTTGAGAACCTTTTTTGAGAAAGAGAGCCCTGATGAGGACCACTTGAAGTTGAATAGTCAGCTTTGGATACTTCATGCGGGGTGACGAGTTTCTGTAAAGGGCATTTTTGTAGGTTGCAGGGAAGATAGCCCTGTTGAGTTCCCCTTGAGGGGGGGCACCTGAACAGTTACGAATTATGAACTAACCAGAGCGTCCGCTATGGCTTTCCAGCCTTCTGGCCTCGAATGATGGAAACTGAAGCATAATTTTTCGCTGTCCTTCAAAACCCTGTTGCATTCAAAATAAACACGAGATAATTGTCTAGAGAATACCTCAGTTTCCGTATGCTGTACCTCATGTGAGCGTCCAGAAGAATTACTTAAAAATTCCGGATACTTGCCGCACAACACCGGAGCAAGCCATGCATAGAAAATATCCCTAAGCTCGCTATAATGGACAAAATCAAAATATGGCGGAACCGTGACGACGCAATCAACACTTTTGTCAGACAGGGGAGGTTTCGCGCTGTCACAGCACAAGAGAAGAACGTCTTTGTTCTTGTTGACAAAATCATGCCAGTCGCTTTTGATTTCTGATCTTATAGTTCCGTTTGGATTAATTTTGGAATAGTTCCATTTTGTTGATGATATTTTCAATTCAAAGGGAAAATCAAAATATTCCTTAGCTTTCGGCAGACGGGTTTTGAATAGAGTCGATAAACAGCCGCTGATTTATTCCAGTTCTCCAGACGGTGTTTTCAAGCGGCATCATTTCATGTTTTAAGATATGATTGGAGAAAATAGGTCTCACCGCCCCGGTTCCATCGCCCTTATAACTGCAGAACATGTTGTTAAATTCCAGAGTTCCTGCAAATAAACATAGAAACTGCTCGCGAATTGTCCTGACTTCAATTTTAAGAATTTCCCTGAGAAGTGTGCCCAGACAGTACAGTTGCCTTGGATTGAATAAGGTCTCTCTGATATTAATAATTATAATTTCTGACCTGATCAGTTTTATTCGCTTTCTTCACAGGCATTTCATCTATTTCAGTTATTTGAAGACCATTGGTAAAAATCAATTTAGTTTTGGCTTTTCTGTATAACAGCATGTCCTTATCACATGCCTTTATAAACACTTTATCTTCGTTGTTTCTTAAAACAAGTAACGCATAATGATTTTCATCAAGACGATGATCTTGCGGCAACAGTGAAATAATTTCATAACTGCGTCCATTTGACGCTCTGGCTGCCTGGCATTTAGCCGGTCCATCCTGAGTGTTGCACGAGTGGCCGCAATGCGGACAGGTGGCAAAATCAATATTGAACAAGTCCGGAAAAATATTCCAGCAGTTTGGGCAGACAATCTGAGCTTCATGTTTCTTTGACAGATATTAATTTTACGTAAAAAACTTATTTGAGAAAGAGGTATTGTCTCTCCGTACTGGGTCTCTATCGTCTTCACCCAAAAGTAATACAGACACTGGACAGACAAACCGGTTTCCGGATCATATGTTTTATCAAAGTCAAGAATTTTGTTTCGAATATTAATCTGAATAATTTCATGTAATGCCACAGAAGTTCAACTGGAACTGCTGTCAGCTCCTGCTTCTCCAGAAATGAACTGATCGGGTTAATGACGAACATATGACGTGATTACCGATTTTGATTGTTTCACCAAAAATAGCACCGCTTCTCATGAAATGAGTAAAATTATTTTTTTTCAAAATTATTGTTTTGATAGAAAAGATCCAAAACAGAGTCCGGAGTTTAATTTTCTACATGGAAGAGGATTCCCGGAAAACACTCCTCAGGCGCTGGGCCCACCATTAGTGAAGATGATAGATGGGACAGTTGGTTTCCTTGTGCCAACTTTCCTTTTCAGCTATGACACTGATGGGAAGAATTGGAAAACTTGTAATAATTTATTTGTTCATGCCAATTTCATTATTTCGACCGCCATATCTGGCTCTGAGACAAATCTGCAAACGACTAAAAGGAATAAGCTGCAATTATCTTGGATAAAACAGATAATTATTCAGTAAATCAGCCATTCAAATGCTCGATTAACATGATTGAACATGATGTCATGCCACACTCTGAATTCATTACAATGGTTAAATGCCTTGCTTGGCCGGCCATTGAACATCACATATGTACTCCTTAAATATTACCATATAAATATTATTAGAAACTATATTTTTGAAGCTACAATAATTATATTAATTAATTTTATGAATTTGCATAAGAGTAAAAAATTGAGTCAACATAGCCGCCATACTGCTCTGTGTCGATTCTAAACGTAAGTGAATACAAAAATTACAGATATAAGGTACTAAAATTAATTATCCCAGTTTGAAGAAATATCCGCAAATAGGCGGTCCGCCAGCAACACGACTTCTCTTGCCTGCTGGGGCTCGCAGCCAGACTCCTTGCCTGCTGGGGCTCGCAGCCAGGCGCCTTGCCTGCTGGGCCTCTCAGCCAGGCGCCTTGCCTGTCGCGCCTCGGGACGGGCCCTACCGCAAAAGCTCGAGACGGGCCAAGTCGCACGAGCCGGGCCTCACTCCCCCCCTCCAGCGCCCTTCCCCGGCGTATCCGTTCACGGGTAGGCCGCCCTGGCCACGGAGGTAACCTGTCCTGGAGCTGGAGGATGGGCGCTCTGGCCACGGAGGCAGCCTGTCCTGGAACTGGAGGAAGGTCGCTTCAACTCTGGTGGAAAGCCGTCCAGGCCCCGAAGGAAGGCCGTCCGCGCCACGGAGGAATGCCGTCAAGGCCCCGGAGGTAGGCCGTCAATGCCCCGGAGGAAAGCCGTCCTGCACCAGGAATGATGGAGCTCTTGGTCCTGCTGAAGGTTCCCCCGCTTTCGTCTGTGAACAGATACTCCCCGGCACCGAACCAGAGGCTACGGGCCCGTCCGCCCGTTCTCCCCGGAAAGGGTGGGTACGGGCTCCGGAAGCTACTCCACTCCCCTGGCGGCCCTCAGCTCGTTGTAGGCGGCGAAAAACTTGTTCACGTGCGCGATGGCGCTGATGAGGAGCCTCTCGATGTCGTCTATGTCCTTCGTGTTTATGACGGTGTCCAGGGACATGCTGAAGGCCAGCAGGTCGTCCAGGGACGTGAAGCTCGGGCCGATCATGCCGACGAACATCTTGTGGCGGGTATGCACCTCCATGCCCTGGATGGCCTTCAGAAGCTGATTGTTCTTGAGGGTGGCCCCGTAATAGTTCTCCTGGATGAGGACCACCTGGAAGTTCGCGAACTTGAGCTGCTTCGCGGCGTCCCGGATGTTCAGGGCCACGGAGACCTTGAAGCCCATGTTGACGAGGGTCTCCTGGAGGTGGCTCTGGACTTCCTCCTCGTCGTAGACCACGAGCGCGCTCTTCAGCCCCTCGTGGCTGTCGGCGAGCTCCATGAGGCTCTGGGCCTCGGAGACGCTGATGCCCCCGGCCCCGTGGCCGCCGCCGGGTCCCGGGCCCGGGTGCGGCACCTTGTCGGAAGGGGGGCCCATGGCACCCATCGGCCCCATCCCGGGCACGGGGCCCTTGTCGGCAGGCGGGCCCATGCCGGCCATCGGCCCCTTCCCGGGCACGGGCCCCATGTCGGGAGGGGGTCCCATGCCGGCCATCGGCCCCATCCCTGGAACGGGCCCCATGTCTGGCCCGTGGACCGGCCCGCGTCCGGGACCGGGGTCGTGCATGGTCATGTCCGCGCCGCCGGGCGGGAAGCCGGGCGGCGGGCCCTGCTCGGGGGGCTTGGGCGGGGCCGCTGCCTCCGGGGCGTCCGGAGGGGGCAGGGACACAGTGTTCTTCTTGCCGCAGGAGGGGCAGGTGAAGGAGAAGGGCCTGCCGACGGGCAGTTTGGCCGTGGGCGGGATGTTTAGCTTCTTCTGGCAGAAGGCGCACTCGATAAGCAACGGGACCTCCTGGCTGTCTGCCGGGGGTTCGGGGAAGGGAGGGAAGTTCGCGGGATGGCTGAGCGAAGGCCGGGCAGGGCAAGGGCATTCCCGAAGCCGCCCTTATGCCGCCGGTCGGGCTGGACGGCCCAGGCCGGGAGGGCCCACGACAGGAGGACAGGGCCCGGAAAGCCTGCCTGAAGGAGGGCCTGGAGGGTCCGCCATGAGGCGGGGCCAGGAAGGCAGGACCGGGAGGGGCACCGGAAAGGGCCGCTCCGGAAAGCCGACAGGCTGGGCCCGGGGAGGTTCCTGGAAGAGCCGCCCCGGAAGGCCGATCCCGGAAAACCGCCTGAAAGGGCTGACCCGGAAGGCCGCCGGGAACGGCGGCCCAGGACAACAGCCTGGAAAGGCAACCCCCGAAAGGCCGCCAGGAATGCCTGCCTGGGAGGACCGGGTGGAAGGTGCGCTGCTGAAGGCAGGCCCAGGAGGATCGCCTGGAAGTGCCGCCCCTAAAAGCCGCCAGGCTGGTCGGGCCATGAGGGGCGCCGGGAAGGGCCGCCCCGGAAGGCCGCCAGGAAGGCCGAGGCGAGCGGGCGCCGGGCAGGATCGTCCCGAAAAGACGTCAGGCGGACCGGCCCGAGCGGGCGCCGGGGAGGATCGACCCGGACAGACGCCAGGCGGGCCGGGCCATGAGGGGTGCAGGGAAAGGCTGCCCGGGAGGATCATCTCCCGGAAGGAGGCTGCCCGGCAGGCCGGGGAGGCAGTCCCGAAGGAAGGACAGGGGAGGCCGGCCGGACGGGACGCGGAGGCTCACCTGCCGGAGTGGATCTTCACGCCTCCGCCGTTCGCCTGCCTCTGGGCCTGGCCCTGGGGCGGGTACTGCTGAGGGGGGGCATACTGGGGCTGGCCCGGTTGTCCGGGATGTCCAGGGTGCCCCGGCTGGCCCGGCTGGCCCGGCTGGCCCGGCTGCCCCGGCTGCCCCGGCTGGCCAGGGTGCCCCGGCTGGCCGGCCTGTTCGGCCGCCGCCTGCTCCGCGGACTCGCCGCCCTCGCCCTCGGCCTCCTCGCCCTCCTCCAGGGCCAGGTCCTTCACCAGGTAGATCGACTCGCCGGTCTCGGCCTTGATGGTGTCGATGCCGCGGCTCATGATGGTCTTCTTGGAGCTGTAGGTCAGGGCCACGTCCTCCTTGATGAGCTTCTGGCGGTAGAGGTCGAGGATGTGCTGGTCGAAGGTCTGCCAGCCCAGGGCGGAAAACCCGGCTATGGAGTGGTAGAAGGTCTTCTCCGGATCCTCGCCGTTGGTGATGATGTCCTTGATGAGCAGGTTCGAGCCCATGATCTCCAGGGCGGCCACCCGCCCGCCGCCAACCTTGGGCAGGAGCCTCTGGCTCACGACCCAGCGGAGGGAATCGGCGAGCCTCACACGTATGAGCTTCTCCTCGTCCGAGTCGAAGAGGCCTATGATGCGGTTCACCGTGGTGCCGGCGTCCACGGTGTGCAGGGTGGAGAAGACGAGGTGCCCGGTCTCGGCGGCGGAGAGGGCCATCTCCACGGTCTCCCGGTCGCGCATCTCGCCCACGAGGATGACCTTGGGGGCCTGGCGCAGGGCGGAGCGGAGCCCCTCCGAGAAGGTCCGGAAGTCCAGCCCCAGCTCCCGCTGGTTGAAGGTGGACATCTTGGCCGGGTGTATGAACTCCACCGGGTCCTCCAGCGTCACCACGTGGACGGACATGTTGGTGTTGATCTCGTCCAGGATGGACGCCAGCGTGGTGGTCTTGCCCGTGCCGGTGGCCCCGGTCACCAGCACGATGCCGTTCTTCTCCTGGGAGAGCTTCTTCACAATCTCCGGCAGGCCCAGCTCATCTATGGACTTAATATAGCTCTCGATCTTGCGCATGACGATCGAGTAGCGCCCCTGCTGGGAGAAGATGTTCACCCTGAAGCGGGCCTTGTTCTCCATGTTGAAGGACAGATCGCAAGCCCCGGTGTCCAGGAGGGTGCCTATGAGCTGGCGGTTCCCGCGGATGAGGCTCAGCGCCAGGGTCTCGGTCTGGTAGGAGGTGAGCGCCCGTATCTCGGGCTCGAAGAAGACCGGGATGAGCTGCCCCCCGCTCTCCACCTGGATGGGGTGCCCGACGGTCATGTTGATGTCGGACACCTCCGAGGCGGAGTTCATGAGCTTGTCCAGGATAAATTCAAGGTGGAACAGGTGCAGCATGCTAGACGTCCGTGAAGTCTTCGGGGGGGGAGGTCAGGTACTGGCGGAACTTGGCCTTGTCCAGACAGTGGTTGTACGCGTCGTTGGGGGAGATGCGGCCCGCCAGCAGGTGGTCGAGTATGGCGTCGTCCATGCTCTGCATCCCGAACTTCCTGCCGGTCTGGATGGTGGTGGCAATCTGGTGGATCTTGCCCTCCCGGATGAGGTTCCGGACGGCGGGGGTGGCAAGGAGGATCTCCAGGGCCGCCACGCGCCCGGACTGGTCCACGCGGCGGAACAGGGACTGCGCCACGACGGCCCTCAGGGCGTCCGCGAGCGACGTCCTTATCTGGGGCTGCTCGTTCGCGGGGAAAATGTCAATGATTCGGTCTATGGTGGACGCCGCCGAGGTGGTGTGGAGGGTCCCCATGACCAGGTGGCCGGTGTTCGCCGCCTCCAGGGCCAGGGAGATGGTCTCGAGATCCCTCATCTCGCCGACCATGATGATGTCGGGATCCTCGCGGAGGGCGCCCCTCAGGGCCGTGGTGAAGCTCTTGGTGTGGGTGTAGACCTCGCGGTGGTTCACTATGCAGCGAATGCTGTGGTGGACGAACTCTATCGGGTCCTCTATCGTCAGGATGTGGTCGAACCGGGTGCGGTTCGCGTGGTCTATTATGGTGGCGAGGGTGGTGGACTTGCCGCTTCCCGTGGGCCCGGTCACGAGCACCAGCCCCTTGGGCAGGGACGCGAGCCTCCCGATGACCACCGGGAGCCCCAGCTGCTCCACCGTGGGGATCTTCGTGGGGATCTCCCTGAACACCGCCGAGACCCCCCACTTCTGGTTGAAGAAGTTCGCGCGGTACCGGGCAATGTTCGGGATCTCGTAGCCGAAGTCCACGTCCCCGGTCTCCTCGAAGATCTTGACCGTCTCCTCCGGGGCTATCTCGTAGAGCATCTTCTTGAGCTCCCCGCTCTCGAGCTCCTTGTACTTTATCTTCTCGATCTTGCCCTTGAGGCGCAGGAGCGGCTGGTTCCCTGAGGAAAGGTGCAGATCCGACGCGCCCACGTCGTGCATGAACTTGAAGAAAGCGTCTAGAAAAGCCAAGAGTTCCCTCCCCGGCAACCCCGGACGGGGCCTGCCTCAGGGTTCTTCCAGCGGCCCGGAGCCGCTCCGGCCCCGTCCCGGAAGCGCTCGGCCCCGGGGCGGCCCGGACGGTCCGTCCGGAACCGTCGCCCAAGCCGTCTCCGCCGTTCCCGCCCCGGAAGCGAAGGGCTCCGGGGCATCCGAACCGTTTCCGGACAAAGCGCCCGGATTCAGTCGTCCTAACCTTCTCCGCCCCGGAAGCGAAGGGCTCCGGGGCATCCGAACCGTTTCCGGACATAGCGCCCGGCTCCGTCGTCCAAGCAGTATCATCCCCGGAAGCGGGGGGCTCCGGGGCATCAGAACCGTTTCCGGACAGGGCCGTCCGGATCCGTCGTCTAAGACGTCTCCGCCCCTGAAGCGAGAGGCTCCGGGGCATCGTAACCCTTTCCGGACCGTTCCGTCCGGATCCGTCGTCTGAGCCGTCACCTCCCGGAAGCGCCCGGTCCTGAAAAAGGGCCGGGAATCTCGGCCGGGGGGGGTGGGCGTCCCGAGCCCCGGCAGGCTGCGGGAGGCTACATGCCGCCCTTGCGCCCCCCCTGTCCGCCCTGGGCCGCCTGCCCACCCTTCCAGCCGTCCTTCAGGGCCACGATCCGGTTGAAGACGGGGGGGCCCCCGGCAGGCGACTTGGGATCGACCATGAAGTAGCCGAGCCTCTCGAACTGGAAGCGGGCCCAGGGGCGGGCCCCGGCCGCAGAGGGCTCCAGCCTGGCCCCGTCCCGGACCACGAGGGACGCGGGGTTCAGCTCCGAGGCGAGATCCTCCCCAGTGGGCCTGGGCACCTTGAAGAGACGGTCGTAGACGCGCGCGACGCACGGCACCGAGAGCGGGGCCGACACCCAGTGGATGATGTTGGGCCTGGCGGGCCTCCCCTTCTCGTCCACCGTGGTCGGGGCGTCGCTGAGCTCGCAGCGAACGAGCGTCACCCGGCCCTCGGCGTCTGTCTCGTGGGAGACGCACTTCACGTAGGTGGCCCACCTGAGCCTCGCCTCCCTTCCCGGCGAGAGCCGCCGGAAACCGGGGACGGGCGAGACCATGAAGTCCTCCCGCTCTATGTAGAGCTCCCTGGTCAGCACCAGCTCCCTGGAGCCCATCCGGGAGGGAGCGTCGGGGAAGAAGGGGGCCTCCACCGTCATCCTGAAGTCGTCCGGGACGTTCACGAGCTCCACCTTCACGGGGTCGAGCACGGCCATGACCCTCTTCACTTCCTGGTTGAGGTCGTCCCGGGCGGCCTTCTCCAGCCACTCCAGCTCGATCCAGGAGTCCTTCTTGGCGACCCCTATGCGCTCGCAGAAGATGCGGATCGACGAGGGCGTGAAGCCCCGGCGGCGGATGGCCGCGATGGTAGGGAGCCTCGGGTCGTCCCAGCCTTCGACCAGGCCCTCCTTCACCAGCTGCAGGAGCCGCCTCTTGCTCATCATGGTGTACTCGAGGTTGAGCCTGGCGAACTCTATCTGCCTGGGCCTGGGCTGGGGCCAGTCCAGCTTCTCCAGGAACCAGTCGTAGAGGGGGCGGTGGTCCTCGAACTCCAGGGTGCAGATCGAGTGCGTGATGCCCTCGATGGCGTCCGAGACGCAGTGCGCGTAGTCGTACATGGGGTAGATGCACCATTCCGCGCCCGTGCGGTGGTGCTCCGCCTTCTTGATGCGGTACACGGCGGGGTCCCGCATGTTCATGTTGGGGGACGCCATGTCTATCCGGGCCCTGAGGCTCCGGGAGCCCTCAGGGAACTCGCCTGCCCTCATGCGCCTGAAAAGGTCCAGGCTCTCGGCGGCGCCCCTGTCCCTGTAGGGGCTGTCGGTGCCCGGCTCGGTCAGGGTCCCCCGGTGCGCCCTCATCTCCTCGGGGGAGAGGTCGCACACGTAGGCCCAGCCCGTATCTATGAGCCTCTCCGCGCACTCGTAGAGCTTCCCGAAGTAGTCGGAGGCGTAGTAGAGCCTGTCGTCCCAGGAGAAGCCCAGCCAGCGCACGTCCTCCTGGATGGAGTCCACGTACTCGGTCTCCTCCTTGGCGGGGTTGGTGTCGTCGAAGCGCAGGTTCGTGTGCCCCGAGTAGTCCCTTGCGAGCCCGAAGTTGAGGCATATGCTCTTGGCATGCCCTATGTGGAGGTACCCGTTGGGCTCCGGGGGGAAGCGCGTGGCCACCCCCACGTACCTCCCCGATGCCAGGTCCTCGTCTATGAAGGTCCTTATGAAGTTGTTGGGCCGCTCTTCTTCCATTGGTCTCCTGCCGCGAAAATCTCTTGCGGGACCGCTCCGTGGGGTGCGGCAGGCCCCGGGGGGGCCGGGCCGGCGCGGGGGGGGCCAGGGTGCCCGGGCGGCGTCCCCTGCCGTCCCGGCACCCTGCGCGCCCGGCCCGGAATGACCTGCGCGTCTTGCCGGTGAACCCGGCCAAAAGGCTTAACCTGGCTATTCTACGCGCTCGGGCAATCCCGCGCAACACCCGGCCTCCCGCCCGGAGACGGGGTAAAGGCAGGGACCGGGGGGGAATCCCGCTCTCGGCCGCCCGCCCGAGGCCCCTGCATCCCGGAGGCAGAAAAGACAAAAAGGTGAGAAACGATAAAAAAAGACTGGAATGCAACAATTTTGAACAGGTAAAATTGCAAAAATGACAAAAACGGCAGAATTGACAAAAACTGAATAAAAAAGGAAAAAGCAAAAAAAATTAAAAGCCATTGCAACTGAAGGTGGCAAGAAGGCCGGTGAAGGCAGGAAAAGGCTGGAAGGCAGGCAAAACCAAAACAGATGGAAAAAGGCAGGAAAAGACAAAAATGACAAAAATAGCCGGGAACGGCTCAAAATAGGCCGGGGGTAGGCCTGGAAAAAACCGGTAAAGACCGTGGACGCCCGAAGCTGCGGGAGGCGGCCGCCCGGCCGGGGGCGGGGCCGGCACCGCCAACCGAGCCGGCTGAGAACGCTGCCCCCGGTATCAGGAGGACCGGCAAACCCCGGGTCCCCTCAGACTGCGAAGCCGGCGGAGGTCCACCCGCCAGCGACAGGGCCCCCGCGTCCGGGGACCATGAGGCAACCTGCGGGCCGGCGGGGCTTGATGAAAAGAACATATAATTATAGCTCATTAAGCACTACTTGAACAGAAGCGCAGTTCCGGGCGAAGCGCTGCACGGGTGAGACGGGCCCGCACGGAACCTCCCTCCGCTCGAATAGACGGAAGGCTGCCCGGAGAACCCTCGGAAGGCCTCCGTACGAACCCGGAGACGGTGCCTCGGAGAGACCCGAACGGGGCCCGGAGCATCACCATATGAGAGACGGCCATGAAGACACCCGGAAAGCCCTCGGAAGAGGCGGCCAGGGAGACACGCGGAAAGCCCCCGGAAAAGGCAGCCAGGAAGACACTCGGAGCCCAGCCGAATGGCGGCGGAGGCCTTTCCGGAGGAACTCCGGAACAAAACTTCGCCGAGGCCGCCCTGCCCTGCCGATCATTTTGAGGTATATCTGACGAAAGCGCCATAATTTGAGACAGACCGATCGGAAATGACCAGACATGCCGCAGAAGGCCTCGAGCGGCCTTCCGTCACCCGGGCAACTTCGGACGACCGGACGAACCGGGCCGCTCCGACCGGCCTGTCCGTATGCCTGGAAGGTTCCCGGGCGGCCTGTCCCCGGACGTGGCCGGGACTGCCAGCGCGTCGACCTTTCCGGCCCCTGACCCTCACTCCTGACCCGTCAGCCCCGAACCGTTGCCGGCAGACACTGGCCCTGAGAATGTCGGCCCGGAACCCCAGCTCCAGGAGCCTCTGGCCCTGAGAAGGCCGGCCCGGAACCCCAGGATCAGGCGCCTCTGGCCCTGAGAAGGCCGGCCCGGAACCCAGACTCCAGGGCGAGGAGCAACAGGCCCTGAGCTCCAGTCATGGCCACTGAGACCAGCCCCCAAGACCCAGTCAGGGCCTCCAGGCCACCGGGCCCCTTACCCCCGGTCCCGAAGACCACGGGCAGAACGACTAAAACCCAAACCCCGGGCATCTGCCGCCGGAGCCCCCGTGTCCTCCGGCTCGAGAGAGCAGGCCACAGACCGTGTCAGCCCGGACTTGCCCCGGACCACCAGGCCCCTTTCCGCCTCATCCGGAACCCCCAATGCGCTCGGCACATGAGCCCCAGGACCTCAGAGCTTAGTCCGGAGTCCCAGGCATCCGGCACCGGAACCTGCAGGGCCCTCGGCAAAGAAGACCAAGGACCAGAGCACTTCAGCCCGGAACCCGCAGGTCCCTCGGCACCTGAACCCCAGGACCAGAGCACTTCAGCCCTGAACCCACGGTTCCTTAGGCCCCGAAGACCCTGTCCCGGGCGCTTCGGCCTGCGGCCCCACGCCTCTGGCTTCGGAACCCCCGAGCCTCCCTGTCCCGGAGACCCTGCCCCGGGAGCTTCGGCCCGCAGACCCATGTCTCTGGTCTCGGACCCGAGAGTCCACCAGCCCCTCAGACCTCAGCCAGGGAGTTTCGTCCTGGAGCGCCGGGCCTCTGGGTCCGGAACCCAAGAGTCCTCCGGCACAGGATACCCAGAACCTGACCACTTCAGCCCGGAAGCCCATGCCTCAGAGCCAGGAACCCACGTGTCCCCCGGCACTGGATACCCAGAACCTGAGCGCTTCAGCTCGGAAGGCCATATCTCTGGGCCAGGAACCCGCGAGCATCCCGGACCGAGACACCCCGGGACCAGAACGCTTTAGCCCGGAACCCCCGCAAGCCGCCGCGAGCAGTTTCCGGCATGCGCTGAAATGAGCCCTTGGCATGCCCAGGCAGCCATCCGTCCCGATCCCTCATACCATCGGCCTTTCGAAAGCCGCCAGAATCCCCTGGGATTCTCTGGATTAATCTGGATTTCTCAAGCATTCTTTGGAATAATCTGAATTTTTCTGCGCCGCGCACCCGTTGCCAGGGCACCGGACCGGAGAGGCAAATTCCGGGCAAAAAAAGGGGGCCAGACGGATTATGATCCATCGCCTGGCCCCCTAAACGCTAAGCAGAAAAGGAAAATAAGACATAATGCGATTTAAATTCTACCGCTTTTGGGTAAGAAATGCAACGGGTGTCCTTCCCACCCTGGCCAGCAGGCCGGCCCCCGGGCCAAACACTGCCTGGACGAGGCCGCTGGCGTAATCCTGCGTAAGGCAGGGGGGCGAGCTTGCTCACTTGCCCTGCCAGCATCTGTCACCGGACGCCAGGAATTGCCTGACGAACGGAATGGGTGTCGCCCGGAAATGCCAGCCAAAAAATCTGAATTAGGCACAATATCCGAGATTGCCGTCGCCAGCCCGCATCCCCTGTAGGGCTCGGAGAAGAAACGGAGGATGAAACGTGTGAAGATCACATTCCGCCCCTGCCAGGCACCGCAAGGCCAGCCAGGCACGGAAGGCCCGTATGCCCCTGGCCTGGGACAAGTACGGAAAGGCCCCGGCTGACTTTCCTCCCTGCCGGGAAAGTCGTCGTGGTCGCCCGAGAGGGAGAACCGAAGGTGCCTGGGACCTTCAGAGCCGTCTTGTCTCCTTTCCGGCCCCGCGGAGCCCGGGCTCTAAAGGATGCGAAAATGCTCCGGACGCAGCAGGCCCCGGAGACCCCGCCGCCCGGAAGCCCGGTGCCAGGACGAAGCCGGTCCAGAGACCCGGCCCGCCAAAAGCCCCGTCGCCCGGACGCCGCCGGACCGGCGGGCGCTGGCTCAGTCCGGCTCAGGGCTCCTCAAGATGCATATTGACCAGCCCGCCGTAGATGGCCTCGGCCAGCGTCCTGTTGTTCCTGGCCGTCTGGACGGCCTCCCGTCCGGGGGGACAAGCCGCTCCGTCTCTTCCAGGACATCCCCCAGAATCGGCACGGCCCCTGCCCCCTGGCCGTTCAGGATCAGGGCAATCCCGTAGTTCGACCGTGCGCCGAGCCTCGCCGGGACTCCGGTCCCCGGCCGGTCACGCCCGCCCATGGTGCTCTTGAGGCGAGCCCCTCGGCGGGGCGGCCTACCGCGGCCAGGGAAATGCCCAGGCTGCCCTTCCGGGAGAGGGTCACGCATGGCCGGGCCCCATGCATGTCCCGGCAGAGCCAAAACACCTCCGCCCTCCACCCGGTCGTCTCGGCAGGACGCCAGTCCGTCAGGAGGGTCAGCCCCAGGATGTCCTACACCCTCATGCGGCCCGGCGGCACCCCGGTCATTGAAAGCCGTGTCATGTAGCACAGCTACATGTGCTGGCACACCAGGCACCGAGGCCCCGAAAACTCTTTCGTGATAAGCTCATCAGCCTGGCCGAAAAGGGCCATGCGCCGCACATCGGACGAGGGCGACTTCCGGCATGTCCGCCGGCCCCAGGCACGATTTCACGCGACCTCGGCAGCTCCGCGATCTCTCGCGCCCGCCTGACATCCGAGGTTCGCCACGAAGGCAGTCCCGCAAGGCCCGGCTGCCCGCAGGGGGCGGACAGGCAACGCCGGCTGTCCGGGTCCACCGCTGACACCCTCAAGAGCCAGGTAACCGCCGGCCTCGGCGCGCATGAAAAAAGGGTGCCCTGCACTCGGATTCAGAAGCGCCGGACACCCTAACCGCTAAATGATATGGATTTAACTCTGACAAGTTACCTGAAACGGGCAGGAAATGCAAGCGATTCTGCACCATTCTCCCCCTGCGGGCCAACGCGCGATTCTGAGCCATTCTCGCCCTGCGGGCCCCC
>JAISFP010000370.1 GCA_031263525.1 Deltaproteobacteria bacterium | reverse complement strand
TCCTCAGAGACTCTTCCCCTCCACATGGAGTATCCATAGTTGACACTTCATTTTTTAGAGTTCCTAATTCGGGCTCTCAACCTCCGAAAAGGTCCTCAATAGAGGGGCACCTGAACAGTTACGAAGATTCCAACATTTTATTGGACGGGTAATATCAGTCCCGTGGTGGAAAGGTCGGCAAACCTCCAGCCCCGGAATCTCCTCGCTAAGATTCGCTATTAAAATGTGGAAGAAGATTCCGACATTTAGATGGACAGGTTATATTACCCAGTCGGATAAATGTCCCCCAAAATGCGAATTTGCTTGTTTCCTGCCAGGAGGTGAATGCTAAGAATTTACCTATCTATCCCATCTATATATAGATAATTTTATATCGATAAATACCGTATGTTTGCTATTGCTTTGCATATGAATTTATATTACTGCAACACTTAGCCATGCTCAAATTTAGTTCCAGTTGTAATACCTCACGGACATTTATCCGACTGGGTAATACCTGGCTCTCCAGGCTGTTGAGAGGGCCCGCGCGCCCGCCACCTCCGGCCCTTCCCGTCCCCATGGCAAGCTCCGCCAAAAAATCTTCACCTATCCGAACTGAACTCCACCATGATCTAGAAGATGCTGAAGAGCAGATGTGAACTTAGCAGTAGACTATGCTCAAAGGCGTGAAACATTATGCTCAAAGGCTTGATACATCTAGATGTCACGAACGGCTGAGGTGATTGGAACTATGGCAATAATCCTGCTGTCAATTTGTTAAACTGCAATCATGCCAATGTCTGATCTGTTGTATGAGACGGCAAGGCTATCTGTAAACTACCATCTCTTGAATAAAATCTTGCCTAAGCGGTGTCGAGAAAAGGTTGCTTCCAGCCGCGCTCATATGGTATAATCTCATCAATAGATTTCCTTTTGTTATCGAAAGGTCAAATCTATAAACATTGATGAAGGAGGCTCGTATCGTGTGTGAGAACAGCTCAGAACAGAACCAGTTTGGTGTTGGCGTCGCTAACTTCGAAAGGATTATCAACAAGGGTTACGTATATGTTGACAAGACTGCGCTAATCCACACACTGATATCTTCCGACAAATGGTCTGACGCGCCATGCTTTCTTTCCAGGCCAAGGAGGTTCGGGAAGACTCTACTGCTGGATACCATGCAAAACATATTCGAGGGGAGACAGGAACTCTTCTCCGGCCTCGAGATAGAAAATCTCATGGGAGAAAGGTGGGATGCCTTCCCCGTGATCCGAATCTCGTTTAACACCTTCAAGGCAAAACCTCCAGAGCGGGTGGAGGCCGGGTTGCTCGCTGCTATCAAAAGAATTGCCAAACATCATGGAATAATAATAGACGCCGATGATTCGTCCATAGCCATTTCCGATCTTATCGACAGCTTGTCCATGAATCACAAGAAAGAATGGATTGCGAGCGGAAAAGATCCATCCGTACTCGGTTCCGGAAACGTTGTCTTACTTATTGACGAGTACGATTTCCCACTGATTGCCAACATTGGAAATCGTGATAAATGTAACGATATAAGACTCATTCTACATGAATTTTATTCAACTATAAAAGGATATGAGAATAAGCTTCGATTCGTGTTCATAACCGGTATCACTAAGTTCAGGGAACTCTCCCTTTTCTCCGCCATGAACACTGTTCGGGACATAACTCTTGAGTCAATTTTTGCCGGTATTTGCGGCTTTACTATAGATGAAATTAAAAAATCATTTTCTCAATATCTTACTCCGACCCTTTCGGCCCTCAAGGAAAAGGGACAGCTTGGCTTGGATGCATCAGTTGCCGATCTCCTTAAAACTATGGTGGAATGGTACAACGGATACACCTGGGATGCCAAGACTGAGGTTCTCAACCCTCTTTCTGTAATGAGTTTTTTTCAGGAAAAATCATTCGGCAACTATTGGTATCAAACAGGTTCATCTCTTCTCACGAGCCGTGTTGCAAATAATGGCACTGATTACTTCAAGGTGTTCTCCAAGGATCTTTCATTCAACGAGTCGTTGCCGCTAATGCGCATTAACAGCCTCAACGAGACCGTTCTCCTCATGCAGGCAGGCTACCTCACTGTCAGCGGCATCACCGGCTCAGGCACTGACACGCGATATCAACTAAAAATTCCCAACAACGAAATCAGGGACTCTATCAGGTTCGAACTCCTGACGAACCTGCTCGTTCCTGACAAATATCTTTCAGAGTCAAGCCAATATTTAAATAAAAAATATATTAATCTTCTACATGCCTTCGCATCCCGCGATGAGGCCGGATGTGAGTTTTTCCTGTCTACCATTTTAGCCGGAATCGTTCAGACCGGTCCTGGCAGTCCTGACAGCTTAGACAGTTTTGTCAGAACTGGCAAGAAGATTGCCTTGTTTAGCCCAAACGAGTTTTTTTTCAGGTCAGTAATTCAACTTCTTCTTGAATTAGGCAACAAGCTGGCAATACCTGAATCGACTTCGGATGTGGGCAGATCCGATCTAGTAGTCCAGATTCCAGGAAACGGGTGGGTAGCAATCGAGATAAAGCATGAAAAGGCTGATCCTGCTCACAAGGGATCCGACGTGTACTTTGCAGGCGAGAAGATCGTAACCGGGAAGCCTAGCAAGTACGTGAAAGGACGGCTTGAAAAAATGATATCTATTGCCTTCAATCAGATAATTAATAAAAATTACGCCAAGAAATATCTATCAGAGGGTGGCGACGTATATGCTACCGCCATGGCCGTTTATGGCACTTCAAACGTGATGGTGAAGTTCAAGAAGGTCGTCTGGGCTGGAAGAGAGAAACAGCACGGCAACTGAGCTCTCCTGAACGCTGAACGTTTCCGTCCCTCATCTTGCCCCTGCATCTTTCCGTCTCCGTATCCGGAATATGCGGCAGAATGTCTTCGGACTGGTGCTTCACGTGAGCATGGATATTACCCGTCCAATCAAATGCTGGAATCTTCTTCCTTAGTTAAGTAGAGAAACTTAGCAGATAGATGCCAGGTCTGGGGGCTTGCAAGACATTTCCACCCCCGGACTGATAGCCAAATTCCGACATTTGATTAAACGGGTAATATAATGTTTTGAATAGATATAGAATGTAATGTTTAGCACAGACATAAAAATGATTAATACAGACCGGGGGGAAGGTTTTATGACGATGCAGTATCATCGTCTGTCTTCTGAAGCTATGCCATTTTTGTGGCCAAGCATCCTCTTTTTCCCCGGCCTTAACTCTATTGTTTCATATGTCTACGTTATAACCTGCAGAAAGCAATATCAATTTACAAAATCAATTCATAGTAATTAATTTTAACGATTATGCTCAGAGTGCAAGTTATGTCGAGTATTCCGATAGATGGCTAGTGATTACACAAGGATAACAAGATTTCTTAACATTTCAAAATACTTATTACCAGTTTAATTAAATGTCGGAATCTTCTTCCATATTTTAGTAGCAAATCATAGTCCGAAGATACCAGGACTGGAGATTAGACCGACATTTCCACCCCTGGACTGATAGCTAAATTCCGACATTTGATTAAACGGGTAATAACATAACTTCTGACCGTGAAAGTGACAGGCATTCCGGTTCCCCGAGCCTGCTAGCGTGAGTACCCGTGGCCATTCCCGCCGGCTGTCTTTCGGCTCCTGTCGGCCTCCGACCGGGACCCCAGAAGGGCGCCGCCCTCCGCTTTCGCGAATTCCTGAACAGGGACGGCGGTGCGTATCTCATTCAGATCTGGCAGTTGTATTTTGCAGGCTGGCATGATGGACTTGACCGGGAACTGATGGCGAGCAGACATCCTCCTTGCAGGAACTCCGGGTGCCGACCGTCCGCCATGCCTGATGCCGCAGTTGCAGGCCAGATACCTGCACTCTTCATGCCGTCACCGCCAGTCCGCTCGAGCGGCTCCATGCGTAACATGCCCGAAAGAGGGTTTCCGTGCTACGGCGTCACCTGCCTGGCAGACCTCGGAACGGTCATCCCGGCGGACAGGGAGGCCGCAAGCTCGGTGCCGGGGTGACGACCGGCCTCTCCCTCAGCCTTCCGTTCTCTCCGTTTCGGGCGGACCGCTCTCTGGAGCGGAGGGGGCGGGCGTCGTCTCTGCAGCGAGAGCGGGGAACTGCCGGTCAGGAGCTCGCGTCAAGCCATAAGCTACCTGGGATGGCAAGGCATAGGGAGTCTCCCCCGGAGTGTAAACAGGAACGACTGGAGCGAACGGTGCATTGCCGTGCAAATCCCAAAGCCAGTTGAGAACCAAGACATCGGCAGCGAAGAGAAAAGTTAAGATGCCCAGAAATGAAGTAAAGAGAAAGCGATTGGAGCTTGATCTTTTGACCGTTAACTTCTCAGCCAAACCCGCAATCTCCTTCGAGAGCTTCACGCCGAGATCCGAGATCTCCTTCGAGAGCTTCACGCCGAGATCCGAAATCTCCTTCGAGAGCTTCTTGTCGAGATCCGCGATATCGGTCTTGGTCGCGCAGTTCTCCAGGAGTGTGTCGTGCCTGACTAATGCAAATTCGAGCGAACTAACCCTTGCGGAAATATCCCGCTCGCTGGACTGACGGAATTCCTCGGGCTCCGGCGGCGACACGCCTGGGGACTGAGGGTCTTTCCATGTCTCCAGCTTCGGTTCGGACATGGGCACTACCCTCCCTGTTACAACAGGTAACAGTTGATGCTCTTTGGATTTCTCAAGGAGCCAAGGGAACCTGACGGAGCCGTGGCCTTTACTCCGACGGCGGCCGGGCCTCGCGATGCCCAGCGAGAGCGGGGACCAGTGCTGGCGCATTTGAGCGGGGGCCGAGGCTATCAGAATACCGGGGATACCGGCGGTCAGGACTGGTACGAATCTTGCTAAAGATCCAGGTCTTGAAGGGAATTTTCTAAATTGGCCAATCTCAAATTAAAAATAATCGCGCCCCAGGATGAAGTGGCGAGCAAGCCGCCCTCCCCGGCGTGATGGCGACCGCTACGGATCCCGGATCGCCTGATACCTGACTCCAGGGTCATCTTCGTTCTGCCGCGACCACATTTGCAAGAGATGTTAAACTCGGGCCTGGACCGTGCCGCCCCAGGGCCGGGCGGCTGCCGGGCCGGTTCTTTCCCCTGCCCCGACGGTCCTTTCCCCTGTCCCGACTGACCCGGCCTTCCTGCTGCCAATCGGCGGGCTGGCACCATTCTGGGAGGCTCCATGAACCCCGACGGACACCTGCCCGACCCTGCGCCCGGCTCTGGGACGCCCCTGGCTTATCCGTCCCGCGAGCTCCTGGAGATCCGCGGAGGCCTCCTCTATAGGGCCGGGACGGTACCCTCCGCCCTGGACAGCGCCTGGGAGCTCTACGCCGAGGGCAAGTTCCCGGTGTTCTCCACCCTTGTCGCGGAGAGGCAGACCAGGGGCAGGGGACGACTCGGGAGGACGTGGGCCTCCCCCCCGGGACACGTGTACGCTTCCGTGAGGCTACCCCTGGAGCCGCCCTTCGAGGACAGCGCCGCCCCGGTGGCCCTGGCCTTCTGGCTCAGCCTGGCCCTGGACGAGGTCACCGGACTCCGCCTCCTCATCAAGTGGCCCAACGACCTGGTACTGGACGGGGCCAAGGCCGGAGGCATCCTTCTTGAAAACAGGAAGGGGGCCCTCATGGCCGGCGTGGGGCTGAATATAGGATCCCCTCCGGATCTGGGGGAGGCGGGCGCCGCGAGGGACCCGTACGCGCCCCCTCCGGGAGCGCTGCCAGTGTCCCGCCTTCCCCCCGGTGGGCCCTGCGGGCTCTGGAAAGAATTGGCTATAAACTTAATTATGCGCTACAATGTCAATTCTGCGCTCAGGTCGCCCGTTACAGGGGCCCCTTCCGCCCGGACGCCGGTCCTGGACCGCAGCCCCGGCCCGGGACCTTCAAAACAGGGCTCCGCAAAAGGCTTTGCGGGGATGAGGGAGCTCGCCGCCAGCCGTCTCTTCGGCCTGGGACGTAAGATCGCTGTCAGCCGTCCCGCCCCCGCCGCCTTCGAGGGGGAGACGTCCCTTGAGGGCAGGATGGCGGGGCTGGACGTGACGGGGGCGCTCCTGGTCGAGACCCGGCAGGGGACAAGATCCCTCTGGTCCGGGACGGTGCTGTTTCCCGAGGGCTGAACCTGCCGGTCGCCGGTCCCCGCCGTCCTGCAGCCCTGCCGGCCTCCCCTGTCATCCGGCCTTCCCGGCTCTCCAGGCCGATCGTCCCTGTCGCCTGGCCTTCCGGTCCACCCTCGTCAACTGACCTTCCCGGCCATCCGGCATTCCTGGCCGTCCCGGTCATCCAGCCTTCCCGGACTTCCAGGTAAGCAGGCCGTCCCCGACTGCTGGTCTTCCCGGCCATCCGGCATTCCCGACCGCTCGGTCATCTGGCCATCCTAGCCAGCCGACCGTCCCGGTCAGCAGGCCTTCCTGGCCATCCGTCACTCCCGACCGTCACGGTCATCTGGCATTCTCGGCCATCCTGGCCAGCCTACCGTCCCGGTCAGCAGGCCATCCAGGTCAGTAGGCCGTCCCCGACTGCTGGCTTTCCCGGCTCTCCTGATCAGCCGACCGTCCAGGTAAACAGGTCTTCCTGGCCATCCATGCCTTTCCGGCCCCCCGGCATACCTGCCGAGCAAGGCCCTCTTCCCCACAAACTCCGCCGTCCCGACCGCGTGGCCCTCCAGCTTTCCAGACAGCACGGGGCTTCGGGATTCCCCTGCCTCAGGCCCTCGCCGCCTTCACGCCTTCCCGGCCCTCACCGTCTTCGCGGTCTTCCGGGCCTCCCGTCTTCACGGCCTCCCGGCCCCCTCCGCCTTCTCGGCCTTCAGTCCATCTCCGCCTTCGCGGCCTCCAGGCCCTCGCCGCCTTCGCGGCCTCCAGGCCTTCTCGGCCTCCAGGCCTTCTCGGCCTCCTGGCCCCCCCGTCTTCTCGGCATCCCGGCCCCCCCGCCTTCACGGCCTCCCGGCCCCCTCCGCCTTCTCGGCCTTCAGTCCTTCTCCGCCTTCTCTGCCTCCAGGCCCTCGCCGCCTTCTTGGCCTCCAGGCCTTCGCCGCCTTCTTGGCCTCCAGGCCCTCGCCGCCTTCTTGGCCTCCAGGCCCCCGTCTTCACGGCCTCCCCGTCTTCGCGCCTCTCCGGTCGGCCAGCCTCTCCGGCATGTCCTCCGGGAAAGACGCCCGCCCCAACGCCAGGACCCCTCCTGGCGTCCCGCCGCAGCCGAACGGCCCCTGCCTGCAGCTCCAGCCTCGCCATCGCCGCCCCCGGAACCCTGCTCGGCAGGGCGTCCGGCACGGGAGGCGGCCCCGGCCCGCGAAACCCAAGCGGGCGAGCCTCTCACTCCTCACTCACTCCCCGGCGGCCTTCCGGCCGCCCTTCGCCTCAACGCCTCACCGGAACCGTCCCCGTGTAGCCTACGGGCGCGGGCGCCTCCCGTGCGCCCCGGCCCGCGCTGCCCCCTGGCGGCTCCCGCCTCAGGTTTCACTTCATGACCGACTTCAACTCCGTCTTACAGCAGGTAAAGGGCCGCCCCATACTGGTGGCCAACCGGGGCATCTCCGGGCGGCGGATCTGCCGCGCCATCCGCGACCGCTTCGAGGCCGTGGCCGTCATGACGGCCACCGAGGTCGACAAGACCGCCCCCGCAGCATCCTCGGCCCAGGAGCTCCTGCTCCTGGGGTCCGACCCCCAGGCCTACCTGGACCTGGAGCTCATCATCGAGCTGGCCTCCAGGAGGGGCTGCATAGCCATTCACCCGGGCTGGGGCTTCGCGTCGGAGGACGCCAGGTTCCCCGCCCTGTGCGAGAAGGCCGGGATAACCTTCATAGGGTCGTCCGCCGAGTCCATGAACCTCCTGGGGAACAAGGTCGAGGTGAGGAAGATCGCCAAGACCCTGGGCATCCCGGTGGTTCCGGGCTCCGAGGACGCGGTGGACATCCCCCAGGCGGAGCTGGCGGTCAGGGAGCTGGGGCTCCCGGTGATGCTGAAGGCCGAGGGGGGCGGCGGAGGCAGGGGCATCATCCCCGTCCACGACCGCCGCGAGCTCGAGGACGCCTTCCAGAGGGCGTCCACCCTCGCCCAGGCGAGCTTCCGGAACCCCAGGCTCTACGTGGAGAAGCTCCTGGAAGGCGTCCGGCACATAGAGATTCAGGTGGCCGCCGACAGCCACGGCAATATACTGTGCTTTGACGAGCGCGACTGCACGATACAGAGGGCCCACCAGAAGCTGGTCGAGATAACGCCCTCCCCCTGGCCGGGCATGACCCGCGAGCTCCGGGAGAGGCTCAAGGGCTACGCCAGGGAGCTGGTTGCCAAGGTCGGATACAGCTCCCTCTGCACGGTGGAGTTCCTCATCACCCCGTCCGGCGAGCCCTACATGATAGAGGTCAACACCCGCCTCCAGGTGGAGCACGGGATAACCGAGGTCCGCCACGGGGTGGACCTGGTGGAGGACCAGATAGCCATAGCCTTCGGCGCGGTGCTCAAGGAGCGCCGCCTGGACAGGGAGGGGTCCCTGTGCGCCATGCAGGTGCGCATAAACATGGAGGACCCCCAGGACGACTTCACGCCGAACTCCGGCATGATCAACCGCTACGTGTCCCCCGGAGGCCCGGGCATAAGGCTCGACTCGAACCTGTCCGCCGGCTACGACTTCCCCTCCAACTACGACTCGGCCGGGTCGCTCCTCATCGCCTACGGCAGGGACTGGCCAAAGGTGCTGGGCGTGATGGAGAGGGCCCTGGGCGAGTACACGATAGGGGGGGTCAAGCACACCATCCCCTTCTACCGGAAGCTCCTGAAGGACCCCCTGTTCCAGAGGGCCGAGTTCACCACGAGCTTTATAGACGAGCACCCGGACCTGCTGGAGTACGCCGACGGGTCCCCCGAGAGCGAACGGCTGGGCAGGCTCGCGGCGGAGATAACCGCCCACGGCTACAACCCCTTCGTCCAGCTGGGCCGCTACCGCTCCGCGGACAGCCCCCGGCTCGGCTCCTTCCAGCCGGTCCTGCCCCGCATCCCCCAGGAGGCTAGGAAGATCCCGAGCCCCTACCCGAAGGGGGACCGGAAGGCGCTCCTGGACTTCATCCGCGACTCGGGCGAGGTGCATCTCACCGACACGACCTGCCGGGACATGACCCAGTCCAACTCCGGCAACCGCTTCCGCCTCGCCGAGGACGCCCTGGTGGGCCCCTACCTGGACGAGGCCGGCATGTTCTCCCTCGAGACAGGGGGAGGCGCGCATTTCCACGTGGCGATGCTCGCCAACATGACCTACCCGTTCACCGAGGCGGCCCTGTGGAACGGCTTCGCGCCCAAGACCCACAAGCAGATCCTGGTCCGGTCGACGAACATACTGGGCTACAAGCCCCAGCCGGCGGCCGTCATGCGCAAGACCGGCGAGATGATAGCCAGGCACTTCACAATAATCCGCTGCTTCGACTTCCTGAACCACGCGGAGAGCATGAGGCCGTTTGCCGAGACCGTCATGAGCGACCCGGCGCTCGTCTTCCAGCCCGCCCTGTCGCTCAGCTGGGGCAAGGGCTTCAGCGTCGCCCACTACCTGGACGCCGCGGACGCCCTGGTCTCCATGTGCTCGAAGGCCTCAGGGATACCCCGCTCGGAGATACCCCGGCACATAATCCTCGGGCTCAAGGACATGGCAGGAGTATGCCCCCCGCGCTTCATAGGCGCCCTGGTCACGGCCCTGAGGGAGCGCTGGCCGGAAATGGTCCTTCAGTACCACCGCCACTACACGGACGGGCTCTTCGTCCCCGCCGTGGGCGCTGCCGCCAGGGCCGGCTGCCAGATCCTGGACGTGGCGCTGGGCGCCTCGGTCAGGAGCTACGGGCAGGGCGACATCCTGGCCACCGCCGCCTACGTGGAGGAGGAGCTCGGGCTGCCCGTGCGGGTTGACCGCGCGGCAGTGAGGAACGCGAACTTCGTCCTGAAGCAGATAATGCCCTGGTACGACCGCTACGCGCCCACCTTCTTCCGGGGAATCGACCACGACGTGGTCCATCACGGCATGCCAGGCGGGGCCACGTCCTCCTCCCAGGAAGGGGCCATGAAGCAGGGCTACATCCAGTTCCTGCCCCACATGCTCCGCTACCTGGCGGGGGCCCGGAAGATAGTCCGCTACCACGACGTGACGCCCGGCTCCCAGATAACCTGGAACACCGCCTTCCTGGCCGTGAGCTCCGCGTTCCAGCGGGGGGGCCCCTCCGAGGTGTCGAGGGTCCTGGAGGTCCTGGAGGAGGCCGCCGCCCACTCGCTCGCCCGCGAGGAGGCCCTGGCTGAGGGCCGCCCCGAGCCCGAGCCATCCGCCGAGCTGAGCCGCGAGAGGCTCATCATCTACCGCGACGCCAACGACGCCTTCAGGGATCTCCTGACCGGCCGCTTCGGGCCTCTCCCCCTGGGATTCCCGGAGGACTGGGTCTACGAGTCGGCCTTCGGGCCCGACAGGTGGCGCGACGCCGTGGCGTCCCGCCGGTCGGATTCCCCCCTGAACCACCTGGAGGATCCCGACCTGGCCTCCGAGCGGGCGGACCTGAAGGAGTTCCTCCGCCGCGACCCCTCCGAGGAGGAGTTCGTCATGTACCTGAACCAGCCGGCGGACGCCCTGAACACGTTCCGCTTCCGCCAGCGTTTCGGGGACCCGAACTGCCTCCCCCTGGACGTCTGGTTCGAGGGCCTGAGACCCAACCGTCCCGCCGCGTTCGTGGACACCCTCGGCAAGCCCCACCAGATAACCGTCTTCTCCATCCAGAAGCCCGACGCGGACGGGATAGCCACCGTCCGCTACTTCCTGGACTCCCAGATAATGACCCACGCGGTCCAGGCCGGGGCCCCCGCCCCCCCCGGAGCCGAGAGGGCCGGCGAGGCCGCCTCCGCCCAGAAGGGCAACCCCTACCACGTGGCCGCCCCCATGAACGGGGACCTCTGGGTCATGTACGTCCGCGAGGGCGACGTCGTCCGCGAGGGCCAGGAGCTCTTCAACATCTCCATCATGAAGCAGGAGAAGGCCGTGCGCTCGAAGGTGGCGGGGCTGGTCGTGAAGATTCACAAGACCGCCGACTTCGAGAACACCAAGGAGATGGTCCCGGTCAAGGCCGGCGAGCTCATAGTCGAGCTCGGCCCGGTCCCGGCGACCTGCTCGAGCTGCGGATCGTATTTGCCCATAGACCAGAAGATCAGCTTCTGCCCGTTCTGCGGGGGCGATCTCTCCGGACTGGGGATTGACGGCGAGGACGACGGCCAGGACGTTGCGGACGACAGCTCCGCGATACCGAACTAGCCTGACCGGCAGGTCGGACGGCACGGAAGCAAAGGAAGCCCGGAAGCCAAGGAAGGCCCCGAAGGCCAGGAATGTCCCGAAGGCCAGGCGGAACCGGACCAGGCAGGCACCTCAGCTCTCCCTTGCCTACCTAGAACGGCGTCAGCATCCCCGTGACGGGCAAGGATTGCGAAATCTACCCACCCCTGGTCGGGAGAGAATGACGTCCGCCTGCCCCTTAACGAGGGAGAACGGAGTCCTTGCTGAACCATTCAGGCACCGTTTCAAAAACACACCTTTCAGACCTCCATCCTTCTCTCCCGTCGCCATATCTTTTCCTATCTCCCACTATCACTTCAATTTAAGTGGCGATTTCATTGAACCTTCCCCACCCATTGCAGACGGTTAAGGCATCTGAATGGGCACGAGCAATGCCAAAATTATAATCTTTTAAATAGACAGCATGCCGCATTCTTGTGGATGTGATGCACAGACACCACCCGAGAACAGAGCGACAAAGGAATTATGAAATTTAATTTATAAATTGTCTTTCAAGAAATATTGTACCGCATTGATAGGTCTAAACTTGACATGTCTATGATGATCATGCTCACTGAGCAATAGATATGCCATGTAACGCAAACTTATATATAGATTAAATCCTTGTGGCAAACTGTTATAACAGACTATCTGCAAAACAAGTTGGCATGTGCAAGACTCATTGACCAGATCAATAATCATGCCATGCCAAAAAGATTGATTGGATCGATGTTTCTGCCATAATTATGAAGATATCTCATTTGTAATGATCAGTTATCGTCTCAATGTCACCAACTTAAGAAAGAGGACGCATTTATATACAAGATTAAGCATGGCATAGAGTGACGATATGCCATGAATAGGCATTAGCCATCTTTGTTCTTTAAGGGGATTCGTCCATTTCCAATAGATCCGTCCCTCACGGGGGGACTGCCACCGTCCAGCGCAACGCACTGTGTGGCCAAAGCATTCCTTCGCAAGGACGGCTTTCCAAGTCGGCCCAGTGGCCAAGACAAAAGTCACGAATGACCTTCCCAAGACATCTCTGTGAGCGGATGCCGCATAGGTTATTTCTTAAGCTGGCGACATTGTTTATCGTCTGCCGCGATTTCATAAGCTTTGCCAGCTCAGACGTCACTCGCGTTCGGCAATAAATGGAAGGACTTTCCAGTAATGACAGACACTGTTTGTTCGGAAGCATGACACGTCTGGGCTATTCGGAAATTGACGAATCCTGACCAGTGCCTGCCTGGGCGCAGCCGGCTAAAGGTTGCTTCCAGCAGTATTCATGTGGTAAAGTAAATCTGAATAGGCCGATATGTCCCGAAAAGGCCAGAGCGGATAACCTTGATGAAGGAGGTTTGTATCGTGGATGATAAGAACCCGAAAAAAGACCCGTTTGGTGTCGGCGAGGTCAGATTCGGAAAGATTATCAACAAAAATTATATATATGTTGATAAGACCGAGATTATCCACAAGCTTATTACTGACGATACCTGGTCTAACGCGCCCTGCTTTCTTTCGCGGCCAAGGAGGTTCGGGAAGACCCTTCTGCTGGACACTTTGCATAACATATTCGAGGGGAGGCGCAACCTTTTTTCCGGTCTTGCGATTGAGAATCTCATGGGAGAAAAGTGGGATGCTTTCCCCGTGATCCGAATATCGTTTAACACCGGATTCAAGACGAATCCTCCGGAGGAGTTGGAAGTTAGCCTGCTCTCCTCAATCAAAAGAGTGGCCTCTAATCATAAAATATACCTTGACAGCAAAAATTCGCCCAGTGCCATGGCCGATCTCATCACAGCACTGTCAAATAACCACAAGGATGCCTGGCTTCAGAGGGGAAAAGATCCGTCCATACTCGATTCCGGAAACGTTGTTGTGCTCATTGACGAGTACGATTTCCCACTGATTGCCAACATTGGAAATCAGGACAAGTGTAATGAGATAAGACTCACGCTACATGACTTTTATTCAACGATAAAAGGATGTGCAAATGACCTTAGATTCGTGTTCGTAACCGGCATCACTAAGTTCAGGGAACTCTCCCTGTTCTCCGCTATGAACACTGCTCTGGACATCACTCTTGAGGAAGATTTTGCAGGTATTTGCGGCTTTACAATAGAAGAGATTAGAAAATCATTTTCTTCCCATCTTGCTCCGACCCTTTCGGCCCTCAAGGAAAAGGGACAGCTTGGCATGGACGCGTCCGTGCACGATATGCTTAAATCCCTGGCGAAGTGGTACAACGGATACACCTGGGATGGCAAGACGGAAGTTCTCAACCCTTTATCTGTGAAGAAATTTTTTCAGAAAAAGGAATTCAACAACTATTGGTATCAAACAGGTTCATCTCTTCTCACTAGCCGCATTTCACAAAATAGCACTGATTACTTCAAGGTGTTCGCCAATAATCTTTCATTCAATGAGTCATTGCCACTAATGCACATTAACAGACTGAACGATACCGTGCTCCTCATGCAGGCAGGCTATCTCACTGTCAGCGGCATCACTGGTACAGGCACCGACACGAAATATCAACTGAAAATTCCCAACAACGAAATCAGGGACTCTATCAGGCTCGAGCTCTTGACGAACCTGCTCTTTCCTGACAAGGATTCTTCAGAAGCAAGCGAATGTTTAAATGAAAAATACTTGAATCTTCTTCACGCCTTTGCAACCCATGACGAGGCTGAATGTGAATTTTACCTGTCGACAATTTTTGCCGGCATCGTTCAAAACGGTCCTGGAAGTCCTAACTGCTTAGACAGTCCTGTCAGCAGTGGTAACACTGTCAGCACTGATAGCAACGGCAGTCAGACTGACTTGTTTAGCTCAAACGAGATTTTTTTCAAGACCATAATTCAGCTTCTGCTTGAACTAGGCAACAAGCTGGCCTTTCCCGAAGCGGCTTCGGATGTGGGCAGATCCGATCTGGCAGTCCAGGTTCCAGGAAACGGGTGGTTAGCAATCGAGATAAAGCATGAGAAGGCTAAGCCTGCTCACAAGGGATCGGACGTGTCCTTTGCAGGCGAGAAGATCATAATCGGGAAGCCTAGCAAGTACGTGAAGGGACGACTTGAGAAAATGATATCGGCAGCCTTCGTACAGATAATTAAAAAAAATTACGCCAAGAAATTTCTTTCAGATGGCGGGGACGTATATGTGGCCGCCGTGGCCGTTTATGGCACTTCAGACGTAATGGTGAGATTCAAGAAGGTTGTATGGGCCGGGAGAGGGAAACGGCACCACAGCTGAACTCGCCTGAACGTTTCCTTGCCACCGTCCTCCCCCATGGTCCTGCCCTCTCATCTTTCCTGCTCAGGATCCGGAATTTTGAGGCAGGATCTCTTGTGACGGGCAAGGGCTACGAAAGCTGTCCATGGCCGGTGAGAATGACGTCCGCTTGCCCTGAACTAAGGAAAACAACAGACTTTTCCCGGAAGGGCGAGGAGGAATGAGACAGCTGCCCATGGCCAAAGAATGACGTCCTTTTGCCCTGAAAGAAGGAAAAGAGCGTCCTCCCTGGACGGAAGAGGGCTGCTACAGCTGCCCATGGCCGGTAAGAATGACGTCCTTTTGCCCTGAAAGAAGGAAAACAGCGTCCTCCCTGGACGGGCGAGGGCTGCGACAGCTGCCCATGGCCGGCAAGAATGACGTCCTTTGCCCTGACCGAAGGAAAACAGCGTCCTCCCTGGACGAGCGCGGGATGTTCCAGCTTCCCAAGGACGGCAGAGAACTAAGTCAGCTTTCCTGTACGTGATAAAAGACTGTATTCAATTTTGCCCGGACTGACGAGAACAGCGTCAGTTTCGCCTGGACGAGCAAGGAGTCATTTCCCGCCCCTGTCAGTCAATTTCTTATACATCCCCATCAGCTTCGCCACCCAGGCAGCCTCCGACGGAGCTTTCTTCCCGAAGAAACCGTATGCCGCCATCACGGTGCGATCGTTTGCGGCATGCGCCTCGGAAAGCTCCGGCGGCATAGAAAGAGGGTCGTACAGATCCGCAAGCGTATTTTCCGGATAAATGGCACGTGCTTCCAGGATGCCCTGCGCAGCACGTTCTATCGCAACGCGCTGCCCTTCCGTCGGGTCGCACCATGGAAAATTGTTATAGGCGGCAGGAGTGTAGCGAAGCCTGAGTTCCAGACGTCCGCACACGGCACGGACCCATGCCATGTGGGCGTTCGAAGTCAGCATCCCGAACACGAACAGCGATGCCGACGGGATAATGTATGCGGCATCGGTCGCGACAACTTCCTTGTCCAAATATCCAATAGGAATGTACAGCCTGTTCTCCGAGGTGACGCGGGGGATTATCAGATAGTCCTCGTCCGGCTGGCGGATCTGCGTGAAGAGCATCGGAGTCCTGGCATCTCGTTTCACGGAGGCAGTGGGGCTTCCGCAGCGCATTTCCGCAACTTCTCGAAGCCTCTCCATGACAGGAGGCATGGCTCGGTAATCGCGGGGAGCTACACCTTTCAGCCACAGGCAGTAACGGATCTTTCCGTAAAGGAAATCGTCAGCTCCTATGAGGGGTCTCACGAACTTTGCGGCTTCCGGGTAAGCTCCGAGAAGCTCGTCGCGTTCCGCTGGCGACATGATGAGATGGCCGCCGTCGGTCGGCTGGCTACCCTTCGTAATCGGCGGAAGGCCCTTCACGATAGGCTTCGAACGCGACTGGACAAACACGTTCGGAGCATCGGCCAGATAGCCGTTTATGAATTTCGCCTCAGATACAGCTCCCTCGTCATAAAGGAACTTTCTCTTCACGACTCCTGCAACGGCAAGGCCGACTATGACACAGTGGACAGTCGCCTTCCCCCGCGCCTCGTTCGACCATCTGAAAGACTTCCGGGCGAACGTGATCTCAATCCCCATGTCGAACAGCGGCTTCCACATAATCCCGACAGACTCTCCCTGGACGATTGAGTTCGTGGACACGAACGCCGCCTGAATCTGCGAACCCCTGATAAATTTGGCTGCCTTGTAATGCCAACAGCAGACGTAATCCAGCTTTCCGTATGGCAACTTTCCACATGCCATCTTTCCGCATGCCTGCTTCCCGCATGTCGGCTCGTCCGCGAACACCAGATCCATGTCGTCCGCCTGCTCGGACGTTCTCCACTGGTGGCCGACAAACGGCGGATTTCCCAGGATGTAGCTCAGCCTCGACTTCGTGACAACTGTTCCCCAGTCAATGCGAAGGGCGTTCGCGTTCAGAATCGTGGCGCTCTCAGCAAGCGGCTGATGCGGGCTGAACGCTCCGAACATGCCAAATGCCTGCATGTCCATCTGATGGCCGACGATCCACATCCCGACCCGCGCTATCAGGCATGAAAATGTGTCATTCTCTATTCCGTAAAACTGTCTGATGCTGACGTTGTTGCCTGACAAAACATTCATGCCAGGCCTGAATGCGTCCGGCAGCAATTTCAGCACTTCAAACTCGATCTGACGCAGTTCACGATATGTAACTATCAGAAAATTTCCGCACCCGCAGGCCGGGTCAAGAAAAGTCAAATTTTTGATCTTATCGTGAAAGGATTCCAGCTTTTGCGGATCAGCTTTCACATGCTCAAACTCGTCCATCAAACCATCCATGAGAAGCGGATTGATGAGCTTTAAAATGTTATCGTCGCTCGTATAGTGAGCCCCTATCTCGCGACGGACTTTCGTGTCCATGACGCCCTGGAACATCGCGCCGAACACGGCTGGACTTATTACGTTCCAGTCAAATCCGGCACATTCCAGCAGGATCTGCCGTATCCTACCGTCAAACGTCGCCGTCTGCATCCTTTCGGCAAACAAGCCGCCGCTGACATGGGGGAAGTCGAGCATTGCCTGACGCAAGAATTCTCTGCCGGCACCGATTTCAGCTCTGTCTTCATGCGGCGTCTCTAAAATTCCAAACAGTGCTTCCAGTCTCTCTGAGAGATCGCTTCCGTCAGCTTTGGAATTTTTTACAAAAGCAACAAAGCTGTCTTCGTCAAATATGCCGATGTCGTCAGCAAACAGGCAGAACATCAGCCGAACCAGACATACTTCAAGCGCATGACCGTCGCAACCTATTTCTTTCAAGGCATCGTGTAGCTCGGCCATCTTCGCGGCAGCCTGCACGTTCACTTCAACCTGGTATTCATAAGCTCGCGTTGTATCGTAGCCGGCGATGTCGGCAAACCATTTTATGTGCTTGTGAAGGTCCTCGGCCTTGAACCTCACCCCCTCCTCAGTGGTACGGCGCAAGAGCACGATGCTCTCAAAGTCGCTAACCATGAGCAAGTCAGGCATCTCCTCTGAGGGCAGATATAAAACGTAGTCTTTCAGTTGTTCGTAAGCCTTGCCTAGATCCTTGCCTCTGGATTTCATTTCTATGGCAATCTTGCCTTTCCACAAATAATCAATAAAGCCCTTGCCGCTTTCGCGCAATGCACGTTCCTCGAACCGTCCGACGGCTATGGGATCTTCCACGCCGAAAACTCCCAGGAAATCACGCACGAAAGACTGCACATCGGACTTATCGTTGCCTGCTTTAGACCAGCGCTTGGAGAACGACAGCGCCTTGTCCATAATCTCGTCCCAAGAAAGGTTCACAGTCCATTTCTCCATGATGCCGGAAGAATCTTGCATGACGCAGGTCTCATGACTGCCAGAACCAATGACGAACTATCGAAATTTCTTTCTGACAAGCTCAAATCCATCGTACTTTCCTCTGAACTGAGACTCGAAGACTCGAAGACTCAAAGACTCAAAGATTCAAATATTCAAAAATTTAATGACTTCATTACATCATAACTTGCGAAACCTGTCAACGAATTTTTGACGTAACAACCTGACGTGACTCATCATGCCGTCCGAGTGCAGTCAGCCTGCCTGATTCGCTGGCTGGCGATACATCGATGTCGAATCGGAAATAACCCTTTGAATACAAGAAATAGGGGGTTGACCAAATTGGTAGCTGACGGACGAAGGGGGCATCGCAGGGTACGGCAGAGGGGGCAGAACGCCAGGGGCAGGGCGGTCAGTCAGGTGGAGGGAGGGCCGGAGGCCGGGGCGGCAATCCTCCAGGCTCGGGGCGACAATCTTCCAGGCTCGGGCGACCTTCCTCCGGGTCCTGGGCGGCTTTCCTCTGTCCTCTGGGTCCTGGGCGGCCCTTCCTTCATGCTCGGGGCGGCCATCCTACGGGCTCGGGGCGGCCTTATGAGTTTGCACTAGTTGGCACCAGAGTATTGCTTCTGTTTTGGCCGTTGCCAACTGGTCAGCCTTCCTTTCTCACTCCCCAGAGTTATTTCCGATTCGACATCGATGACACGGATGAACGCCAAGGAGCACCTTCAAAATCCAGCCAGGGCCACTCTTGTTCAAGCCACAGATACACCGGCATCAGGACTAAGCCCGTCAGTTCATGCTCCCGATCCGTCGTCCTCGCGGATTGAGTCCATCCGATCATATGAGAGAGTATGATGTCCATCCGATCATGTTGGCATACGATCAGTTGAGCTCCACGGCTACGTCAGTCCTATCACGTTGGAATCTGAACGGAGTCCTTCCAATCCGGTGAAAGTTGAGGCTGAGGCCGTCCGAGTCGGAATCGGCGTTCATGGGCGAGAGGGGTAGGAGGGTGGAGGCCCGTACTGATTGGTGCCCGGGTTGCCTCCAACACAACCCAGGATCAAAATGAGGAAAGGGATGATAAAATAGACTACGCCAAGGCAGCCATGTTGCCCGATGTCGTGGGCGCGGCGCACCCAGAGGCTCAGGTTGGCAAAAAAAGTGATTAGGCCGAATCCCTTGACAATACTCTCGAACACGGTTTTGTTCGACCTGAGATCCTCCGAAAACGTGGCCACGCCCTGCCCTTCAAGGACGAGAGCCACGACGAACACGATGATGTTCAGGAAGATCATGAAGAGGAAGAAGTACCAGAACTCGGTCCTGTTCGCCCTGCCGGAGAAATTTCCGAGGTTGCGAATTGTGTGGCCTATGTAGCTCATGGGTGGTCTTTCCAGCCGGAGGCTGTGTTGTTTCAGGAAGGAAAAACGCTGTTGACTAATTAAGTTAATTTTATACTTAAAGATATTTTATTAGAATAAAGATTGAAATAAATGCAGAAGAGCAATAAAAATTGATCATGCAATCTTCAGATTAGCTAACTGGTTGCCATTAGTTATTTTAGACCTAAAACTGACAGTTAAGCTTCACTTTAGACTGGCATGTTATATGGTAAACTCCCTGGAGTCAAGTGAATACAGTATGCCGAGTTGACCACATTTCCCTATGTGTTGAGCGCCAAGTGAAAGGCTGTCATAGTTTTAACATGTCTAAAACACGACAGCTGCTAGGACATCAGGATGCCTGGGTCGGAGCGGAAGCCGGGAAGGCCGGATGTTCGGATTCTAGTGCTCCTCCACAAAAGAACATGCCTATATAATTATGCGCAATTGAATATAGTTATGCTCCAAGCTGAATAAAGGGAGCATGTATCCGTTACGGATGCGACGAGTGGCTTGAAGCCCTCGAGAACGTCACCTTCCGCTACACGCCGACCTCAGCGAACTGACACAGCATGGTGGATAAATTCTCTTCGGCAAGCTCACGCTAACGGTGCTTAAGAAGGAAATTTTCACATCCAAACAGGGCATGCAGGGTCGAGCCCATCGAAGCTTTCATAAAGGTCCTCAACGAAAATCTCGAGGAGCAACGCTGGAAGAAGCTGGAGGTCAACGGTGCCCAGCTCAAGGATAGCCCCAAGAACTTTTCCTTTTAGACGCTAGAACAGGCCCCGCCTGAAGTTGAAGCCGGACCCTGCGGTCCTTCTCCCCTCCGCCGCGGCCTTCCTCATGGCCATGGCGGCCTTCGCCGGCTCCTTCTCCCTCCGGAGATCGACAATGTATCCCATGAGGTTCGGGAGCTCGGGGCCCTTCAGGAAGCCGCCCATGAATACCCTCGCCTCCGGGAGGAGCACGAAGGCCTCCCCGTCCCGGGCCGACCAGAACTTCTCGCCGCGGGGGCTCTCCACCTGACCGCGCTTGACCGCCGGGACCATCCTGGAGGTGAACAGCGCGGGCCTGCCGGAGAGGTAGCAGAGCGTTCCGCCCTTGAACGGCACGTCCAAAAGCCTCTCCCAGGTCTCCGAGTCCACCTCCGCGCTCACGCAGGCGGCGTCAATCCCCACGGAGTGCAGGGCCTCGGCCGAGAAGCGGTTCAGGAACCCCATGCGGTGGTCGGCGTAGATCCTGGGCTCCCAGTCGCCTGCGGCCTCCATCACGAGGGCGGCGCCGCTCAGCGTCGCGCACATGAACTCCCCGTACCCCTTGCCCATGAGCTGTGCGGCGAGGGCTGTCAGCCTGGGGCCCTCCGGGGGGTAGACCAGGGGCGGGACGCTCCAGACCACCCGGACCAGCCCCTTCACCCTGCGCTTCCCTATCTCCTTGGAGTTGTAGGCGTTCAAGGGCAGGATCACCCGCGCCGGCGAGAGCTGGGCTATCGCCTTCACGTCCTTGGCGTCCTCCAGCCAGTACCAGATCTTCGTCGCCGGCCCCTTACCCCTGTGCTGGCGCGCCGGGCCACGGGACTTCAGGGCCGCCTCGATCCTCTTGGGGAGCGGGGGGAGCTTCCTGGGGGCCGCGTCCGCCACGTTCATGATCCCCTTCACGGTGCTCCCCCCCAGCCAGGCCTTCTCCTCGGCGGAGGATCCGGTACGGTAGAGAATCCCGGCCCCGCCAAACCCGTCCTTGCCGCCTATGAAGATCTCGACCTCCGCTCCCGCATGGGCTGACCTGACGTCGTCGCCCGGTGAGGCGCCGGCAGGTATCAGGCCGACATGCTCCCCCCGAGCCGTCCCGTCCCGAGCGGCGGAAACTGACTCCTCCGCTCCGGGCCCCGGCCCGTCCGGACGCGCGGCTCTTCTTTCCCCACCGGCACTCCGGTCCCCCCCGTCAGCGCTGCCGCCCATGCCAGCCCGTTCACCCGCGTCGCTCCTCCCGTCCACGGCACTCCGGTCACCCTCGTCGGCCCTCCCGTCCACGGCACTCCGGTCGCCCGTGCCGTTTCTCGCGTCCGCAGTACTCCGGTCACCCTCGTCGGCCTTCACGTCCACGGCACTCCGGTCGCCCCCGCCGCTTCTCAAGTCCGCTGCTCTCAGGTCGCCCGTGGCGTTTCTCGCGTCCGTAGCACTCCGGTCGCCCGTGGCGTTTCTCGCGTCCGTAGCACTCCGGTCGCCCGCGCCGCTTCTCACGTCCGCGGCTCTCAGGTCGCCCGCGCCGCCCCTGGCACTCCGGTCACCCTCGTCCATCCGGTCGCCCCGAGCCCTCCGGTCAGCGTCATCCCTCCTGTCACTCCGGACTCTCCTCTCATCCTCGTCCCTCCTGTCACCCCGGACCCTCCGGTCGCCCTCATCCCTCCTGTCGCCCCGAGACCTCCGGTCCCCCTCGTCTCTCCTGTCACCCTGAGCCCTCCGGTCGCCCCGGACCCTCCGGTCCTCCTCGTCCCTCCTGTCCCCCCGAACCCTCCTGTTACCCTCGTCCCTGTGGCACTCATGCACCCTCTGGTAAGCGTCATCCCTCCTGTCGCCCGGAGTCCTCCTGTCTCCCCGGACTCTCCGGTCACTGCCTTCTGCCCTCCGGTCGTCTCTAATCCTCCTGTCACCCCCCACTCTCCGGTCGCCTACCTCGGCCCTCCGGTCATCGCCATCCGCCCTCCGGCCCCCCTGAACCCTCCGGTCACCCCCGACTCTCCTGTCACCGCCCTCTGCCCGCCGGTCACACTGGGACCTCCGGTCTCCCTCGACCCTCCGGTCGACCCCGTCTTTCAGGACCTCCAGGGCTCCCATCTCCCCCTCGGCCCTCCGGTCGCCCTGGGCACTCCGGTCCGCACCCTCAACCCTCCGGTCGCCCTGGGCTCTCCGGTCCGCACCATCAGCCCTCCGGTCGCCCTGGGCTCTCCGGTCCGCACCTTCAGCCCTCCGGTCGCCCTCGGACCTCCTGTCACTCTGGGCCCTCCGGTCACCCTCGGTCCTCCTGTCACCCTGGACCCTCCGGTCTCCCTCAGCTCTCCGGTCTCCCTCGGACCTCCGCTCACCCTGGACTCTCTGGTCTCCCTCGGACCTCCGGTCTCCTCCATCGGCTCTGCGGTCACCCTGGACTCTCCGGTCTCCGCCCTCGGCCCTTCTGTCACTCTGGACTCTCCGCTCTCCTCCCTCGGCCCTCCGGTCACCCTGGACTCTCCGCTCTCCGCCCTCGACCCTTCTGTCACCCTGGACTCTCCGCTCTCCTCCCTCGGCCCTCCGGTCACCCTGGACTCCCTGGTCACAGCCCTCGGCCCTCCGGTCACCCTGGGCCCTCCGGCCTCCTCCTTCGACCCTTCGGTCACCCTCGTCATTTCGGACCCCCTCGGCCCTTCTGTCATCCTGGGCAATCCTGTCTCCCACGTCCCTCCGGTCAACTGCCTCGTCAATTCGGTCTTGTTGACCTACCAGGTCACCCTCGGCCTTCCAATCACCCTGGACTCTTCGGCCACCGCCCTCGGCCCTCCGGTCACCCTGGAATCTCCGGTCACAGCCCTCGGCCCTCCGGTCACCCTGGACCCGAAGGTCACCGTCTTCAACCCTCAGGTCGCCCTGGGCCCTACGGTCGCCGCCCTCGGCCCTCCGATCGCCCTGGACGCTCGGGTCGCCGCCCTCGTCCCTCCGAGCGCCCTGGTCGCTCCGTTGGCCGGGG
>JAISFP010000345.1 GCA_031263525.1 Deltaproteobacteria bacterium | reverse complement strand
TGGCTCCCTCCCCCAGAACCCCTCCGCGGCTCCTCTTCCCCAGGCTCCTTCCCCCAGAACCTCTCTGGCGGACACTCTTCCCCAGGCTCCCTCCCCCAGAACTTCTCCGGCGGACACTTTTCCCCTGGCTCCCTCCCCCAGAACCTCTCCGGCGGACCTTCTTCCCCAGGCTCCCTGCCCCAGAACCTCTTCAGCTGACCCTCTTCCCCAGGCTCCCTCCATGTGAACCCCTCCATCGGCCCCTTTTCCGCAGTCAGTCTTCCTGGCGACACGTCCTCAGGGACATTCCCCATGTCCCGTCCCCCCGGCAACGTCCTTCGGGCTCTCACTGCTTCCTTCGCTTCGGACGCCTCTGCCGGGATCTCTACCTCCGGTCCTCCCAAGGGTCTCTTCTTTGATGATTCCCGCTCCGCGTTTTCCCCTTCCGGAACCTCTTCCGTCAGACCGCGGGCAGACCGGGCCTCCCTTTGCCAGTGGTCCGGGGCTGTGATATCATCTTTACTTATCTTGCCCCGTCGGGGGCCACATCAGAAGAAGAAAGGCCATACCGAAATGCCTTCAGAATACAAAGTGGGTGTCCTGGGCGCCACCGGAGCCGTAGGCCGCGAGATGCTCAGATCCCTCCAGGATCGCGGCTTCCCGGTCAGCTCCCTCAAGCCGCTGGCCTCCTCGCGCTCCGCCGGGACCAAGGTGGAGTTCGACGGCCAGGAGCTCACCGTCCAGGAGGCCGGCCCCGGCTCCTTCGAGGGCCTGGACATAGCCCTGTTCTCCGCGGGCGGGGCGGCTTCGGAGCGGTTCGCCCCAGAGGCGGCGGCCGCCGGTTGCGTGGTGGTGGACAACTCCTCGTGCTGGAGGCAGGACCCCCGGGTCCCGCTGGTCATACCGGAGGTCAACGCCGGGGCCGTCAGGCGCCACAGGGGCATCATAGCCAACCCCAACTGCTCCACCATACAGATGCTGGTGGCCCTGAAGCCCATCTACGACGCCGTGGGCATCAGGCGCATAGTGGTCTCCACCTACCAGGCGGTCTCCGGGACCGGCCAGAAGGGCGTGGAGGAGCTCTCCGAGCAGACGCGGAAGCTCTTCCGGAGCGAGGAGAGCCCGCCCAAGGTCTACCCCCACCGCATAGCCTTCAACTGTCTCCCCCACGTGGACGTCTTCCTCGAGAACGGCTACACCAAGGAGGAGATGAAGATGGTCCACGAGACCGTCAAGATCTTCGACGATCCGAACATCAGGGTCTCCGCCACCTGCGTGAGGGTCCCGGTCTTCTACGGCCACTCCGAGGCCGTCTGGATAGAGACGGGGAGGCCCATCAGGCCCGAGGCCGCCCGCGAGCTTCTGATGCGCGCCCCCGGCGTCCTGGTCCAGGACGACCCTTCCGCCAGCCTGTACCCCCTGGCCTCCGAGTCCGCAGGCCGCGAGGAGGTCTTCGTGGGCCGCATCCGCTCCGACATCTCCTGCGAGAACGGGCTCGCGATGTGGGTCGTGGCCGACAACGTGAAGAAGGGCGCCGCCACCAACGCCGTGGAGATAGCCGAGCTCCTCATCCGCGAGCCGGCACTTCTCGCGACCGACTGGCCTGCCGGCCCGCCCCAGGCGGCCGCGAAGTCCTAGGCGCCCGTCCGGACCCGGCCTTCCGGCCGGGGCCCTCTGGTTCCGGGGCCCGGAGCCTTTCCATGCCTCCGGGCCCTCCGAACGAAACTGACATGCCTTCCCGGCCCGTTCCTTCCTGGCCGCCCGGCCTCACGGACTTCCGGAACTCCCCGGACCTTCCTGGCCGCCCGGCTTCAAGGGCCTCACGGGCTTCCGGAGCTCCCCGGACTTTCCCGGCCGCCCGGCCTCGCGGGTTCCTGAGCTCCCCGGACTTTCCCGGTCGCCCGGCCTCGCGGGTTCCTGAGCTCCCCGGACTTTCCTGGCCGCCCGGCTTCACGGGCTTCCGGAACTCCCCGGACCTTCCTGGGCGACCGGCTTCAAGGGCCTCACGGGTTTCCGGAACTCCCCGGACCTCCCTGGCCGCCCGGCTTAAAGGGCCTCACGGGCTTCCGGAGCTCCCCGGGCCTTTCTGGCCGTCTGGCTTTGACGGCCTCTCAACCTTCGGGTCCTGCGGCGTGGCCTTCCAGCCTCTCCGGGCCTTCCGGCCTTCCTGGCCGCCTGGCTTTCAGGGCCTCTCACCCTCGGATTCCTGCCTGGCCTTCCGGGCCCTCAGGCTTTCCTGGCGAGACTTTCCTCTCCTGGCGTTCCCGGCCCAGGAGCTTCTCCGGGCCCCCGCGGGCCCCGACCCTTTCCTGGCGGCCCTCCGGGCCACCGCTCTTTCATTTGAGACTTTCCAGGCCTTCCGCCTCTCAGCCTCACGCCCCGAGGGTCCCCGCCAGGGGTCCCGTCCAGCGCCTCACAACCATTCGCCCGGCCCTTCCGGGCGGCCCCCGGCCTCACGGAAGGCGGCACAGAACCAAAGGAGTCCAGACATGGCGTGGTCCAACCAGTCGAAAGAGTACGAGAAGCTTCTGGAAATCGGGCGGCCTCCCAACGTCACCCGCCTCTTCCCCAACTCCAGGGGCCTCATCGTGAGCGGAAAGTTCATCGACAGGGCCCTCACGGCGAAGGGGCATGCCATGACCATCGCCGCCAACGGCCGCAACAGCCTCATCATCCGCGGCGTCCTCAAGGCCGCGCAGAAGGCCAACGCGGCGGTGATAATCGAGATCGCCAAGAGCGAGGGCGGGTCCAAGTCCTACTGCGCCGTGAACTACTGGAACATGGCCCGCCAGGTGGACGCGGTCCTGAACGAGCTGGGGCTCACGGTGCCCGTGGCCGTCCACGCGGACCATTACGGCATCAAGAACGCGGGCGACCTGGTGAAGGCCAAGGTGGAGGTGCCCACGATGTTCGAGGCGGGCATCACCTCCATCGCGGTGGACGCCTCCCACCTTCCGGACGCCGACAACCTCCTGTCCTCCGTCGCCCTGAACCCGTACATCCCCAAGTGGTCGGGTCTGGAGACCGAGGTGGGCGAGATCAAGGGCGACATCGGGCTCTCCACCCCCGAGGACGCGCTCTTCCTCATCCAGGGCCTGAACGCCCATGACATCTTCCCCGACTGGATCGCCCTGAACAACGGCACCACCCACGGCATCCAGGCGGAGTCCACGGGCATCCACGTGGAGCTGACCGCCGAGGTCCACAAGGCCATCGCCCCCTACGGGGTCTCCGGGGCCCAGCACGGGACCTCCGGGAACGACTCCGAGCGTCTCCGCCAGATAGCCCAGAAGACCCGCACCACCAAGGCCAACGTGGCGACGGCCCTCCAGATGGTCTCCTGGGGCGTCATGATAGACGACTACGGCAACGCCCAGCTGAAGGACGGCCAGCTCCAGAAGGTCCCCGGCAAGGGCATGAGCGAGGAGCTCTGGGAGGAGATCAAGGCGGTCGGGGCCGAGAAGAGCTACAAGGCCGGCGACTACAAGAGCCTGAACCTGCCCTTCGAGAACAAGATCCTCTCCCAGCCCCAGGAGATCCGCCTCCGCATGGAGTCGGGGGTGGAGGACTTCGTCTACAAGCTCCTGACCGAGGTCTTCAACGCCAAGGACACCGCGCCGCTCCTCTACGAGGAGATCATGAAGGTCAAGAGCTACGACCCCGGCGTCAAGGCCAAGCGCATCGAGGACCCCGCCGAGTGGACCGAGGAGAAGATCCGCAAGAAGGCCCAGGTCCTCACGCCCGACAAGGGCCCGGCCGGCAACTTCGACGACTGATCCGCCTGCCGCCCCCCGGACGGCCTGGCCCGGCTTGCGAGGCCCGCCCCCGCGCCCTAGAGGCGCGGGGGCGGGCCTCGCCGCTTCTGGCAGGGCGTTTCCGGCCCTGGCGTCCTGACGCGCAGGCGTTTCCGGCCCCGCCAGCCAGTCCCTCGGACATTGAGACCGCGCTGCCGACCCAGGAGGGTGCCGGCTCCGGTAAGTCAGCCTGATGGAGCTGTGGCGCGACCGTCCCCGTGGGGCGACGGCACACAGGCCGTCCGCCAGCGGCAGTCGTCCGTTGGGCGGCGGTTTCGTAGCTGCCCGGAGGGAGGCGGCTCTCAGGCCGTCCGCCAGGGGCAGCCGTCCGCCAGGGGTAGCCGCCAGCCAGGGGCAACGGCCAGCCATGGGTAGCGGCTCCGCAGTCGTCTCCGGAAGGCGGCGGCTCCCGGGCCGTCCGCACGGGGGCAGCCGTCCGCCAGGGGCGTCAGTTCCTGGCCGGTCTCCCCGGGATCATAGCTCGGGAGGGAAGGGATGCGCCGCCAGGTACCTGGCGCTCGCGGCCAGGCCCTCCTCGTGATGGTTCTCCAGGGTGGCGGAAGGGTCCATGCCCCTCTCGCAAAGGAGACTCCACACTGTGTTGAAGTCTATCTCTCCCCTGCCCAGGGCCAGGTGCTGGTCGGCGGAGGCGTCGTTGTCGTGGAGGTGGAGATGCCCGATGCGGTCGCCCGCCATGTCCAGCCAGACGTGGAGGTTCTTCCAGCCGGACCCGTTCCCGGAAAGGTGCCAGTGCCCCACGTCCAGGCACATGCCGGCCCTGTCGGGGGGAAGGAAGTCCAGGAGCCTCCTGATGGCGTAGGGTGATCTCTCGGCGGTGTTCTCCAGGAAGAGCTTGGCCCCGCACTCGCCGATGGCCCCCTCCCAGGTGGCGACGGAGTTCTCGAGCCATTCCGCGGACGGCCTGGCTATGGGGGCGTCCAGATCCCCGGGTCCCATGGTGACGTGCTTGGTCGGCGCCGCCTCGGAGTCCAGGAGGGGCCTGAAGCAGGCGTGAGCCACCATGTGTGCGGGTCCGTAGAGGGCCGCCGCCGCGGAGGCCCGGCGCATCATCTCCCTTCCGGCCCTGTCCGGGGTGCCGGGCAGCGATCCTCTGTAGGGGAGATGCACCCCGCAGCCGCCGAGCTCGCCCGTCACGACCCTGGCGAGCTCGCGGTGGGCCCTCAGGTCCATCGTGTCCCACCCGCGGTTGAAGTACAGCTCCGGCAGGTAGCCCAGGCTCCGGAGGAGCTGGAAGTGCGGGTCCCTGGACATGGCGCTTGCTAGATACAGGGTGGCGAAGAGACGCATGGCTTCCGCGTGGTGTCCCCTGGCGGTCTGTCCGCCTCGGGGGGATGGACGGGGGGCGTGCCCCCGTGTTCAGGGACGTGGCGGGAGGGGTGGCCCGCCGCGGCATTAGGGCCGGCCCCGGAGCGGGCCGGCCCGGAGAAGTCGGCAGGAGGCGGAAGCGCGGGGCCGGGACGGCACGGGTTCCGGCGCCGGTTCGCGTGGGCAGGGGCTGAAGGGTCGAAGCGTGCAGGGCTGAGCCCGGTCTCGGTCCGGCGGAAGGGCGAGGATCAGGCCGACCGCCGGCGGGCGGCCTGCCGGCCTCACGTTCCCCGGGCCTTCCGTGCCCGGGGTTGGGGAACCGAGACATCTTCTTCTTGGCCTTCCGGGCCGCCGCTCACGCGCCCCAGGCCTTCCGCGCCCAGGGCCGGGGAATCAAAACATCTTCCTCACGGCCTTCCGGGCCGCTACAGCCTCCTCCCCAGGGCCTTCAGGCCCACCCGGATCAGGTGCTCGAGGGCCGCGTCCCCCGTGGCGCCCGGGGGCGGCTCGATGCCGCGGAGGGCCTTCTCGGCATCCTGGCGCGTATAGCCCATGTTCTGGAGGGCGGAGGAGGCCTCGTTCAAAAGTCCGGACGGCACCCCGCCCGCGGCTGATCCGGGTGCGCCCCGTTCGTCCGCGGCGTCGGCCAGCCTTGACGCCTTGTCCTTCAGCTCCAGGAGGATGCGCTCCGCGGTCTTCATGCCTATGCCCTTCACGGCGGAGAGCCTGTGGAGGTCCTGCTCCGCCACGGCCCGGGCCAGGTCGGGGGGATCCAGCGAGGAGAGCACGGTCAGGGCCAGCCTTGGGCCGACCTTGTTGACCGAGACCAGCACGTCGAAGGCATCTCTTTCTTGGCGGGTGAGGAAGCCGTAGAGCTCGGCGGACCTCTCGCTCCAGACCGTGCGGGTGAAGAGCTCGGCCTCCGTGCCCTCGGGCGGGAGCCTCAGCGTGGTGGACATGGGGGCCTGGGCGGCGTAGCCCACCCCTCCGGGGGTGCCTATCACCACCCTGCCGGAGGGCGACTTCTCCAGGATCTTGCCGCGGACGCGCTCTATCATCCGGCACCGCCTGTCCTGTAGCCCAGGCGGGCCAGATCGCCCGGGTCGATGTCGGCCCAGCTGGACTTCCCGGACCGGAGAGACGCGGCCGGCGCCGTCCCGGACATGGCCGTCCTGGCCCCCGCCTGCGCCGCGTGGCACAGGGCCACCGCCAGGGCGTCCGTGGCGTCCGGGGGGGCCGTTCCCGCGAGCCCCAGCGTCCTGGTCACCATGAAGGCCACCTGGGCCTTGTCGGCGCGCCCGGACCCGCACACGGAACTCTTGACCATTGTGGGGGAGTACTCGAAGACGGGGACGCCCGCCACGGCCATGGCCGTTATGGCCGCCCCCCTGGCCTGGGCCAGCCTGAAGGCCGAGCGGGGGTTCTTCCAGGAGAAGACGTCCTCCAGGGAGCAGGCCTGGGGCACGTGGTCCAGCATGATCCTGCCCAGGCCCTCGAAGATGATCCTGAGCCTCTCCGCGAAGGGGAGGAAGGTGCCGGGCGAGATCCTCCCGTAGGAGATCATCCTGGCGGCCGATCCCGACATCTCCACCACCCCGTAGCCCGTGTGGTGGCTTCCGGGGTCGATGCCGATGATCCTGAACAGCCCGGTGGCGGCGCGGACAATGGCGGGGCTTCCGGCGGTGCGCGGGGCCTGGCCGGAGCGGGCGCCCGCGGCCTCTGCCGCGGCATGGCAGGCGGCGGGTGCGGTTCCAGGCCCGCCCGCGTCAGGGGTCTCCCCCGGCATGGCTGTCACGGCTGAGCCGGCGTCAGGGGTCTCCCCCGGCATGGCTGTCACGGCGGAGCCGGCGTCAGGGGGCTCCCCCGGCATGGCTGTCACGGCGGAGCAGGCGTCAGGGGACTCCCCCGGCAGGGTCTTCGGGGCGGAGGCGGCGTCAGTGGGCTCCCCCGGCATGGCTATCACGGCGGAGCCGGCGTCAGGGGACTCCCCCGGCAGGGGCTTCGGGGCGGAGGCGGCGTCAGGGGGCTCCCCCGGCATGGCGATCTCGGCGGAGCCGGCGTCAGGGAACTCCCCCGGCAGGGCAATCTCGGCGGAGCAGGCGTCAGGGGGCTCCCCCGGCAGGGCGATATCGGCGGAGCAGGCGTCAGGGGACTCCCATGGCAAAGCTGTAAAGGCGGCCTTGCCGGCAGGGGCCTCCTCCACGGACTGGGGCGTTCCGGCGGCTCCGGCTGCAGGGCAGTTCCCGGCCGGGACCGACAGAGTGCCGCTTGCGGCGGAGGCGGTCGTGGGAGCGCGGCTCCCGGGCCTGGCGGAGGGCACCGCGCCGGGGGCGGCGGCAGGAATGACAGGAGCCGGCCCGCCGCAGGCGAACCGCGTCGCCGAGCGCCCGGGCACGGCGATCCTCACGTTAGCGAGCTCCGCGCGGGTGATGACGGCCCCTATCACGGCCCTGCGGGGCATTCTGGAGGGCCGGGCCTGGTTCAGGGGGAGCGCCGGGACGGCAGGCGAGGGTCCCGCCCTGCCGGCAGCCGCGCATCTCCCTGTCGCCGGGGTGGCGCCTCCGGCCTTCCGGCTGGCGTTTATGGCCTGCTGCCAGGCGTCGGAGGCCTTGACCGCCGGGGCCTTGATCCCGCCGGAACGGCGGGGCGCGGTCGTGCCGGAAGCGGCCCTGCCGCCTGCGGCGGGGCTGGGCGAAACGGCACCTTTCCGGTCTCCGGCCGGGGAACTGGCTGGAACGGCGCCTTTCCGGTCTCCGGCCGGGGAACTGGCCGAAACGGCACCTTTCCGGTCTCCGGCAGGGGAACTGGCCGAAACCGCAGCTTTCCGGTTTCCGGCCGGGGAGCCGGCCGAAACCGCGGCTTTCCGGACTCCGGTCGGGGAGCCGGCCGAAACCGCGCCTTCCGGGGCTCCGGGCCCGTCGGCTCCCGGGCACGCGCACGGGCCCGTCCCCGCGGCGCCCGCCGGGGCGCCGCGGGCAGGATCGGGCCGGTCCTCACTCATCCATGAGTCCCTGGGCCGACTCGTCGGAGAAGTCTATGTTGGACCAGACCTTCTGGACGTCGTCCAGGTCGTCCAGGGCGTCCAGGAGCTTCATCGCGGAGTTGAGCTCCCTGCCGGAGAGCTCCAGGCTGTTGGAGGGCACGTAGGTGATCTCGGCCTGGGCGTAGGCAAGGCCCGCCTTGTCGAAGGCCTCCTTCACCGTGTCCAGGTCGGCTATGGCCGTGTGGACCTCCACCTGGCCGCCGCTCTCGGTGATGTCGTCGGCGCCGGCGTCCAGGGCCACCTCCATGGCCTGGTCCTCGGTGACGTTGCCGTCGAAGGTGATGGCCCCCTTCTTGGTGAAGTTCCAGGCGACGGAGCCGGGCTCGCCCAGGTTCCCGCCGTACTTGGAGAAGGTGTGGCGCACCTCGGAAGCCGCGCGGTTCTTGTTCTCGGTCAGCACCTCGACCATGACCGCGGCCCCGCCGGGAGTGTAGCCCTCGTAGAAGAGCTGCTCGTAGCTGGCGGCCTCGAGCTCGCCGGTGCCGCGCTTGATGGCCCGGTCGATGTTGTCCTTGGGCATGTTGGCGGTCTTGGCCGCGGTGAGGGCGGTGCGGAGCCTCGGGTTGCCGGCCGGGTCCCCGCCGTCCTTGGCGGCCATGGTTATCTCCTTGATGAGGCGGGAGAAGAGCTTGCCGCGCTTGGCGTCAGCGGCCCCCTTCTTGTACTTGATGGTGCTCCATTTGTTGTGTCCCGACATTGGGATGGCTCCTTGAAAGGCTAGGAATTTGCTGAGTTGGCTTGGCTTTCGGATCTGGGGTCCTGTCCGCAGGCGGGTGCAGGGCATGAGGGCGCAGGCTTCGGCAACCTGCCCCCCCGGCCCGTGGCCCATGGCGCCGGCAGCCGTACGGGAGCCGCCGGCCCCACCGGGCCTGCGGGCGGAGACCTGCGGCTTCGGGGCCCCCTTCGGCAGGGCCGGGGCCCGAAGGCCCGGAGCCTTGGGCGGGGCTCCCCCCGTGAGGGCCGGGGACCGAAGCCCGCAGCCTTGGGCGGGGTCCCCCCGGCAGGGCCGGGGGCAGAAGGACGGCGGCCTCAGGGCGGGGTCCTCCCGTGAGGGCAGGGGTCCGAAGGTCCGCAGCCTTGGGCGGGGCCCCCCCGGCAGGGCCGGGGACCGCCCGAGACGTCCCTCCGCCGGATATGGCGGGGCAGGGGCATGATGCCTTGCCGGCACCCGGGGGGTGCCGGCAGCTGCGGCTGAACGTGGATGCCCGATTTCCTTATAATAGTAGATTGTCAGGCGGGAGAAAAGCCCGACCGTGCCCCGGTCTGGGCTTGAGCTAGTGTCTGCCTTCTTCCTCCCGGGCGCGGAGAGGAGGGAGGTCGAGGAAGTTGCCGGGGAAGGGCGGATGACGGAAAGCCGGACGGCAGTCAGGCCGGGAGTTTCCGGGTCCAGCGGCTCCGGAAGGCCCTGAGCTTCGTGCCGCCGGAGGTCCGGAAGGACCGGAGGGCCTGCAGGCTCTGAGCTTCATTCCCCCGGAGGTCCGGAAGGACCGGAGGGCAGGCCCCTGAGCTTCATTCCCCCGGAGGTCCGGAAGGACCGGAGGGCAAGGCCCTGAGCTTCATTCCCCCGGAGGTCCGGAAGGACCGGAGGGCAAGGCCCTGAGCTTCATGCCCCCGGAGGTCCGGAAGGACAGGAGGGACCACGACTGCTGACGGTGACGAGGGCGGGCTGCCGGACAGGCAACAGACGGTGTCCGAGTTTGAAACTCATTGCATCCGCTACCGGCTTTTCACCAGTGCGGCTGCTGAATGCCTGGGCGCGTCAGGGGTTCTGCCAGCCAGAGGAGGTTCCGCCGGCCTGGCCGGCTCCGGGCGCCGCCTGAGTCGTGCCGGCTTCCGGCGACCCCTTGGCCTGGAATGCCTCGGATGCCGCCGAATCTGCGCCGGCCCCGGGCGATCCCTTGGTCTCGGCAGGATCCCCGGCATCCGGCGTCGCGCCGGCCCCGGTCGATCCGCCCGACGGGGCAGGTTTTGCGGTGCCGGGAGCCGGGGCACCCTCTGGCGCGTCCCCGGTCCCGTCCGTGCCAGGCGTTCCCCCGGTCCCGCCGGCGCCTGGAGCGTCCTGGGCCCGGCCGCCGGCGGCACTTCCTCCCCCGGCTTCCCCGGCTTCCCCTGCCACGGGATCCGGAGGGGCCGATTCGACGGCCCCCGTCCTCCTGTACTCGGCCCACGCTGCCGCGAGTTCCGGATCCGTTATGGTCACGTCGGCGGCGTCCAGGAGCGCGGAAGTGCGCTCCCGGACGAGCATGTCAATTTTCGCCGCGGCCAGGGCGGACACTATGCCGGGCTTGAGCTCGGCGAAGGGGGTGACGCCCGCAGGACGGGTCTCCAGGATCTTCACGACGTGGATGCTGAAGGCGGTCTCCAGGGGCCCGCCCACTTCGCCGGGCTTGAGCGAGAATATCAGCTCCTCGAGCTCCGGGAAGCTGCCCATCTTGCCCACCCAGCCCAGGTTGCCGCCGTCCACGGCGGCGCTGGTGGCGGCGTCCATGTAGACGCGCTGGAGCTCCGCGAAGTCCACGCCGTTCTTGGCGAGCTTCGCGACCTCCTCGGCGCGCTCCAGCGCCCTCTTCTTGGAGGCCTCGGCCTGGGGCGTCTGCATTAGGGACAGGGGGAACATGACCTGGACGGCCCTGGCCTCCTCACCGTGGGTGGCCTCCCCTATGTGGGCCTCGTAGAAGGCCCTGGCCTCGGCGTCCGTGACCCTGGCCCCGGCCAGGAAGGCGGCGTCCCTCCAGGCCCTCATGGCCTCGGAACGGGCGAGCTGGTTCCGGAACTGCTCCATGGTTCCGCCGGTCATGGCGAGGGCGTCCGAGAGCTCCCTCTCCCCGCCCAGCGACTCCACGGCCTTGGCCTCGGCCCTGGCCATCTCCTCGGCGCCGGGGGCGAAGCCCAGCTGGTATGCCTCCTGGGTGGCGAGCTCGACCCTCAGGAGGATGTCCAGGAGCTCCATCCGGACGGACATGTCCGGCACGGGGGGCGGGGAGTCGTCCAGGTCCGCCATCGCCCCCGCCCGGCTGCCGCTGGCGATGAGCCCCAGCTGGGTGTCGTAGACGGAGCGGCTGATGGTCCGGCCGTTCACCGAGGCGAGCGCGGGGCTCTTGGGATCGGCCGCGAGGGGAGGCTCCGCCAGGCCCGGCGTCCCGGGGGCGGCGGGGGGAGGCAGTGCGACCCTGGCGGGTCCCGGAGCCGCGGCAGCGGCAGGGGCCTGGGACGTCTGGGAAGCCGGAGCCGGAGCCGAAGCGGAAGATGACGAGTCAGTGGCCGGTCCGTCCGCCGGGGCGCCGGGCGACGGGGTCCCAGTCCCGGCGGGGCCCGGGGCCGCGCCGGACCCTGCCGCCGGGGCGCCGGGCGCCGAGGAGGCCGCGGGCGGGCCGTCTGAGCCGCCGCAGGAGACGGCCGCGAGGGCCAGGGCCAGTGACAGGGAAAGGAGGGGGGCCAGGACGGCACGGCTGGGGGAGGGCATGTCTGAGGTTCCCTTGCGAGGGGCGTGGGATTGCCGGGAGGTGCGGCTGGGGTCAGGGTACGGAGCCTGAAAGGCGGCAGGTAAGGCCGGAGGAAAGCCGCTCGGCCCGGAAGGCAATCGTGCCGGCCCGGCCTCGGGGGCCGGGCCGGCAGGCCGGGAGAGGGCCGATGCCGCAGGACCGGACGTGCGCATGTGCCGCGATCTGGCGGAAGGACGCCTCAGGCCCGTAAGTTCGGCTGGCATTCGGGGCTGACGGATGCCGCCGGTCGAGTGTTCGGCTGGGAACGTGGCGGAAGGGTTCAGCCGGTCCGCGAGTCCGGCAGGGGGAACGGACGTATGGCGGAGGCCTGCGAGTTCGGCCGGGATCCGAGCGGAAGAAACCCGCCGGACCGTGAGTCTGGCGGGGATTCGGGGCGGACGGACGCCGCAGGCCAGCGAGTCCGGAAGACGGATCGGGCGGGAGAATGTCGCTGTCCGCGAGTCCTGCAGGGGGTCCGGGCTGAACGGCGCCGCCGTCAGGGAGTCCGGCCGGGATCAGGCGGAACGATGGAGCAGGCCCGTGCGGCCCGGATCATGGCGGTAGCCGGCGCCGGCAGGGGAGGCGAGGACATGACGCATCAACATCCGAGGCCTTGGTCACGGCTGCTGCTGGCTGTCCCGGAGCTTCTCCTCCTCCTCGGCCAGGCGGGCCTGCAGGGACTCCAGCTCCAGGTAGGTGGCCAGGATGTTGCGGTTGATGGTCTCGTTCGCCTGTCTCAGGTCGGCTATCTGGATTCGGTACTCGTCCCGGATGTGCTTGAGGTTCTCGTAGTCCTGGGAGTCCAGGGTGCAGGAGGGGACCGCGAGGGAGATGGCGGCGGCCGCGGCCAGGGTGGCGAGGAGCCTGGAGGGGGTCATGGGGTCACGGGGGGCGTCCTGGCCCTGCCGGAGATGGTCAGGGGGGCCTGGGCACTTCAAGGCGGAGCCTGGTGTCGGAAGGAAGGCGCGGTGTCCGGCAAGCCGGACGGCCGACTTGCGGGGCGCATGAAGGCAGGGGGGGGCCGGAAAGCCGAGCTTCGGCGTGAAGGCCGGGGTTGCCGGGGCGACCGGGAAGGGATGCCTGGGCGACCGGAGGTCAAGGGACCTGGGCACCGGGGGCATCCTTGGGTTCTGGGTGTGATGCAGGTCCGTTCCGGGGTCCTGGGTCAGGGGGCTGCCAAAGCGAAGCCCTTCGGGGTTTCGGGGGGATGCCAGGGCGTCCGGGGGTAGCCCCTCCCGCGACCGTCCCGGAGGGCCCGGAGGGGCGGCGGGGAGCGGGTCGAGCGGGACAGTACTGGAAGCAGATGAACTGCAGTATCCCATCGGGGCCAACCATTATAACCTAAAAAACGTATCAGAGCGACAGGAGCGGGCGCGACAGGCGGTACTGCTCCCCTCCCAAATGGCCCTCGAGCAGGAGCTTCTGACCGCAAATGATGCGTCGGGTTCCAGGCGTCGGCTGGGACATGACCACCTCGTCAACGGCATGGCGGTGATGGCCATCGGGAATGGGGTGGCGTTCTCCATGGCCCTGAATGGGAAAAAGTCAGCTCCGGCCCGGGCCAGGATGCGGAAAGGCCCGCCATGCTCCCGTTAAAGGGGGCGTGGCGGGCCTTTTTGGTTTTGGGGCGGTGCTCTTAAAGTCCAATGTCGTCGAAAACGATGATATTGGACGGGGGGGCTAGGTATCCGAGTCGTCAAGATCCCGGCCGTCACGATTCCGGTCGTATCCCAATGCCCTTCGCAAGAAACGAGGTGGGGGAGGGATGAGCCCCTTATGGGAGGCTATGATGGTATCCGTTCACCGGCATTAGTTGCGATGAACGAGAGATCGGCCCGCATTTAAGCTTGACGTACGGCCTGCATCTCATTTTTGGGGAGGCGGCCTCGTGGCCGGCCTCGGTGTCGCGGGGCTTCCCGCCTGTGGCGGGGGCGCCCCTTCGGGAACGCGGACGGGCGCGGGGAGGTGCGTCCTCCTGCGTGCCCTGGTGGTTTGGGGCCTTGCCGGTCAGCCGCGGCATGGGGACCGGAAGGCGTGTCGGGCGGTCGGGGGCCGGCCCCCGTGAGGGGGCGGGCCGCGGGGATTGGAGTTCCCCGGACACCGTGGTTTCCGCTCACCCCTCGAGCGGACGCGTGTTCCGGGAAGGTTCGGCCCGGGAAGGGTTCAGTCGACGTCTCGGTCAGGTCCCTGGCCCGTCAGGCCGGGCCGGGCAGGGGCCTGGCGGGGAAGCGGGCTCCCCCGCACGCCGTCGGACCGGTTCATCTGCCGCATGACCTCGAAGGCCAGGGCCCCGACCCTGGA
>JAISFP010000335.1 GCA_031263525.1 Deltaproteobacteria bacterium | reverse complement strand
CATCATCATCATCGTCGTCGTCGTCATCGTCATCGTCATCCCAGTCATCGTCGTCATCGTCATCATCGTCGTCGTCATCGTCCCAGTCGTCGTCATCATCGTCTAAATCATCATCATCGTCATCATCCAAATCATCATCGTCGTCGTCCCAGTCGTCATCATCATCGTCGTCATCGTCATCGTCATCGTCATCGTCATCGTCATCGTCATCATCGTCATCGTCATCGTCCCAATCATCGTCATCGTCATCGTCATCGTCCCAATCATCGTCATCGTCGTCGTCGTCATCATCGTCATCATCATCATCGTCATCGTCATCGTCATCGTCATCATCGACGCGGCCTGGAGCATAGCCGTCGCCCTCGTCGTCGTCGTCCCAGTCGTCGCCATCGTCCTCCTCGTCAAAGTCGTCGCCCCTGCCGGCGGAGCACACGAGTTTATCGTCGTGCCCGGAGGCGGAGGGGCCGCCTGAGGGTCCGTCCTCATCCCCCTCGCCATCGTCGTAGTCGTCGAAGGCGGCGGTTGCGATGGAGGAAGAGGAGGTTCCGGAGTCGGAGGCGGCACCGGAGGTTCCGGAGCCGGTTTCCAAGCCGGCGCCGAAATCGGAAACGGGCCCGGAGCCGGCATCCGAGTCGAAGTCGAAGGCGGACCCGGAGCAGGTCCCCGGAGAGGAGGGGGAAACGGACCCGGAGCCGGTTCCCTGTGCGGAGCCGGGGATCCTGACCGGGACGTCGGAGAGCCTGGTGAGCGGGCCGGCGCTCTCCTCGGCGGCGAGCCTGGCCCGCGCGACCGCGATCTGGGCGGCCACGCGCCCGGGGCCGGTGGCACCGGGGCCGTTGTCCCTGGCGGCGATGAGGCTCGCCGGGTCCAGGCGCTCCAGGACCGACAGATCGGCCTTCGGGCAGTGGCCCAGGAGCTCGGAGGGCTCCAGCGCGGAAAGGGGCTTGCCGCGCACGGCCGCGTAGGCCACGAGCGACCCCACCTGGCGGTGGGCCTCCCGGAAGGGCACACCGCAGGTGACCAGGTGCTCGGCTATGTCCGTCGCGCCCATGAGCGGGTCCTGGGCGGCGGCCCTCATGCGGGCGAGGTCGAACTCCACGCCCTCCACCATCTCGGAGGCGAGGCCCAGGGTGAGGCCCAGGGTCTCCAGGGCGTCGAAGAGCGGCTCCTTGTCCTCCTGGAGGTCGCGGTTGTACGAGAGCGGGAGGCCCTTCATGGTGACCAGGAGCGAGACCAGGTCCCCGCAGACCCTGCCGCACTTGCCGCGCATGAGCTCGGCCCCGTCGGGGTTGCGCTTGTGGGGCATCATGCTGCTCGTGGTGGCGAGCCGGTCCGGGAGGCGGGCGAAGCCGAACTCCGAGGTGCACCACAGGACCAGCTCCTCGGCGAGCCGGGAGAGGTTCACCGAGAGGATGGCCGAGTAGGAGAGGAACTCCAGGACGTGGTCGCGGCTGGCGACGGCGTCGATGCTGTTCGCGGCGACGCCCCGGAAGCCCAGCGCGAAGGCAGCCTCCTCGGAGTCGACCCCGAGGGTGGTCCCGGCCAGGGCGCCCGCCCCCAGAGGGGAGTCGCGCAGGCGCTCCTGGAGAAGCCCGAAGCGCTCGTAGTCGCGGGTGAACATCTGGTAGTAGGCCATGAGGTGGTGGGCCAGGAGGACCGGCTGCGCCCTCTGGAGGTGGGTGTAGCCGGGCAGGAAGGCGTCGCCCGCCTGCTCGGAGCGGTCCACCAGCCCGGCCCGGAGCCGGTACAGCCTGCCGCACACGTCCGAGCTCCTCGACCTGAGGTAGAGGAGCTCGTCCAGGGCCACCTGGTCGTTGCGGCTCCGGGCCGCGTGGATCTTGCGGCCGACGTCCCCGGTGCGCCTGGTGAGCTCGGCCTCTACGTTCATGTGGATGTCCTCCAGCGAGGGGTCGTTCAGGAAGCCGCCGGGGGCAGGGACGTCCCCGCGGAGCTCGTCCTGCATGTCGCCCAGGGTCTCCCTGATCCTCATGAGCTCGGGCTCGGTCAGGATCCCGGCGCCGAAGAGCGCCGAGGCGTGGGCCATGGTGCCGGCGATGTCGACCTCCGCGAGCTCCCTGTCAAAGCCTATGGAGACCGAGGCGGCGGCCAGCGCCGGGGAGACGGCCGCCCCCAGGCTGCCCTGGAGGTGTCTCCTCCCGCCCTCTCCCGCAGGGACGGGGGGCCGCCTTCGGACGGGGGGCGGGGCGGAGTCGGCGGACGCGGCGCTGCGGTGGCGGAGCACGAGCTCGTGGAGCCTCGGGCGGGGGATCTGGCACAGGGCCTTCACCAGCTCCTCGGCAAGGGCGCGGTCCGGCCCCGTCATACCGCCGCCGTCCGGCGTCCCGGCAACCGCGGCGACAGCCGCTGCCTTCCTGGCGTCCCGTGCCCTGGAGCGCTCCGCGGCCCTGCCGTGGGCCTTCGTGCCGGGGCCGGCCTTGGGCGACGCGGCGGCCCTGGGTGACCTGGCCCTGGACGGAGACTTCGGGACCCGGGGGGCCTTCGCGGCCCTCGCGGGGGACTTGGCCCGGTCCGGGGCCTTCGCGGCTCTCGAGGCCAGGGCCGGCGCCTCCGAGGCGTCACGGAACACCTGCGCCGCTCCCGCGGGCGCCTTGGCCCTGCTCGGGGCCTTCGCGGCTCTCGCGGGCGCCTTGGCCCTGCTCGGGGCCTTCGCGGCTCTCGCGGGCGCCTTGGCCCTGCTCGGGGCCTTCGGGGCTCTCGCGGGCGCCTTGGCCCTGCTCGGGGCCTTCGGGGCTCTCGCGGGCGCCTTGGCCCTGCTCGGGGCCTTCGCGGGGGCCTTGGCCCGGCTCTGGGCCTTCGCGGCTCTCGCGGGGGCCTTGGCCCGGTTAGGGACCTTCCTGGCCCTCGGGGGCTTCGCCGCGGCAGGGGACTTCGCCCCGGCGGCGGCCTTCGCCGAGGCGGGGGACTTGGCCCTGCTCGGGGCCTTCGCGGGCCTCGCGGGGGCCTTGGCCCGGCTCGGGGCCTTCCCGGAGCTGGCGGGGGCGGATCTGCCGGAGGCCCTGCCCCCGGCGGATGCCTGCCCGGCGGCGGAGGCGGCCCTGGGGGCCTTGGTGTCCCCGGCCTTCTTCCCGTCCCCCGTGCCCTTCGCCGGGCCCCTGCCGGCGCCCGTGTTCCTGGATGCCATCAGCCGTCCCTCCTCTCGCCCGAAAGCTTGAGCGGAATGCGCAGTCTCAGCCCGTTCACCCTGATGAAGCCGCCCGCGTCCGCCTGGTCGTAGACGGCGTCCTCCTCGAAGGTGGCGAACTCCGGATCGTAGAGCGAGTGGGGCGAACGGCGGCCCGCCGTCCAGAGCCCGCCCTTGTAGAGCTTGAGCCTGACGGTGCCGGTCACCTTCTCCTGGGTGGCGTCCACCATCGTCTGAAGGGCCTCGCGCTCCGGCGCGAACCAGTAGCCGTTGTAGACCATCGCGGCGTAGCGCGGCACCAGGGAGTCCTTCATCGCGATGACCTCGCGGTCCAGCGTGAGCGACTCCAGGTTGCGGTGGGCGAAGTGCAGGAGGGTGCCCCCGGGGGTCTCGTAGACCCCGCGGCTCTTCATGCCCACGTAGCGGCTCTCAACAATGTCCACCCTGCCCACCGCGTTCTCGCCGGCTATGGAGTTGAGCCGCGCCAGCAGCCTGGCCGGGGAGAGCCTCTCCCCGTCCACGGCCACGGCGTTGCCGCGCTCGAAGTCTATCTCGACGTAGCGGGGCCTGTCCGGCGCCTTCTCCGGGGCCACGGTCAGGAGGAACATGCCCTCGTCGGGCTCGTTCCAGGGATCCTCCAGGATGCCCCCCTCGAAGCTTATGTGCAGGAGGTTCCTGTCCGTGGAGTAGGGCTTGGCGGCAGTGACCGGCACGGGGATGCCGTTGGCCTCGGCGTAGGCCATGAGGTCGGTCCTGGACTTGAAGTCCCACTCCCGCCAGGGGGCCACGGTGCGGAGGCTCCCGTCCAGGGCCATGGTGGTGAGCTCGAAGCGCACCTGGTCGTTGCCCTTGCCCGTGGCCCCGTGGGCCACGGCGTCCGCGCCCTCGGCCCGGGCTATCTCCACCATGTGCTTGGCTATGACCGGCCTGGCGAGCGAGGTCCCCAGGAGGTACTGGCCCTCGTAGACGGCGTTCGCCCTGACCGCGGGGAAGACGTAGTCGCCCACGAACTCCTCGGTCAGGTCCCTTATGAAGCACTTGCTGGCCCCGGTGGCCAGGGCCTTGGCCTCCAGGCCGTCCAGCTCGTCCGCCTGCCCCACGTCGGCGCAGAAGGCTATCACCTCCTCCGCCCCGTACGAGGTCTTCAGCCACTTCAGTATTATGGAGGTGTCCAGCCCGCCGGAATAGGCCAGCACGATCTTCCTGGCCTTGGACGCCGTTGCCGCGGTCATGAGTTACGAGCCCCCCTTTCGCCCCCTGCAGCGGGAGGCTGCCCGGGGGAAGGATTCGAGAGTTCAACATCTTAGCCGGGACCCAGCGGATAAAGCAAGGATTTTCTCCCGGACCCGCTCCGGACAAGGGTTCGGGCCTCCCGTGCCGGCCCGGGCCCCCCGCTCCGGACACCCGCGCGGAAGGACCTCGCGGCCTTACGCGGACCGGGCCCGGATCGGCACGCGCGGGCGCCCTCCGGCCACGGGCAACATCAGGCCCTGGACGCCTGCAGGAACCGGGCCGGAAGCCGGGGCCTGCAGGGATCTCCGGCCCCGGACAGGAGGCCCGCAAGCCTGCGAGTCCAGAAAAGGGGCGCCTCCAGGCAATCCCCTTGCCCGGCAGTGACCCGGCTCCGGGACAATTCGGAAGGCCCGGGGCGACAGCACGGTCGGGGCCGTATCCGTCCACCTTAGAAGCGACGGAGACTGCGTCAGGGACCGGGACGGCCTTCCTCCAGGCCCGTGCCAAGCCTTTGCAGGGCACCGGGGCCGCCTCCCTCCCGGCTCAGGCCGAGCCTACGTCGGGGACCGAGGCCGCCTCTCTTGCGACTTATGGCTGAACATCAAAAACCATAAACGATTCACTGGATATGGGATTCAGGGATACATCAGGATGCGATACCTTCCATCTCGTGGCAAAAATCCCTGACGGCCTTGACGCACCCCAGCGAAGGACCCATGGCATGGACGCCGCCCTCTCTCCGGCACCTGGCCGGCTTCGGCAACTGAGCCGTCTTCGCCGTTCCCTTACCTCGACTGCCGGTTCCTCTCAGAAAACGCTTCCGGCCTCACTTGTTCCGTGCCCTGCCTTCCCGTCAGCCGGAGAGAGGCCCTCGGACGGGCGCGATGCGTCCGTCCGAAGACTTGCCCGTACGCCCCGGACACGAGTCAGGCCGCATCATCAGCCTGGGCCTCTCTGACCTCGCTGTCACCTTTCCCTTCGGGGATGTCTTCCAGGCGGCGGAGTCCCCCTGCTTCCGGCCACCCCTCCTCACGGAGGGCTCCACCTACTCGGCGGCCAAGGCCAGCGTGGAGTTCTCCGCCTCCCCGGCGGCACTGGCCTCACGGGAGAGCTCAGCCTCCCCGGCTGCCATGGCCTCCTGGGAGGGCCCCGCCTCCCCGGCTGCCCTGGCCTCCTGGGAGGGCCCCGCCTCCCCGGCTGCCCTGGCCTCCGGGGAGGGCCCAGCCTCCCCGGCGGCCCTGGCCTCACGGGAGAGTTCAGCATCCCCGGCGGCCCTGGCCTCCCGGGAGAGTTCAGCCTCCCCGGCTGCCCTGGCCTCCCGGGAGAGTTCAGCCTCCCCGGCTGCCCTGGCCTCCTGGGAGGGCCCCGCCTCCCCGGCTGCCCCGTCCATCGCGAAGGGCTCCGCCTCCTCGGCGACCGAGTCATCCGCCTGGTCGAAGTCGCCCTCCGTGCCGGCGAGCGCATCCGCGACGAGGGCCGTTATGTTCCCCTCCAAGCCAGCGGCCCACTTCCTGATCTCCAGGAAGTTCAAGAACGCGGACCCGGCCAAGTCCGGGGCGAGCGAGGAGGTGTTGGAGGTGGCCGTGAAGACGCACATGTCGAGCGCCATGCGCTTGCGCCTTACCTCCTCCTCCAGGCACTTCCACCCGGACTTCCCGTCCGGGCCCTCCGTCATCTCGAAGTACCGCTCCATGCCCTTCCACCCGCTGGCGATGGCCACCTGCCTGGAGGCGGTCCTCATGCCGACGGGCCGGATCCCGTCGCCGCCTGTCACGAGGTTCAGCGTTTCGTCCAGGGCCTCGGAGAAGGAGGCTGACCTCACGCTCCCGCAGGAGGGACAGCGGACGACGAACTCCCCCAGCCGGCCCTTCCCGGCGGGGGAGAGAGGCAGGGTGCCGCCGGCCTCGAGCCTCTCCAGGAAGGCGCGGTCGACCACCTTCCTCTCCACCTGAGCGTCCGTCAGCGAGAGCTTCTCCGTCTCGGAGACACCCCTCAGGCCGCCCCTGCTAACGCCGCGTCCCGGGGCACCGACGGGTATTATCCTGCGTGCCCCGGAGAGCTTTCTGAACTCGGCCAGCGCAGCCCAGACGCCCTTCGCCGTGACCCGCCGCCCGCACAGGTCCGAGGCGCCGACCGTCGTGCCGGAAGCGTCCGTGAAGACCAAGCCGTGGTTCCCGTCCCCGGACGCGACAACGTTCCCGAACAGAGTATCCCCCCCGTGATCGCCGGGGTTGAGCGCGAAGCATCCCCCATTGTCACCGGTCGAGTCAGCGGTCATGGACAGGCGGGGAAACGGGTCCACCGCCCCCTCCCGGCCGCCGAACTCCCTGTCGCCGGAGGTCCCGGCGACCCCGGGCCAGGAGCTGCCCAGGGCCATGACGTTCTCCGTGTCCCCGGAAGCCTCCCGGAACTCCGAGATGTCCTCAGCCTCCGAAGGGTCCCGGAACGTGAAGCTGTCCGCAATCTCGGAAGCCTCCCTGTCCATGAAGCTGCCCGTGAACACGGGAGCCTCTTGGCCCGTTGTGCAGTCGATGATCCTGAAAGACTCCTTGTCAGTGAAGTTGTACGGAACTGATGAAGCTTCTGCGGGCACGGAGGAATCCCGGACGCTGGAAGGCCAGGGGGGGCCGAAGTTCCCGCCGTCCGGCACCGTCTCCGGGACCTCCAGGCCGACGGAAGCCCCGAAGCCCCCCGATGCCGCAAGGTTCCAGCGGATGCCGCCCCCGAAACTCGTCTCGGGCATCGCGGCCATATCCGCCTGGACCGTTCTCTCCGCCCCGTGCGACATGACGCTCTTCACGCTCTCCGTCTCCCTCGACGCCACCGTCACCAGCACGAGCTGCCTCGCCTCCGAGCCGTACCGGCTATCCCGGGGCGCCAGGTCTCCGTTGGCGGCCTCCGGCAGCGGGGGGTAGGGGATCGCCAGGCTCCCGTCCTGCTCCCCGGACACCCCCAACCCGTCCTCCTCGCCCGCCTGCGGCCAGGAAACCTCCCGGAACCCGGGGCAGGCCCGCGGGGGGAGGTCCCCGGAAAGCGGAGTGTCCATGAAACCCTCCTTAGGACCCGCCTGCCTCAGCCCCGTCCGGGTCCGGGGGAACTCCTCCGGAACCTCCCAGAGCTTCTCGACCGTGCCTCCCTCAGGGCACGCCGGCTCAGCCTCCTCCATGCTTACCAGACTAAGCTTTGCCGGACCCGTCTCCTGGCACCCGTCACCGTTCGCCCCGGCCTCGCCCAACTCCCTCTGGGACATCTCCAGGATGCCGAAACAGATCGCCTCCTCTGGCACCTCCAGGCCCATCCCCCGGAACCCCTCGTCGCCCGCCTCCCGGGGCTCCGAGCTGGCCATCTCCCGGAGCTCGTCCTCGCCCGCCACCAGGATCACCGGAATGTCCGTCTCCAGGAACTCCTCCACGCTCGCCCTGCCGAGCTCCCCCAGCTCCTGCTCCCAGAGCTCCCTGCCGCCCGCCGCGCGGAGCTCCGGCATGTTTTCCTCCAGGAACTCCTCCACGCTCGCCCTGGCGAGCTCCGCGGGCTCCAGCTCCCTGCCGCCCGCCACGCGGAGCGCCGGCATGTTTTCCTCCAGGAACTCCTCCACGCTCGCCCTGCCGAGCTCCGCCAGATCCAGATCCCAGAGCTCCCTGCCGCCCGCCTCGCGGAGCTCAGGAATGTCAGCCGCCCTGCCCTCCTCGCCCGCCTCACCATGCTCCGCCAGCTCCAGGCCGGGATCCGCATCCGGGCAGTCCTCCTGGTTTCCGGGGACCCGGCAGATGTCCTCCGGGACATAGCCCTCTTCCTCGCGGATTGCCGTCACCACCTGCCGCGAGAGCGTTCCCCGACCGCCTGAGGCTTCTTGCAGCCCGGCGCCTACTTGACCGGAACAGGTCGCCGGGCCCAGTTGCGGGCATGTCCCCGTGAAGGGTGCCGGACTGCCAAGGGCGTCCGGCATCCGGCGGACGTGCCCTCCATGCCCGCGACGCCTTACGATTTCCTGCGGTCCTATCCAAAGCGAGGCCATGACGACCGCGACGCAGCATGCGATCCAGACCGCCAGGAGCCGCAACAAGGACGAGGAAGGGATGGATGACGCCATGCCGTCATGCGGCACCGGCTGAGGAACCCAGGCATCTTCCCGGCCCGCCCGCTCCGGACCACCGCCCCGGAGCAGGGGATCCGGCACGCGCTTCCCGTACCGGACCGTCGCCGTGCCTCCGTTTTGGACGGACGGCCCGGGCGGGGAGCCGTCATCCGGACGAGGCCCGGCACGAGTGGCCTCCGGAGTCTTCACGCCGCCCGTGACGTTCTCCCCCGGCGGCGGCTCGCTCCCGTGTGCGCCCGGGTCAAGAGGGGGTGCCTGGGGACGCGCGATGCCGGCGCCGGCCGGGTCCGCAGGTGCCGGCATCTTCGCCGGGAGCTGTCCGCCGACCGGCGGAAGAGCCGCTGCCGAAGCCCGAAATGCGGCCTCGGCCTGATACCATGCCGTGGCATGAGCCTCGGTCGAGGACAGAACTGCGGCCTCGGCCTGATCGCCAGCAACGGGGAAGTCGGCTTCGTGCCTGAGTTTTGAGGCGGCTGGTGCGGCCTCGATGGCCCCGTAAAAAGGATATGCGTTCGATAATATGACCTCATGATGCGCCGAGCCATTACCGCCTGTCACAAGCTCCGAGAAAAGCGAACTACCCCCCTCCGTCATGGCTGGAGACATGGCCTCGCCGGAGGAGGATTCCGCCGTCATTTCTTCGGTTTCGCGGAAGATCCGGCGAGTTGCGGACGGAGGTGACCGGAGGCACTCCGCATCGCCCGGCGTGGCCCACGACAGGATTCCCGGCGACGCAGCATTCAGCGTGTCCTGAGAAGAATCATTCAGCGTTTCCGAAGAGGAACCAGCAAGCGTTTCCGGAGATGAACCTTTAAAGGTTACCGGCGTAGAATCATTCAGCGTTTCGCGAGAGGATCCATTAAACGTTTCCTGAAGGTTGCCATTCGGCATTTCTTGAGATGTACGATTATGCATTTCCTGAAAGGAACGATTATGCGTTTCCTGAAAGGAACGATTAAGCGTTTCCAGAGAAGAACGATTAAGCGTTTCCTGAAAGAAACGATTATGCGTTTCCTGCGAGATGCCATTCAACATTTCCTGAGAGGAACGATTAAGCGTTACCCGAGAGGTGCCATTCAGCATTTCCTGAGAGGAACGATTAAGCGTTTCCTGAGAGGATCCGTTAAGATTTTCCAATGATGATCCGTTAAACGTTTCTGGAGATGAACCGTAAAGCGTATTAAATGATGATACGGAAAGAGCTTCCTGCGAGAAATCTTTAAGTGTATCCGGTGGGGAACCATTCAGCGTTTCCAGAAATGAACCATTAATCATTTCCTGCGCTGAAGCATTAAGAGTTTCCTGCGGGAAAGCATTTAGCGTTTCCTGCAGAGAACCAATTTGTGTTTCCGGATTTGAAGCATTCAGCATTTCTGTCGAACGGCCATATTGAATTACAGGCGAATCGCCATATTGGGTACCCGACCAGACATCGAATGAGGCTCCATCGTATCCGATCGGTAAACCTGGCGTCCCCAGGCCCGCCCCGGAAACCTGCTCGTCCGGAGCGAAGGAATACAGGGCGGAGGCAGGCGCCTCGCCAGGAAATGCTGCGGAGCCGGTCACTTCGACCGCCTGTGCCGCAGAAGAAGCTGAAGCTTCGTCAGGCAGGGACGCATATGTCGGAACCTCGTCCTCCCCGCGAACTGTCACGGACACCGTGCCGGGAAAGCTAGCCGCAACATCAAGGATACAGTGGCCAGGGAAGATACACTCCACGGATGCGGCGGTACTCTCCGGGGCCTCGCCTCTACGGGTGGCGGCGTAGCGGCTGTCTGAACCGCCTTCGGGCGGAGAAGGCGCTGCACCGTGAGCGACCGGCAGCTCCGCCTGGGGTGGGCCGGCCATGCCGGCGGCGCCGGACGTCGCGAGGGGCACGAACACTGCCACGAATACGGTAGCGATACCGTATCCTATGGAGGCAAAACAGGTAGACAACTTGGAAACCCTCATAAATATCGACCTTTCAGCAAAACTTTACCGAGAATCAGTCATGAGAAAGACGTCCTGAGAAAGACGCTCTGGGCGGAAGGCAGCACATCGACATCGGGGCCCGGCCTTGACGACAGGACTTCAGGGTTCAGCCGTTCCGGACGTCAGGGACAAAAGAGGTCAAACGGGGTCAATCGGGCACAAGACGGGGTCCCGGAAAGCCGGAACACGGCGTAAAGCTGGCACAGGATGGGGATCCGGAGGGCCGGAAATGAAGGCGTGAAACGGACGCGGAAGGGGGCTTCGTCCGGCCCGGCCGCAGGAAACCTGGAAGCGCGGGCGAAGGCCGCTGAAAATGGCTGCGGGAAGACTGGACTGGCGCATGGCGGAAAGGGCAGATCTCCTGCGTTCCGGGCACGGCATGCGCTCCGCATTGCTGACCTGACGGACTGGGTGCAGTTCAGCGGGTACAGTTCAGGCAGATACCTGCCTGGCGGCTTGCGCGCGGGCGTGCCGAACGGCTTCGGATGAGCTCTGCGCTCTTGGGGTGAAACGTCCCCTAGCGGATCCGAGCCTGATTGAGGTGCCACGGTCCTGCGGACGGGCCTTCGAGCCTGTCAGGCCCTGGAACCACTCCTCCGGGTACCCGCCGAGAGTCAGCGTGCCTCCTCAGGAGGACGCATATTTCTACAGCGGCACCGCCGAAGGCAGGATTCCCTGCCGCAGATTGTGAAGCGCCGATTCATCCTGGCAGGCGTCCGGGGCAGCGGAAGGAGCGCGCGACGCGCTTCGCGCGTTCCCTGCAGACCCCGCCTGGCCAGGAAGTCCCTCCGATGCCGGCAGTTGCGCGGCCGGTCACGCGTTAGTTTCGTCAGCGCGGCGGCTCGGGCAGTGTGACGGTGCTTGCGCGGCCGTAACACCCCGCTCGGTTATGTTGCCTTGTTCGGAGGCTTGTGAGTGGAATAAGGCTCGCCGGTTCGCAAGGACGTACTCTGCCGGCGAGGACGGCTTGTCGGCCTGGGACTACATGCGGGGATGTATGCTCAGCTCAGGCCGGAGGCGGACATTCGCGGGACCTGATGGGCCCGGCCCGCGCACGGCGGGGGACCCGGCCTTGTCCCGCCGTACAGGAATGCGTCCTGTACCTGGAGCGCGCTCCTCGGAGCGCCGATCACAGGCAGGCCGTTCCGTAAGTGACGGGACGGGAAAACTTCGGCAGGGCAGCCAGCCGTCCCGCTCCGGGTAGCTGTTCCCCGGGGCGCAAACAGGCGACATCCATGCGGACTGGCATGGAGACTGAAGACGGCACAGACCATGCCGAACAGAGGCTTAGGACTGCCGCCGAAGTCGGGCAGGCCTGGATTCCTCGAACGGCGGGAACCCGTGTGGCCGGAGGACCGGGAGCGCGGCGAAACCTCCTTCCCTGATTAATTTGCCCAGAGCATTAGGGCGTTGCACAATGGCATGGGGGTGGGTTGCCGGCTTCCGTCCGTGGGACGGCTGCATTCAGGATTCCGGGCCTGTCAAAATGGCTGCAGGAATACCTCTTTCCCTTGTCGAGGGGGATCACAAGACTTCAATCGGGTGGCTCCGGCTCACCGGCCGGCGGCGGGGCCAAAAATGGGGCCGTGACTCAGGGGCCGGCGCAAGCCGGCAACAGTTTCTGTTTCTTCTTGTCGAGGCAACTCCTCTTTCCCTGTAAAGGCGGACAGCAAGAATGCTATGAACGGGCTCGATTTTTTGAACGGGCTCTAATTCTTGAATCTAATTCTTTAACATGTTTGGTGGCTTCACCCGGCTGGGCTGCTGGCTCTCTGAAGTGAGCTCTCAGAAGAGTAACCCGAGGCAGGAGAATTTTGTTTTACCGCATTAAGGCATATTATCCTCTCTGGGGTGGACCTGTCAAGTATTTTATTCCCCTTTCCGGCTTACGTCCTCGCTCCGGCCGACCACGGAAAATCTTGCAATTCTGAAAACTACACCATATACGCCTCTAGATGCTTAATAAATCCCAATATCAACACATTATTCATATCAAAGGCTCGTCAAGGCATATTTGTCTGTCCAAATCCAGAGCGAAAATAAATCTGGAAAAAGCCGACATCCCGTCCCCAAGAGCTCCTCCAGCGGCTCTCGCCGACCCCTCCGGACCAGCCTGAGGGGGCTTTTCCAGAGCCTCTGACTTCCGGCCATCGCCATCTTCTCGGCTACGTATCCGTCATGAAAAGCACATACAATCTGTCTTATAAATATCCAGAAAATCATCATAATATAGTATTTTTTTATGCGGAACCGTCCTGCGAGCTCTCCCGAAAGACCGACATGCTCCCGGCAGCGGAGATGTCCCGAAGGCCGGCCGGCCCCCTGGGCCAGGCTAGCTCCCGGTCCCACAGGGGAACCGTCCGTCGGTTCCCCCATTCGTCCATGCCGCTTTAAAAGACCAGGCTCGTGAAACTAGTGGAACTTTCCGGGAAAACTCCGAATGCCCCGATCCGTCAGGCTTGCAGGCTTAATCCGGAAAACGATTCGCACCTGCACGAGCTTACTGCATATTAGGTTTTGCCACATCTCTTAGCTTCAAAAGAGCGTCAAATTATCCTGCTAATACTCTCTTAAAATAAAATATGCTTCTTTAAGCCTAAATGGCAACTCTGCGTTTTGTTTCCGTTCACAGACGAAAGAAAGGGAGACTTCATCAGGGCACAAGGCGGCCTTCCTCCTTTTCCAGCGTGGCCATTCTCAGGCCCCGGGCACATTCCCGCGGGTCTGGGACGTCATTTCTCCGAGAGAGGGGGTCGGTTCGATTCCCTGCCTGAGACCGCCTGTCAAGTCTTTCCTACGGACAGCGGGCCCGCCAGGCTCTCTCCGCCCGGCGGGGAAGAGACAAGGCGGTATCTCCTCCCGAATCTCTCTTTTCTTGTCTTCAGAGAGGTTTACTCCCTTCTTGCCTTCAGATTCAGAGAGGTTTTCTCCCCCTGCATGTCTCGGCTTTGTCAGGCGCCTTCCCTTCCGGGCTGACAGTACCCTGCTTCCGGAACTGTCCGTCCGCCCCCTTGATTCCTGTCCCGAACGCCTCCAGTCCTTCCTCCTCAATCCTCCCTTCCAGTCCGACCCCTTGGCGCCTGTCCCGAACGCCTCCGGACGGTCTGAAGCATGGCTTTCCAGGCCCCCCCCCTTTCGCGCCCGTCACTTCACCATCGCCCCCTTCAGACATCCGCAATCTTCCCCGTCTCGCCTGTCATGAAGCCTCCCAATCTCACCCGACCCCCGGTTCCCTCCCACTACGCCTCCGGACTGTCCTCATCAGGCCTCATCAGGCCGCTTCAGGCCGCTTCAGGCCGCTTCAGGCCGCTTCAGGCCGCTTCAGGCCGGCCACGCCCCCCTTCCGCGCCCGTCACCCCGCCATCGCCCCCTTCAGACATCCGCAATCCTCCCCGTCTCGCCTGTCATGAAGCCTCCCAATCTCACCCGACCTCGCGGTTCCCTCCCACAACGCCTCCGGACTGTCCTCATCAGGCCTCATCAGGCCGCTGCAGGCCGCTTCAGGCCGGCCACGCCCCCTTCCGCGCCCGTCACCCCGCCATCGCCCCCTTCAGACATCCGCAAGTCCTCCCCGTCTCGCCTGTCATGATGCCTCCCAATCTCACCCGACCCCGAGGTTCCCGCCCGCAACGCCTCCGGACTGTCCTCATCAGGGCGCTTCAGGCCTCTTCAGGCCGGCCTCGCCCCCTTCCGCGCCCGTCACCCCGCCATCGCCCACTTCAGACATCCGCAGTCCTCCCCGTCTCGCCTGTCATGATGCCTCCCAATCTCACCCGACCCCGAGGTTCCCGCCCGCTACGCCTCCGGGCTGTCCTCATCAGGCCGCTTCAGGCCTCTTCAGGCCGGCCACGCCCCCCTTCCGCGCCCGTCACCCCGCCATCGCCCCTTCTGGCATCCTTGAGCCCGCCCCTCGCCAGACCCTTCTGCTCCCGCCCCGAACGCCTCTGGACTGTCCTCCGCAATGCTCGCCGGGCCTGCCCACCCCGGCTCTCCGGTTCCCTTCCCGTACGACTCCTTGACGGCCCTCCGGATACCTCCCCTCCCCGCCTCGCTCGACGTCTTCAGTCCCCTCCTGCTCCCGGTTTCCCGCGCGTTTCCCTCCCCGCCTCGCTCCTGCTCCCGGCCCGCATCGCGCCCTTTCTCCCGGCCCGTCACGCGCCCGGTCTCCCCCCGTCTCGATCCTTCCCCCTCCCCGACCCTGCTCCCGGACCGTCCCGCGTCCGGTCTCCCTTTCCGGAAGTCCCCGGCCCATGGCGGGACACGCGGGTTAGCGGATTTCGAGGCCCGTTCCGGGCCGGAAAAGAAGGAAAACATGTAAAAAAACCCCTCACGGGGCCCCCGGAGGGCGGATTCGGGACGGAGGCGATTTTTTTTTTCGAGGTTGCCCGGGGCCGCGTCCGCCATCATGTCAAAAAATTAGCGGGGCCGCGCGGCCGGTCCCCGGGGCCCGGGCGCCGCGAACGGTCACGGGGCGCTACCGGGTGCTACTGATTCTCAGTCGCATCTTCGGCGGGGCCGGACTCGGGCCGAGGGGAGCGGGCCGGCCGGCCGCTCTGCCCGCCCCCTGCCAAAACGCCTTTAGACACGCGGGTTTCGGGGAAGAGACAGAGTAAAGGTAATATTCTGACGAGCCGCGCGGGAGGGCCGGCCGGGGGCCCCGGCCGCCGGGGGGAAGGGCCGTCCCGGCCCGCCCGGGGCGCCCGCGCGTTTACGGAGAATCACTTGCAGGAAGCCCTCCGGAGGCCGCCCTTAATGCAACTGATTGTCAATAAATATGCTTGACATTCTCCCGTGCGGGCTTGCAATGCGGGATTCGGGGTGTTATACCCTTTCCGTGCGGCGGCCCGGCCCGGCGGCCCGGAGGGACGCCGCGCGCACAACGAGTCCTTATCAATTCCGGGCCCCAGGAGCAGGATCTATGTGGAACAAGTGGAGGTGGATATCTTTCGGCGTGGGCGTGCTCGCGGGCGCGGCCGTGACCGCGCTCACCTCGGGCAGGCCCTCGTACCTCAAGAGCGGCGCCACCGCCGTGCTCAGCCACGGCATCACCGCCAAGAGGAAGGTCGAGGCCATAGTCGAGACCGCGAGGGAGAACATCGGGGACATCGTGGCCGAGGCCGACCAGAAGGCCCAGGACCGGCAGGCCAAGAAGGCCTCCGAGTAAAAGGGGTATTACGCCGATGGACGGCCGCGTTATCTCGGACCTCCGCGGGCGGCTGCGCGTGCGCGTGGAGCCCGTGCGCCTGGGCGCGGAGGGCTTCGACCGCCTTTCCGCGACCCTCATGAAGTACGGGGGCGTGAAGTACATCTCCTACAGCCGGCTCACCGGGAGCGTCCTCGTCCTGTACGAGGACGCCCCCGGCAAGCGGCTGTTCATCCTCAGGACCATAAACGAGTTCGAGGAGCAGGGGATCCACCCCGTGTCGGTCACCGAGAGGGAGCCCCTGAGCGTGGGCGAGGAGGCCCCCCTCCCCTACAACCCCGTCTGGGTGCTGGTGCTGAAAAAGCTCTTCCTGCCCTGGCCCGCGAGGATCGCCTTGAACGTCTTCGCCGCGGTGCCCATCGTGCTGAAGGGCCTGAAGGAGCTCCTCTGGCACGGGAAGCTGAACGTGGAGGTCCTGGACGCGGTCGCGCTCTCCGTGTGCTTCGGCCGGGCCGACTTCAGGTCGGCGGGCACGCTCCTGTTCTTCTTCTCGCTCTCCGGCTACCTGGAGGCCTGGGCCCGCCGCAGGAGCCTCTCGGTCCTCTTCCACAGCCTGAAGGGCCCCGACGAGAAGGTCTGGATCAGGGGCAAGGACGGGAAGCCGCAGCTGGTCCCCGAGAGCTCCCTCCAGATAGGCTCCGAGGTGATAGTCCAGGCGGGCGGCCTCATCCCCGTGGACGGGGTGGTGGAGTCCGGGGACGCCATGGTGAACCAGGCCACCATGACCGGCGAGCCCCTGCCCGTCCACAAGGAGGCGGGCGGCGCGGTCTTCGCCGGGACCACCGTAGAGGAGGGCGAGATAACCGTCAGGGCCTCCAGGGTGGGCGGGAGCACGCGCATCCGCTCGATAATCGAGTACATAAAGGAGTCCGAGGCCTCCAAGTCCGGGCTCCAGGGCCGGGCGGAGCGCATGGCCGACGCCATCGTGCCCTTCAACTTCCTCCTGGCGCTCGCGACCTTCCTCGTGACCCGCAACGTGGCCAAGGCCGGGAACGCCCTCCTGGTCGACTACTCCTGCGCCATCCGCCTCTCCACCCCCATCGCCGTGCTCTCCGCCATGAGGGAGGGCAACGAGTCGGGGATCCTGGTGAAGGGCGGGAGGTTCCTGGAGGAGCTCGCCTCCGCCGACACCTGCGTCTTCGACAAGACCGGCACCCTCACAGAGGCCAGGCCCCAGGTCTCGGAGATCGTGACCTTCCCCCCCTTCGACAGGACCGAAGCCCTGAGGCTCGCCGCCTGCCTGGAGGAGCACTTCCCCCACCCCGTGGGAAGGGCCGTCGTGAACCAGGCCAAGCGCGAGGGGCTGAGCCACGCCGAGGAGCACACCAAGGTCGACTACGTGGTGGCCCACGGCATATCCAGCACCTGGCGCAACAAGAAGGTGCTCCTGGGGAGCCGCCACTTCATCTTCGAGGACGAGGGGGTGCCCCTGACCCCCGAGGCCGAGCGCGAGACGGAGCGCATCGCGGCCAACGGCGAGAGCATGATCTACCTCGCCGCGGACGGGGCGCTCGCGGCGGTGATAGCCATAAGCGACCGCGTCCGCTACCGCGCGAGGGAGACCATGGACGCCCTCAAGGCCGCGGGCGTCGAGAGGACGGTCATGCTCACGGGCGACCTCACGGCCACCGCAGCGAACATGGCCGCGAAGATCGGCTTCGACGAGTTCAAGGCTGAGCTCCTCCCGGACGACAAGGCCGCCTACCTCTCCGCCCTCGCCGGGGAGGGCCGCAGGGTGATGATGGTGGGGGACGGCCTGAACGACTCGGCCGCCCTGAGCCTGGCCCGCGTGGGCGTCGCCCTCTCGGACGGCTCCGAGCTCGCGAAGGACGTGGCCAACGTACAGCTCCTGAACGGCAGGCTGGACGCCCTCCCCGTGGCGAGGCTCCTCGCCGAGCGCTCCATGAAGCGCATCCACGAGAACTACTGGATCATAGTGATCCTGAACAGCGTCTTCCTGGGCCTCGGGCTCCTGGGCGTGGCGGGGGCGGGGCTGGTCTCCTTCCTCCACAACGGCACCACCGTGCTCGTGGCCGCCAGGGCCTCCAGGCCGTTCCTGAAGCCCTGGGAGAGGCTGGCCCCCAAGCCGGCCGAGGAGGACGAGTAGAGGCCCGGCGGCCCAGCCGCCGCGGGCAGGCCGCCCCGCCTGCGGCCTGCCCGGAACGCCCTGCCCCGGACGGACTGTCCTGAACGGCCTGCCCAGGACGCCCCCCCGTATCCTGGCCCGGCACCCCCGGACGCCAGGCCGCGCCCCGATCCCCAGCCTGCCAGGAGTGAAAGTTGATAGTAAGCTCCATACCCGGACGGATAAGGCTCCGCTCGGAGAGGTTCAAGGACCCCGAGCTGTCCCTGGACGATCTGACGGAATGCCCCGGCATCCTCTCGTGGGAGATGAACACCCTGACCGGGAGCCTGCTCGTCATGTACGACCCTGGGACCGTAAGCCCCCTGAAGGCCCTCCAGATCCTGGACCGCCTGGACCCGGGCGCCCTGCTCCAGTACGCGGAGTACCTGGAGAAGACCGGCACCGACCCCGAGGCCATGCTGGCTTCCTGGAAGGGCAGGCCCGCCCCCGCCGCCCGGAACCTTCCGGACGCGGAGGAGATGGGCCGCCCCGTGCGCCGCCACTCGTCCGCGGCCTCCCGCGAACTCTGGAACGAGGTCGTGGGATTCAGCGTCTCCATCGTGGCGCTGGCCGTCTCGGGCTTCCTGGGAGTCAGGAAATTCCACGTCGTGGCGGGAATGTTCTTCCTGGAGCTCGCCGCGAAGCATGCCTGGCGCTACAGGAAGCGCATCAAGCCGCCCGCCGGCCCGGGGCTGGGGGACTTCCTGATTCCGGTAGGACACGTTGCGGACGGTGACGAGGACGGCGAGGCGGCCCCCAAGACGCCGAGCCTCCCCGGCCCCGACGGCGGACATGAATACATGTGCTGACGGCACGGCAGCCCTCCCCCGCCTTCCCGTCCGGCGAGTTCCGGGACGCCCGGTGCCTCCCGGCGTCCCGGGCCGGCTTCTACCCGCCTTGACTCGTCCGGCCCTGTCCCGCGAGAGGCCCCGCTCCAGCCCAAGCTCCTGCCCCCGGACGCGGGCAAAACCGAAGCCCCCGCGGCCCGTGCCCCGGGGAGCTTTCCTTTTTCCCCCGCCATGCCGGGGGCTCCGTCAGGGCCCCGGCGCACGGCCGAGCCCCAACGCGACTACCGCGACTGAGCCCCGCCCGCTCCAGACCGCCCCGGCCCGGCTATCCCGGAGCTCCTGCCATTTCCTCCCCCGCCCGTCACGCCTCCGCTCCCTCCTCGCCCGGAAGCTCCCTTTTCACCCCGCGCCCCTCACCCTCCTAATGATCCGCCTCTTCCTCCGCTCCCTCCTCGCCCGGACGCCCCCTTTCCACCCCACGTCCCTCACCCTCCTAATGATCCGCCTCTTCGCCTGCTCCACCTCGTCCCCTTGAAAGACAGCTTCCTCTCACCGCCAGACAGCGCATCCCGCCTCGAAAAAGCTCCCTCCAATTTCCCCGCCTATGTCCCTGCAGCCCGCTTCCCTGCCCGACCCGCCGCCCTCCAGCCTGCCCGCCTACGTCCTGCCGCCCGCTTCCCTGCCCGCCCCGCCGCCCTCCAGTATCCCCGCCTCCTTCCTGCCGCGCCCGCGTCCTGCGTTCCAGGCGAGGGAAACACAAAAAAGCCCCCGGAGAATGCGCTCCAGGTGTTTTCGCTCCTCCCTCGCCAAGGGGAGACTGGTCAGGGCCGGTCCAGCACTCGCAGGAAAACCGCTCGTTCGCGGACCGGCTCTGACCTGCCCGGGAGGTGACGGGCCTTACCAGCCCGTCAGGATGCCCCCGGACACTTCCTGGCCAAGCCGTCAGGCTTTGCCGTATGCCTCAGAAACGCTGTTACCCCAGAATCGCCGGGATTGGCGACGGGCTTCCGCCCCCCTCTTCACGACCGGACCGGGAACGCCGAGCTCTCCCGCGTCCCTCAGGGCAGGCCCCGCCGGTCACAGCCTCGAGGCGGCGGGCCTTCCGGACCGGCAGGAGGCGGGGGGCCCCAGTCGCGAGCAACCTGGAGGCGGCGGGCCTTCCGGACCGGCAGGAGGCGAGGGCCCCCAGTCGCTAGCAACCTGGAGGGGGAGGGCCTTCCGGACCGGCAGGAGGCGCGGGGCCCCAGTCGCTAGCAACCTGGAGGCGGCGGGCCTTCCGGACCGCAGGAGCCGCGGGCCTCCCACGCGACACTCCTGCGGAACCGGACGCGTCCCTCCTTCGTCCCCGGCGCAGGCGGTCGCGGGACGGCGAAGCAGAAAGCCCCCGGAGCTTGCGCTCCGGGGGCCTCGCTCTCCCCCCAGGGCGGAAGGGGGGAGTCTTGCCCGGGCCGGACTTGCGCCGAAGGCCGGACGCAAGCCACGGACAGGCCCGGGCACTGCCCGGGGGGCAGGTATCGAGAACCCGAAACGGGCGCCCCCGGGCAGAGCCCGGAGGGCAGGCCGCGCATATCCAGTCGACCGCCCCCCGGACAGATCCAGGCTCAGGGCCTCACGGCTGGCCTCCGGTTCCGGCGCCGGCGGTTCCGGGGTCGCCGTCCTGCCCGGAGCCGGCGACCGGCACGTCGGGCGTCGCGCGGGACCTTCCCGGCCTCCTCTTGACAAGGGGGGCGGGCGCCGGGGCCTGCCGCGCCCCGCGGGAGGGGCGGGCGTCCTGCGGACGGCTCCCCTTCCTGGCGGGCGCTCCGTCGCCCTCCCGGCTGCCGGGCAGGGCGCGCTCGTCAATGGTTCCCTGAGGCACGGGCCTCCAGTCTATGCCCTCCCCGAACACGTGGGACGGGCCGCCGGCGTACCCGTCCCCACCGCACGTGCGGCGCCGGCCCGGCAGGGTCCCCATCAAGAATCCCTTCGGGCCGGAGGCGCCCCTCGCGAGGACCGTCAGGGCCAGCTGCGGGCTGAGGTGCCCCGGGCCGAAGGCCCACGAGCCCCCCGCCGCGGCCTTCCTGAGCCTGGAGCGGGTGGTGACGTGGCCGGCCAGGTACTTCATTATGCTGACGTTCCCGAAGTGCTGCTCCATGACGGACCTGACCTGTCCGGCGGAGCTGAGCAGGGCCCAGCGGCAGTCGGTCGTGACGGCCAGCGCGCCGAACCTGCCGTCCAGGGCGTTGCAGCACCGGACGAGGTTCCCGAGGGAGCCCTTCGCGGCCTCGAGCCCCGCCTGGCTAATCGCCCCCGCGCCGTTGCCGCGCCGGTCACTCCTGTCGTCAGGGCCGCAGGGCAGCCTGCGGCGGCCCCCCCCCTTCCGGGGGAGGCCGTCCCCGGGGAAGGGCGGGGTCCCCAGGACAATGTTCGCGCCGCCCGACCTGAGCTTCTGCTGGCTCGCGACGTTCTCCGAGAGCGGGCTCTCGCCCCGGCGCCCGAGCGGGTCCATGCGGTTCGCCGGGTCGTCAAGCGAGACCCCCAGGTACGGCGTGCGGGGCATGGCGGGCCCCAGGACGGAGCGGAAGGCCTCCTCCATTTTCATTGCGGATATGTGGTAGGACATGGGGTCCGTGGCGCAGCACAGGACGGCGGTGCCCAGGTACTTGTCAAGGAGCTCGGGCCCCGTGCCCGCAAGCCCCAGGGCCACCAGCCTGGCCGCGTGAGTGCCGGTGCCGGGGAAAAGATCCATGGCTACCAGCTCGGTGCCGAAGGGCTTGTTCTCGGAGGATCTCTCCAGGGCCTCGACCGCGGAACGCGCGGCGAAGTCCGCGAGCGCGACCGGCGGGCAGGCGGCCCTGGGGAAGACGAACCCGTACGGGAAGGAGGCCCTGAAGACGCGGCGGTATTCCTCGTCCACGGCCTCGATGAGGACGGGGTCCGAGCCGGCGGGGACGGCAGGGCCCGGGACGGGCCAGGCCCGCTGCCGGAGGAGCTCCCAGTAGATCTCGCGGGCGCGGAGCGACGTCCAGTGGCTGCATGTGTCCAGGGCCCTCCGCAGTCTCCCGAAGGCCCGGCCCAGGGGGTTGTCGGTGCCGGAACGTCCGCAGGACACGTAGGAGACGAGCGGCTCGGAGAGCGCGTCCATCACCGCCATGCCAGCCACGTGGTTGATGGTTATGCCCCTGCTCAGGAAACGTCTGAAGTCTTCCAGGAGCGGGGTGAACGCCCTCTGGACCCGGCCGGAATCCTGCAGGGAGCTCTTGACCGCATGCAGCATTGACAGCGCGAGCCTCGTGGTCTCGCCGCTCAGGACGGCCTGAAAGTGGCGCTCCTCACTTTGGGTTTCCGCAGGGGAACGAGGACCCCAGGGGGCCCCGGAGCCCCCCGCCGCAACGGGGAAGGGGCACCCCGTGCTGAAGCGCGGCAACTCGGGCATCGGCACGGAGTCTGCGGCCCCTCCGGCCGCGACGTCGCCGGAGGCGGCAGTTTCGTCACTGACGTCGGTCCCGGGGGCCTCCTGTGCTCCCCGGGCCACCTGGACTCCCTGGTCCTCCTGGATCAGCTGCCCGCCCTGGAACTCCCGGGCTCCCTGAGCCTCCAGGAGGGCTCCCGGGGCTACCGGGATGTAAAGGACGGCCTGCCGGTCCTGGTCGGGCGACTCTGCCGGTGCGCCCCGTCCGTCAGCCGTGTCGGCCGGCTTCGCCTCGTCGGGAAGCTGGGCGGAGTACTGGCCGGGACCGGAGCCGACTGCCATGGAACCGGCCTCTCCGGGCGCCTCCGGCTCAGGGCCGGGGAGGACCGGCGAGATGTCGGGGCTTCCCCCGGCGGGACGGCCCCCGGACATGGTGGAGGAGCCGGAGCTGGGCGGCGCCGGCATGGAGAAAGCCGGGGAGCCGGAGCCGCCGGAGCAGAAGAATGCGGTCCCGGGCCGCGAGACGGCCCCCCGCCCGGGGGCGGAGGGGTGAAGGACGTGCCCGGCGGGGACGGCGGAAGGCCGGGCGCAGCTGGCGGAGGTCGGCATCATGGCTGCCGGCAGACCGGAAAAGGAGAAGAGCCGGCCCGCCGCGGGGGCCAGGCCAATCTCGCGAACCAGGCCGAGACCGCACGGCAAGGCGGCTGCAGCCGGCACCACGTTCAGCCTCATCATGTTGTCGGAGGAGAAGGAGCTCATGGCCCGCGAGACGGCCGGGCAGTCCGTGCCGCAGCCCCACCCGGCCAGGTTCGGCCGGGGGGACGGGGAGCCGGGGGGGCGCAAGCCAGTCCTGATCGGGCAGTTCCGGACGCACTGCCTCCTGCCGGAGAGCCGCGGCTGCGCGATCGTCCGGAAATCCGGCGAGGGGGAGCTCAGCGCCTCCCAGTCCCCGTGCGGGTTGCCGGTGTCGAGGTTCCAGGCGTGCCCGGCGGGGGACACGAGCCCGAGGCCCCCGAAGACCGGGAGCGCCTGGCAGGCGGGTCCGCCTGCGGCCCCTCCCCAGAGCACCGGCCTGACAAGGCCGCCAGGGGAGACGGCGGGGCCGCGCCCGGCGGAAGCCAGGCGCGGGAAACGTCTGTCGGGGCACCCTGAACGCGGGCACTCGAAACCGTCTAGCGCCGGCAGCTGAATGAAAAGGGATGATCCCTGGGGTATTCCCAGGGGGGGATAGGGGACAGAACGCATGTCGCTTGACAGCGTCTTCAAAATCCCTCTGATAATTGTATGATTCATAAACAATCATCCTGGAATAGAGGCCTGAAGCAATTAGCAAATCTTGGCGCATGGACTTGAACCTGAGGCCGCAGGCCGCGACCGCAGGTGCCGGCACGTCCTGCGGGTCCTGCGCCGGCAGGATACACGACAGGAGTCCAGCGTCTTACGAGAGCCAATACGGAGATGTTCTATGTCAAACTGCCCCCTCCTGTGAGGCTCGGGGTTGAAAGTGACGGTGGCGAGGGGACTTCCCTGCGGGGCGCGGCCATCCGGCGCCTCGACCGGGGACGGGGGAAGGCGTTGCTCCTGACCCCGGGTCCGAGTCCGCGGCGGCTGTCAGGAAGGCCCGGAGGGCAGATGCCTGCCGGGACGTACATTCGCTCTGGCAGGAGCCGAGGCGTGGAGTACGGGCCGCAGGAACAGCCCGGGGAACTGGGAATTCCTTGAAGAGCCAGGGCCGGTTCTGGCAACCGGCATCTAAAAGAACGAAGAAGGGAGGCTGGCCGGAGGCCCCCGAGAGGAACCCTCCGGCCAGGGTTGCTGCTGGGGCAGGCCGGGGCGCCTGCAGACGGTCAAGACCCGTTGTTCCGGAGCCCGGAAGCCCGGCGAATCCAGCGCCTGAAGCGTCCTGAACGGGCCGTCGTTTCCGGGAAGGGAGCATGGGTGCCATGTGATTAAGCGGCCCGCGAGGCGCCGGAGGAGATGCGAGAGTCATGGAAGCTTAAAGCCGGGCTTTCCGGCCGGCCTGGCCTGCTTCAGGAACTTGCGGCCCCGGAGCGCCCGAGGCGTAGCTTCCTGCCTGCCGACCTGCCGAAGAACAATAAGCGATTCGACTGTGTCACGAAGAGTAGCAAATATCGATTCGGGCCGCAACCCGGTTCCTCAGTTTTGGGAAACCATCAATCACGGCAGGCTAGTGCTGATAAGGAACATAATTTATTTTACTCCAGGATTTCTTGAAAGATCATTCATTCAGAAAATTCTAAAATCGATATCTTGGTATTCTATCTTAAAAATCAACAGAAATTCGTTAAATCAGAAACGTTGTTCAAATCTCTTAATAAAATTTATCAAATAGCATTAAATTGTATAACTTTAAGGGATATTATAATGATTTATAAGTTCTGTCTCCATCCTACCCGAGCTGATGAAAAATCAGGACCATAACCCCAGTTCCGGATGTACCGATGAAATTCTTGCGGATGCGCTCCTGACAAAATCCAGCTGAGGATCATCTTCCATCTGAAAGATAAATGCAAGCTCCTGAGCCAGGAAAAAGGAGGAGGCTTTCTTCTCTCCTGACATCCGGGCTCACTTCCTCCCCTCCTCCAGGAGGATGCAGCCGCGAAACATCCCGGCATCCCGCATCCGGGATGAAGCCGCGCATCCTGATTTCACCTGCTGAAGTCGGCCTGCATCCTCACCCGGTCAGCGGGATGCATCCGGGGGCCGCGGAGCATCCGGGACTTCGTCACGGAAGCCGTCCGACGCCACAATCCCTCGCCACGGGCCAGCGGGATGCAGCGGGATGCAGCCGGGGGCCGCGGATCATCCGGGACTTCGTCACGGAAGCCGTCCGACGCCACCATCCCTCGCCACGGGTCAGCGGGATGCAGGCGGGATGCAGCCGGGGGCAGCGGAGGATCCGGAACTTCATCCCGGAAGCCGTCCGACGCCGCCATCCCTCGCCACGGGTCAGCGGGATGCAGGCGGGGCCGCGCAGCTTCCGGGACGTCATCCCGAAAGGCGTCTGCCGCCACCATCCTTCGCCACGGCCTGCAGGTTGCGAGAGAAGGTGAACTCAGGATGCGACGGAGGAGCCAGGCAGATCCTGGGGGCAGAGGTCGACGGTTGCGGGCTGTTTAGGCTGGATGCTGAGGGCTGAGACCGGATGCGACGGGTCTGCCCAAATACGGGGGGATCGGGCGGTGAACAGGCCAGAAAGCAACGGTCAAAGAGTGGGGCACGGAAGTCTGCCGGCCCAACCTGGCGCGTCTGCCGGGGCCAAGGGTCCCACATGGCCATGGATCTCAAACGCTCCGAATGATCCGTGCATCCCGGAGCCATCGAGCCCGGCCAGGAAGCTCGGGCTTATGGCGGGCATAGTCAAGGATTCCTGAGCCTATATCCGCGTATCGCGTGGCCATCCCAGCCTGAAAGCAAGGGTTCCGGACCACAGCAAATGCGGATGCATAAACAACCTGTCCCTACATCCGTGAAAATCTACGGGAATACCATCGCCCTCCGAAACTCAGCCAGTCTTGCCCTTGCCTCCGGATGATCTCGGATCCAACATCCCGAAGGCAGTCTCCACAATAAGCGGGGACTTGACAAAAAATATACCACAAGATTCCCAAACCGGATGGTATTGAAGCAGAAATTTCCTTCAAATTTGGACTGATCACATCCTTCTGAGTCAGAACCGAATCGGACAGGTGACCTTCTCTCTACATCCGGGCTATTCCGGGCTGAGCCAGGCTCATCCGGTCTCCTCCGGGCTGAGCCAGACTCATCCGGGCTCCTCCGGGCTGAGCCAGACTCATCCGGGCTCCTCCGGGCTGAGCCAGACTCATCCGGGCTCCTCCGGGCTGAGCCAGGCTCCTCCGGGATCCTCCGGGCTGAGCCAGGCTCCTCCGGGATCCTCCGGGATCCTCCGGGCTGAGCCAGACTCCTCCGGGCTGTGCCAGGCTCCTCCGGGCTCCTCCGGGCTGTGCCAGGCTCCTCCGGGCTCCTCCGGGCTGAGCCAGGCTCCTCCGGGATCCTCCGGGCTGAGCCAGGCTCCTCCGGGCTCCTCCGGGCTGAGCCAGGCTCCTCCGGGATCCTCCGGGCTGTGCCAGGCTCCTCCGGGATCCTCCGGGCTGTGCCAGGCTCGCCCGGGCTCCTCCGGGCTAGCCAGTCTCCTCCGGTCATCCCACCCTCCTCCCGGGCCGCCCTCCTCCCGTCTCGCATCTTCTACAACCTGCGGCTGCGTCCATATACTTTCAGGCCACAGCTTTCGGGCGATTCTCCCGTCACAACCTTTGAAAATCTCACCGCCGTCCGTGACCCGAAAATCTCCATGTCTTCCCTGTGCAGCCATCAGCAGCGTCCACGCAGTTCTGAGCCGCCTCCCGCTGGGCTGCTTCCCTTCAGAACGGTCGGCTGAGACCCTCGCCGGGCATCCGCCCTTACGAAGCCAAATCCGGCTCCAGGGCCCCCCGCACCGAACAAGCCGCCCCACCTGACCGCCTGCCCCCCGGCCCTGTTCATGCCGGCCAGCGCCTCCAGCTAAATCCGTATCTGTTCACAGACGAAAACAGGGGAACCTACAGCTGGATTCAGATCATCCTCATTCCTGGTGCAGGACGGTCTTCCTCAGTGGCCTGGACGGCCTTCCTCCGTGGCCTGGGCGGCCTTCCGCCGTGGGCTGGACGGCCTTCCTCCGTGGCCTGGGCGGCCTTCCTCCGTAACCTGGGCGGCCTTCCGTCGTGGCCTGGACTGCCTTCCGCCGTGGCCTGGGCGGCCTTCCGCCGAATCCAGAACAGGCTACCTCCGTGGCCAAGGAGACCTACCCGTGAACGGCTACCTAAATCCTTTCCCAAGTAGCCCCGGTCTCCGTATCCGCCAGGTTCACCGTCTGCCCGAGAAGCCGATACCTCACGAAAGCCAGCGCCCCCTCCGCGGCATCCTTTCCGCGCCCTCCCGCGAAACCCTGTCCCCCGAAGCCTCCGCCCTCAGACACGCAAGGGCTACATCCGGCTTCGGGAAGTCCTGGCCGCTCCCCTGAAGTCCGCGCCCCCCCGCAGCGACCGAGTTTTCGCCACGCCCGCATTCCGCGTGCCCCCATGCCCGAAGACCGGCATCGCGTCCTTTCATGCCCCGCTCCCTTCAGCAGAATCCAGCCACGGGACCATACCAGCGAAAAAACACGCGCCCCCACTCACGATCAAACTCGTGCGAAAACTGCAACATAACATAATAATCTGCAACATTTATTGAAATGATTACTATGCTATCTCGCGAAAACCCACTAAATCCACACGGAAAGCAACATCATCCCGCGCGAAAGCCGCATCTCCGGCGCGAAAAGCCTCCGCCCCCTTAGCCGCCGAAACGTCAATCCAGATTCTGTAACAAGTCGCCCGCCGCATCGGCAGACCCCCGAAAATCCGCGGGAAAGCCCCGTCCCTGCCGGGGATTCCGGGCCCGCCCCTGTGCCGGCCTTTCGCGAGCCCTTTCGGACGTCGAGGTCCTGGAGACGATTTCCTTGCCCTACAAGGCTTTCCGGAGCCGCCGCTCTCTTTCGCGCAACTATCGCTCTTTCTCTCCCGACCGGCGTGACCCCGGAACGGGACCTCCTGGGAGGATCTCACGGACTTTTTTTGCCCCGGACAAGATTTTCTTCGAGCGAATCGTCAAGTCGGCCTGAAGCCTGGACTTTCTTTCCGAAAACCATCGCGGGACCGATCGACAGATATTCCGAATCAGTCCAAATTATTCTAACTGATAAACATTTGTTCCCCTTTCCGAGCCTCGGCCGGTCCCGTCCGGGTTGACTCCATGGCAGTCATTCGGTAAAACGAAACTCACCAGCAGATTCAACAAGCAGCGGGTCGGGGACCATGCCCCCCCAGAGGCCGCCCGGAAGAGCCCCCGCGCAGCAGCAGAACGGGGGGTTCTCTCGGAGGACCTCCAGGTCCAGAAAAGCCCCAGGAACTCCCCCGGAAGAGGAGCCCAGGTCTCCCGAGCTCCTCCATCCAGTCACCCCGGCTTTCCGTCCAGCGCGGCAGGCGGGCTGCCCCCGCCCGGCCGCTCCCTCCGAAGCAGGTCCCGCCTAAGGCCGGACCGCAAATCGCGGACGGGCCAGGACTCCGGAAGCCGGTGTCCGGAAGCAGGCCGGAAAGGTCATGGGACTTTCCCCGCAGGAAAGTTCACTGGCCTCCCTGCCGCTTTCGCCCGCCGGTCACCCCGGCTTTCCGTCCAGCGCGGCAGGCGGGCTGCCCCGCCCTGCCGCTCCCTCCGAAGCAGGTCCCGCCTAAGGCCGGACCGCAAATCGCGGACGGGCCAGGACTCCGGAAGCCGGTATCCGAAAGCAGGCCGGAAAGGTCATGGGACTTTCCCCGCGGGAAAGTTCACTGGCCTCCCTGC